>NZ_JAUTYT010000006.1:0-334740 GCF_041946075.1 Flavobacterium sp. LAR06 | reverse complement strand
TAGGTTATCGTCTCCCCTGCCTGGGCAAAGCCGTCACCGTTCACGTCATTGAAGACAGCACCCTTAACAATAGTAATATTAGGTACAGCTACAAATAATGTTGCCGTTGTTGTACTGCAATTAGTTGGATTTAAGTTCTCACAGATACTGTAGGTTACTACATAAGTTCCTCCTGTTGTATTTGGAGCTACAGTAAGGGTTCCATCAGCATTCAGCGTCAGACCTGCCGGTACAGTTACCGGTGTTAATGTAATATCAGATGGATTTAAAATCGCACCGTTCAGCATATCATTTAATAATACTGAAGGCGTACTTCCACCAGTTGTTCCACTTATTGAAGCAGAGGTAAAATTATCTATGACGGCATTGATAACCGGCGCAGTCACATTTACTGTTACAGTAGCTGTATCACAGTTTCCACTATTTACAGCCTCACAAATTTGATAAGTCAACAGATAATTTCCGGCAGGTGTCCCAGCTGCCACAAACACATCTGTCCCTGATAAAGTAATCCCGGGATGGGTTGAATTTACAAAACTAACCATAACATTTCCAGTTGTAGCCGGATTACCTCCCAAAGTATCATTTAACAGCACATTACTGAAAGAGATCCCCCCCGATATGCCCGCTATAGAATTCCCTGTGTCATTATTAGCTACGATAGGCTGTGCCCCAGGTACATTTATTTGAACTCTATCAGAGCAGTTAGCAGTAGTTGTCCAAACAAAAACATAGGTTCCATTGGTATCAAAACCCGTAATGGTTGTTGTAGGATTATTAATGTCTGTGATAATAGCCGCTCCCGGAGGCGTACCTAAGATACTCCATGTCCCCACTCCTGTTGCAGCCATGGTAGCTGTTCCATTTAAAAATACATTTTGGTCCGGTCCAGCATCAGAAATATTTAAAATGATCTGTGCAGGCAAGCTTGCCATTCCTGCAGCATCCACTTCATTAAAGTTAAAAACTATGCTCGATACACCCGCCCCCGGGTCTACAGTCAATAGGTTGGGGTTATAATTTGAAATAACCTGTCCTGCTGTTACCGCTATACTGTTATAAAAAAGCGTCCCGTTAACAGGCAATGAAACTATAGTGATAGTATTGGTACTGCTGCTGCCCGTATAAGTACCATCTTCAAAATCAGATCCTGTTAGAACCGGGACATTTATTTGTGTACTTCCACCAGCATCTGTAATACAGGCAGTAAGAGGATTGGCTATTGGTATACTGTTGATACCAAAATCTGCGTTGACCACCGAGGTTGCGGCACCTAATACTATGTTTGTCAAAACACCGTTTACAGTACCATCATTTCCACTACCTGTTCCGAGGTACTCTCCCGTATTGGCCCAACCCGAAGGTAAACTTGAACTTGGAGCTGGTGTACCCACTATTGCTGCTGTTGTGCTCAATACAACACTGTAAGTTCCAGGGGGTAAGAGGGTAAAATTATAAGATCCATCTATAGCCACCGCTGAATTGGCAACAACGTCCCCAACGTTATTAACCAATATCGCAGTAAGCCCTCCGGCATTGGTTCCGATACCATCTACTGTACTAAAAGGAGTACCTATTAAGCCATTTGCATCATCATGTACCACACCGCTTATTCCCACAGCAATCACTTCTATAGTTGCAGTAGTAGTTCCATCACAATTGCCAGAGTTTAATTTTTCACATATACTATAAGTTAAAACATAGGTACCGGCAGGAGTATTTGCAGAGACCGTAATCGTTCCATTCGGGTTTAATGTCAATCCGGCTGGAACGGTCACAGGTGTCAAAATAATATCGGCCGGGTTTAAGATTACTCCATTTAAGGTATCATTCTGAAGAACCGAAGCCGTTGTGCCCCCAGTAGCACCATTGATGGGAACAGAAGTATAATTATCATCGACCCCATTAATCATTGAGGTGGTTACCACAACAGATGCAATATCTACACAACCACTAAGGCTAGTCCATATAAAATTATATGTGCCTGGCGTACTAAAAGCTGTAATGGTCGTGAATGGGCTGGATGGCGTGGTAATCGTAGCCGTACCCGGATTCCCTATTTGTGGTGTCCAGGTACCTGTCCCAGTGGCTGCCATTGTAGTGTTGCCGCCCACAAATGCCGATTGGTCTATTCCTGCATACGTTGTTGACAATGTTACTGTGGCGGGTAAACTTACAGCACCCAGACCATCTACTACTGAAAAAGTAAAGGATAATGTGGAAACTCCCGCATTGGGATCTATTGTCAATAAACTTTTGTTGTAATTTGATATAACCTGGCCGGCTGTTACGGGGAGTCCGCTGTAATAAAGTACACCATTTGCCGGAAGGGTTACAATAGTTATTGTGTTATTATTGGTACTGCCATCATAGATACCATCTTCAAAATCGACACCAGTCAAAGCAGGTACGATTATTTGATTGGTTCCCCCTGGGTCTACCTCGCAAGAATTTATAGTATCTGCCGTTGGCCGGCCGTTGATCCCAAAATTAGCATGGGCCACATTGGCCGTGCTTATTACAATATTGGGCAGGATACCATTTACATCACCATCATTGCCAGCGGTAGCCCCAAGGTTTTCGCCAGTATTGGCCCACCCTGCCGGCAGGCTCGGGCTTGGAGGGGTTGCCCCCACAACTGCATTGGCAGCACTCAGCACTATACTATAAGTACCCTGATCTATAGAAACAAAACTATAGTGGCCGTTAACAGGCACAGGGGTCACAGCAACTACTCTTCCTAAGCTGTTTACCAGTATTGCATTTAAGCCTCCGGCATTTGTACCGGTACCGTTTACAGTATTGACAGGAGACCCGCCCAGACCATCCCTGTCACCAAAGACAGTTCCTTCCAGTAATAGAATTGAAGTATAATCCTCTACTTCACCGTTATCGAATATATCATCAAAAGCTGTAAAAACCACTGGTATATCAGCCACAATGAGACGTAACTTATAGGCCGTAACTCCAGAGGGCGCTAGTATTGCAACTGGTAATATTACAGCTGATGCTCCCACTGCGCTGTTGCCGCTGTAAAAAGCAGGGTCGCCATTGGCATCTACATCATCGGCAAAATTCCCGTTGTTGTTCCAGTCAAACCACATTCCGTAATGCACCATAGTGCCAGGGGTGTTGGTATTTAAAATCACATTAAAGGTTTGTGATGTAGCTGTTTGTGCAGCGCCCGTCGGACGGATCAGTCCATCATCAAAAGCATCGGCCGAAGCTGTCGCATTTCGTAATGGAATGGACTCAAGACTTATACCCGCTCCTGCCCATACTGAGGTGTTTGAACCTGTGGGCACACCCGCGACCAGACAATTGGCTACTCGTGCCTGTGCTACCGGCCAAGGGGCAATTATATCACTATAATCATAGTTGTCAATGGCAGTTATTTCAAAACTGGCTACAGAGCTGCACCCGCCATTGGAACCTGTTACGGTATAGATTCCAGGTGTGGTTACCGTTATACTCGAAGTATTGGTTTCACCCGTGCTCCAATTATAGGTAAGTGTGGGAGCAGTTCCCTCCGCATGGGATAATACCGAGGCGGGAATTGCTTGTTTAGCAATGGAGGGTCCTGAATAGGAAACCGTTAAGGCATCTGCCCCTACGGCGCTTTGAAAGTAATTAACAACAATTGCGTGGCGGCCCACCGAAAGATTAAAGGCAGTGGAAGCTACTTCTGTTAAAGTATGACCCCCATCATTACTGACACGTAAAGATCCATCAATATATAGATTGCTTCCATCATGGCTGTTGGTATAAAATATGTAGTCTCCGGCAGTCGTTATATTTATAAAACCTCGATATTGAACTCCATAAGAAACCGAACTTGTGGTAATGCCGCTAAGACCCGTAAGATTCATTTGACTCGCAATACCGCTAGTTGCCGGCTCTTCATTGTAAAAGCCATTAGCAATAACCGTAAAATCAGAACTGGCAAATAAGGAACTGGCATCATACGGATTAAATGTATCATATCGAAGGCCCGGAGTAAAGCCAGCAACATTTAAGGTTATAGAAGGATTATTACAGTTTAATCTCTTAATACCACCAGTGCCTATGGCAAAACTCGACAACACCGAAGGGCTTACCGTTATGGTAGTACTATTGGTGACAGTACAGCCATATTTATCTGTATAGGTACAGGTATAAGTGCCCGCCTGTGCAGCTTTAATGTCCGTAATCTCAAATTCGGCCTGTGTACTGGTAAAACCATTTGGTCCCGTCCAGCTTATACTTGCGGGAACCGCTCCCGCAGGAACGGTCTCCGATGTAAAAGTAACCGTAGAGCCAACGCATGGAGCACTAGGCATTGGAGTAACAACTATCGAGCTGATAGGTAGGTCAACAATTAGATTTTCAATATGAGAACAGCCTGTGTTGTCTGTTACAGTTAAAAGATATGTACCCGTATTCAGAGCCGTAGGATCCGTAAGAACAGGACTAGCCTGAGTGCTGGAAAAGCCATTAGGGCCTGTCCAGCTATAACCTGTAATATTGGAATTAAATGCAATAGCACCATTATTCAAAGTAATAGTATTGGTCTCACAGGTGTGAGTTGTTTCAGGAAATAAAACAACATTTCCAAAATCAGAAAAATTACTGTAATCGCCGCCACCATTACTATACATATTTTGATAAAAATAGAATTTACCCAATGTATTCTTTATACTAACAACGTCACCCGGCGAGAAAGTATTAGTAACAGTTTTCCTACAGTAACTCCAGCCAGGCATATTGGGTATTGCGGTAAAATCAGAAGCTTGTAAAAGCGTTGTATCACCATTTAATGAAAATCCACTTAAAATTGAATTAGGAGCTACAAAGTTAAAAACTGCCTCAGTTGCAACTGTCGGATACTGGAATGCGATTGCTCGTGTGCCTTTACATTCGGCAATTGGCGTTAAAACCCCACCACCTAACTCTGTGGCGTATCCTCCGATTTTATAAACCATAATTGGTTTGTCTGCTATAATGCTGGCAGCATTTTTGCCAACTGGCATCAAGTGTTTTACCATGCCTCCCTTGTTAACTACAAGAGTACTGGTGGTAGTCCCATCAAATATTGTTATCGTAGTTCCGTCTTCAGAACCAAAAATATAAGCCAATTCTCCATTATTATTAAGATTAGCACGTAAATGAACATATTCCAAGCCTAATTTGGCAATTGGCACTAATTGGTCTCCCATATTATCTGCAGCACTTCCATATCCTAATAAATCATCCATATAGGTAACAACGACAGGCTTGGTACTCGTGACTAAACTGCCTGCCATATGTCTTCCTGTACTTGACGTCGCCTCAGCCGAGTAACTTTGGCCCTTGTTAAGGGTTATAGTAAAAGGCACATTGGCACCATGTCCTAAAATGGCCTCAGTCGGGTTAATTGTAACTATTGTGTTATCTTGCGTAGAAGTTACTACAAACATACTTCTTGCCAGACCCCAACTTTGCGAATTACTAAAAGTGTCCTGACCGGGAATAATAAAAGAAGTTCCCAAAGCGTTGGGACCTCGAAGTGGCATTGTACCATAATTAGAATCACTCTCATTGGCATAGTAAGCTCCCATCTGTCCGTTGACCCGAATTCTGAGTCCCTTATTTTGAATTGTATTAGCGGGCTTTACTGTTATAGAATTGATCAGTGATGACATATCTATGATTTTAGCTGTAGTAGGAGCAATGAAACCCGTTATCGGGGTAAAGCTTGGATCAGCAGGCATGTCAATAACGTAAGCAGCACTTTGGGTATCGGAAACCCCCGTAAAATGCAGTTTTTGAGGCATGAAATAAGTTGTATTCCAAGAAGGTACCCCGAACCAAAACTCAAAGTCATAGGTTGTAGGGATAATCTGTTCACCGATATTAAGGGTGAAATAATCACCATTATTCAAGGTTATTCCTGTAAATTCTAGGGTAGAACCTGATATCGATCCAGTATAAGGTGTTGATGTAGCAAAGCTGTTGCTGTTGTTAACTAACAAAGCAATATTGCTTAAATTAGCTGTTGATAGCAATAACTCAGGGATAAGGTTTAGATCAAATTTAAGATTAACTGCACCCACACCAGATTTACTCACCCGCCATACACGCTGCAATCGTTTTCCATAACCACCTGCCGGTACATCGGTAGACCGCAAATCAATCGAGACACCATTATCCCCGGTTATGAAATAGTCGTCATTATTTAGTGCGGCTGGACTTTCAATACTCAAAACGGAACCAATATTTACACTTCTTGAATTGGTTTGATTTAAACCCGAGCCGTCATCTTTGGCAATACCCGTTACATCTTTGGCGAATCCACTATGTGAAGTAGCGCTAGGGTACCATGCTACACCAGAACTATTTACATAATTCTTTGCTACAGTTTGATCCAGGGTAATACCATATTTCAGTGCCAGATAACTTTGGATCTGATTATTTTGCACGGCATTTACCGGCCCCAAATAGCCAATTACTTCTGCTATGTCATCATTTGCCATAGAATTTCCTAAGGTAGCATTACTGGCACCTCCCGTAAAGCTTGTCATTGTGACTCCTGAAGCCAATACCTTACCATCAGAAACTATTGCATTTTTCACAGTACCGCCATGCGTCTGCCCAGCTGTTATACTGGCATTGAAACTATACATATGAGGTTCTTTGTTATTGGGTATGCTGGCGAAACTAAATATTAAATCTGGCGCTTTAGGGCGCCAATACACATTACCATTAGTAGAAAAAGGCAAGAATATAGATAATGAGCCACCTGGTATTGCTTGATTCACTAAAGTAGCATTACCAGCTGAATTATTGATTCTGATCACCGAATAAATATTTACATCGCTAATGCTTCCAACTCCTGTAATACCATTTGCAAAGTTCATTACGTCATTGGTAAATCTAACAGCAGGATTATTATTAATAGAATTATTTACTAAGAGCGGCTGGGAACTAGCAACTGCCTGAGTAAAATTTATAGCGTTACCTGACTGATCAGCCCATGCCGATACATTTGTTCCAGTTACGCCTGCGTCGGCTTTCAACCAAAATTTAAGATTGCTACTTACTCCTCCGGGTGCCTGGGCTAGTGAACTCGAAGAGGTTAGCAATAACAGAAAAGCAATGATAAGAAATAAGTATTTTTTCCCCATAATAAAAGTATTAATAAATTGGATTATTAATTGCTTCGACTTTACAATAAAAACACAGCGGTTTTATTTAACTAAAGAAATTAGCAAAGTATTAGGTTAAACATGGATATAAATATGGTTTGTATGATTTTTGATTTGTTACCAATAGCATAATTGTTCTTAACTGCTATAGTATGCTAAATAAATGATTAATCATCAGTCAAAAATGCCATTTAAGGATTAGCTTTTCTTAATTGTTAAATCCTCTCAATTATGAAACAAGAACAGTAAATTGTTTACAATTATAAAGTTAGAGAATTAAAGTGTACGGATTTGTGATTCACAGTTAAATAAAAGTAAATCAATCACAAAGCGGTTTTATACAAATTGATAATACTAATCTGTTATCAACCGATTTAAAAGTCAAATTTCTGCTTTCTAAAAGTCATTTATTTTTGTGATATCGCTAATAGTGGATAGGATTAAGCGAGAAGCATTCGTGCCATTTTTTGCATCTGGACTATGAAAGATAAACCTCTGTTTCTTTACATTGTAGTCGTAACTTCATTTTCATTCCATAGTTGGTCACAAAAAAGTCTTCCAAAAGAAAAAAAATACACCACTCAAAAACTAATTATTCAAATACTATTGATACAGTTGCTACAAGGAAAAAAATAAAATATTACCATGTAGAAGAAATTGTTTTGCAAAAGTTTGGCAGCCACAAAAGAATATATAATGTAACGTATACAAAATTAATTGCAACCAATGATTTAGAATCAAATGGAAAAAGAACAATAACTGCTGTGTTCGAAGACGACATGTAAGATAAAGGAATTGTAAAAAGTAAAAATGAAATAGTGGTAGATTCTGAACTTGCCAAAAAGGAACAGGAAAAGGGCAACTCTCTAAAGCTATCAATAAAACAACAGAAAGATCAATACCGAAAAAGAGAAATTACGACAGGGACAACTCGGTAAAATTAAAAATCTAAAAATAATAAAAACGCCGGGATTTAACGTAAATAATTGGCCGCAAGACGGCGATCCCATAATACTCAGTACCAGTGATACAATATTAATTAGCAGGATTACAGAGCAAGAAATACAGCAACAACCTTATAAACTATTAAAAAATCAAAGGCTCAAACGCAAGAGGCACTTAATAACTTTTCTTCAAAATTACACCCAAATAACATAGTCATTCCAAATTTTTTGAATAAAATTGAAATAACTAGCCAATTACCAAGCACTAAGATTTCAAAAACGTATCTATAATAAATGTACATTGATGTTATAAAAAAATTTGAAAGAATGGTTAAAGACGGCTACGACTCTTTAGAAAATCGCTGACTCTTATTATTTCAATAATGATTTTAAAAATGCCAAAAAATACTATAAAAAATTACTGGCGAAGTACCCGAATGATATAGGAGCTGAATATTATTATAAATATTTCCTTGTATTAAAATCGGAAAATCAAATAAAAGCTGCTAATTTTTATCTTAAAAAATACAATGAGCTAAGTAGTTTAAAAAATTAATATATTTAATGGATATAAAAAACATCTCTTTAATAATTCTGAAAAGATTTTATATCTATATTGCTTTGTGCTTTACCCTCCTTCGTAAATAAAAGTAGTCTGTCAATATCTTCTTCAGGAATGCTTATATTATCCATATTTTAAGCTATAAAGATACAAGAGTAATTTTTTAATTTAAAATTATGAATATTAATTTTATTTAAACATGTTAAGTAGAAAAAACTAAACCAGAATCATTTTTTTATCCAAAACTACTAAAAAACAGTTATTTAAACTTATAACCCTCCTTATATAATTACTTAATTACACATCATAATGATCAATAATACATTTAATTCCATAGAAAAACAGTAAAAAGTCAATATTATATCCAAATACATATAATTATAATTTTTAAAATATTTTTATATTCAAAAACATATAATTATTCGCTTTTTGTTTTTTTTATACTCAAAAACATATAGTCATTATTTTTTTTACTATCTTTATATTTAAAAACATATAAAAATGAATGCAATAGCAGATTTCGTAAAGAAGCGACGAAAACAAGCAGGGCTTACCCAAGAAGAGTTTGCAATGAGAGCAGGTGTGGCATTGACAGTAATTCGCAAAATAGAACAGGGAAAAGAAAATCTAAGCTTATCTAAAGTAAATCAGGTATTACATATGTTTGGACATATTTTAGCACCTATAATAGAAAATAATTATGCGACAAGCGATAATAAAATATAATTCTATCAAATCGGGAATTTTAACCGAATCAGACGATGGGGAATATGTATTTACATATGATGAAGATTATATTGCCAACCATCAAGGGTTATTCATAACTTTTGATATGCCTGTACGTCAACGTCCCTATATAAGCAAAAGATTATTTTCTTTTTTTGATGGTTTAATTCCGGAAGGATGGCTTTTAAATATAGCATCTGAAAGCTGGAAAATAAATAAAAATGACCGCATGGGACTTCTTTTAGCATGCTGTCAGAATGCTATAGGCGCTGTGAGTGTTCACCCTTTTAAAGAAAATCAAAATGGCTAAATGTCTGTATTGCTACAAAGAACTAGATGATGATCAAATCGATTATCATCCTAAATGCAGTCTTGTATTTTATGGTACAATCCACCCTCCTATTCTCCCATACAAATTAGAAGAGATGGAAAAATTAGCTAAAGCGGCTGTTGAATTATCCGTATCAGTTCCAGGCGTTCAGCCTAAATTATCATTGGGATGGATTAAATCACTGTTAGAAAACGGTCATGACGAACGTCTCACCATTATGGACGCACTAGACGGAAATTACATTTTAAAACCTCAAAACCAACAATTTAATCAGATGCCCGAAAATGAGCATCTTTCTATGAAATTGGCTGAACTGTTTAAAATTGATGCTGTGCCGTCAAACATGATCCGTCTGGCATCCGGTGAATTATGTTATATTACTAAACGGATTGACCGAAGAAATGATGGTTCCAAAATCCACATGATTGATTTTCTGCAGATTTTAGAATTAGGAGATAAATACATGGGAACAATGGAGATGCTTGGAAAAAATATCGGAGCATTGTCTGTAAATACATTACTTGATAAATTACGGTTCTTCGAACTTACACTATTCAATTTTATTATTGGAAATAACGATATGCATTTAAAAAATTTCTCAATGTGGCTCTCAGATATTGGCTGGGTTTTATCGCCTTCTTATGATTTATTGAATGTAAAAATAATTTTACCAAAAGATGATGAAGATACTGCCTTATTATTTGGAGGAAAAAAGAGAAACTTTAATAAAGTTTATTTTGACAGATTTGCAGAAATTTTACAATTAACTCCACGACAGATTAATTATGTATACAGAAGATTAAGTCTATGGCTTCCTCAGGCTGTTGAGCTTATTGATATTTCTTTTTTACAAGACGATTTAAAAAAGCAGTACAAAGAACTCGTTACAATGCGAACCAATTTATTTATTAGGCTTTGATATTAAATTTTCAAGACAGAAAGCCTTAACAGTTTTATTCAGCTGATTTAAAACTTTATGACTTACAAAAATAATTTCTGTGAGATATGATAATTTAAAATCGAATTCTTAAGTAAGCACAAAGGATAAGAATGCATTCATTTTTAGGCTATAAGACAATCGAAGAATTTGATAAAATTAATAATTTATATAAAAAATAATGACCATTTAAACACAAAAAGATGGAAACAATTATAAAGCAAGCTAAAAGGTTTAGAAACCAAAATGTTATAATATCATTGATAGGGTCTGTAATTTTTTTGGCAATTGCTCTTATTGTTATAGACTTATCTGTTTTTCTGGCAGTATTTTTAGGTATTATTGGACTCTTATATCTTTTTTCTTTTATAAAAAACAGGGTGTTACCGAAGAATCCACTGAAATCATTATTAGTGATACGAAGGTCTTTTTTAATTCAATAGGAACTTTTGCGTGGGATGAAATAAATACCTTTGAAGTAAATAAGAGGAGCAGTCATAATGAATACAATGAAAAAAGTACTGCTACTTACTTATATATAATGTTAGAAAATAAAAAATCCTTTTATTTTCTAATAGATTAACTTGAGAAAAATGAAAATGAAATTGTGGCACTTTTTTTACAGTACAAACCAATTCTCCAGAAATCACATATTTAGCGACAATATGAATTAATATTTACATAATACACCTCATACATCAACCAAATTCAGTATACTGCAGGTATAAGTGACATTGATATTAACATCCATTGAATGACAACTTTAATTTTTCAACCTTGTTGTTTGTTCACTATATTTGACTGTTCATTTAAAATGAACATGAGATAAAAGTGAACAAAAAAACAATTGAAAATTGTAACTAAAATTAAAAAAATAGATAAGCTTTTCAATTTAAAAAAATAAAAAATAAAAAACAAATATGCACTGCAAGCTAATATAAATAAAGGGCTCTACTGATTTTTCCCAAGCCTATCGATAAATGATTTTTTTGAATTTAGCTTTCCGGAAGTTACTTCTTAAACTGACAAATAACACAAATTTCAACCCAACAAAACACGCCATATAAACCCTAGAGGGTTTATATGGCGTGTTTTGTTGGGTTATGGTTTGTTACTCAAGCGCCCGCACCGCTTGAGTAAAGGTAATCTTTATTATTTAGAAATATAAGATATCACATTAGATATTAAGATATTAATTTCCAACTTATAACTAAATAATTTTTTGATCTAATCAAACCTAAAATTAGTGTGCTTATATAAATATTCTTCATGAATAAGATTTACTAAGTTTAGCACTATCGAATTTACCAATATAAACACGATTATGTTTACTAATTTTATCACCTATCCATCCAGATTTCGAAGAAATTATAGTGTGGTTCGAATCTGCAGCTGATTATTTCCAAAGTGCATATATAGGTGCACCTTTTTTCGAGAGGTTTGTCAACGCTAGTTACTACTAAAACCACCATCGCGATGAGTTTTCATCTTTTGAAAATGATTATTTTCATCTGGAATAAACATAAGATATCAAAAAAAATAATCCCATTTTACAAGTTAAGTAGTGATAAAATTTATATTTAGGAATTGAGAGCTTACTCAAGAACGAAATTATTAAAAAAACTGAAGTTTATTAATTCTTAATAGATTCTTTTTCTAGATTGAAAATCCCGGAACTAAATTTTTGTTCACCAGGCAAGACGTCATTGTCGTAGTACACTACGCATTTTATTTTGTACTTACCATCTTTTAAGATTTTTTCATATAACTTTTGGGAATAATTCCATCTAGGTATATGTATGATACTGCTTGAGGCATTATTCCGTCATCTACGCCATTAAGATCAAAATCATAGGATGTAGAAACCCCTTTGGAATTAATTAAAATTAGTTCTGCCCTACTTTTAATTGGAAATATTTACTATTAGATTTGGGAATTACTTTGAGTGTTACTGTTACATTTTTTGCTTCAGGTTCTGGTGCATAATCTACAGCTGAAACTTCATCTATTTTTAGAGTAATTAGATCAGAACTTGGTTTTTCATATCGAGTGCCATTATTTTCAATGCTATTGATATTTTCTTTATTCTCACGTGTAAGCTTTATAAATTCAGAAACTCCAGCATATAAGGCAAACATTAATAATAGAATTGTAATTACTTTATTATTTTTTCCACAACCTTATCATAAAAAGATTGTGAATCTTCAACTATTTTTCCTGCAAGTTTGTTTTTATCATAAAGCTCAATTTCTTTTGAAACATTATCACTAAATTTTTCAGTAACACGCTCTAGTATCTCAAGATACTTGTCAAGAAAATTTAAATCAATTAGATTTGGTTTTTCTTCGATACAATAGAAGTTTTTATTTTCAATTTCTCGACTTTCCATTTTACCTGTGAGAAAACCATAATAGCTACTAGTATATTTTTCAAGGTGCGTATATTGATTCCTTTCAGGCTGGTTAAAATACTCTTGTTCCTTAATAGCCACTTTTTCGAGAAATTCATTATATTTATTTTCATTCCACTGCTTAGAAATTTGTACAAAATAATCCTTATCCACTGATAATAGATTAAAATGAGCAATTTCGGATTTAAGCTGTTCGAAAAAAATATTTACAGTTTTATCGTTTGAAGTATGAATAGTTTGATTTATCTCTTCATTCATATTCTCAAAAAGCCTTTGAATGTGGTCTAACTTAAACTGTAAGTTATCTTTTTCCCAACCACCCTTTTCATCTTCAGGCGTCTTAAGTAATCAGTAAATTCATAAATGGTTCCGGCTTCACGGAAGTGTATGAGATCATTAATCGCCAAGTTTTTTCGAGGGAAGGTTAAAGTCATGATTGAAAGTTATAGTTATAAGAAAACAAGAAAGGTAAATTTATAAATAAATCATTAATAAAGCTATTAGCAACTTCTTGAATTTGCTAGTATGTCTACTTTCCAGATGAGATTTGGTATTTCGAACAACAATAACAACAACAACAACAACAACAACAACAACAACAACAACAACAACAACAAGAAGAAGAAGAAGAAGAAGAAGAAGAAGAAGAAGAAGAAGAAGAATAGAAACACAAACAAATTGATTGTTATTTCAAACAAATACATTAACTTTGTATGAAATAACAATCAATAATAACATTAGTAACATTAGTAACATTAGTAACATTAGTAACATTAGTAACATTAGTAACATTAGTAATACTAGTAGCTTTAGTAATATATTGCAAAGATGAACAGGAAGAAACAAATCATTTATCCCAAATATAAGGAGGTGATGGAACAAATGGGAGAGAATATTAAACTAGCGAGAAAAAGACGTAAACTTACCACTAATCAATTAGCTGAACGTGCAGATATCGCAAGATCTACACTGTATCTAATAGAACAGGGAAATGAAGGTGTAGCTATGGGTGCTTATTTTAATGTACTTCGGGTCTTAGGTCTTCATGAGGATTTTCTTAAACTTGCAGCGGATGATACCTTTGGACGAAAATTACAAGACTTAGAGTTATTATAATTTGAAGAGATGGCACAGAACAAATTTGACATATATGTTTACGCACATTGGATAGGTATGCAGGAACCTGAGTTAACAGGCATACTGTCGGCACATTTTGCCAAAGGTAAGAAATCATTCAGCTTTGAATACGATAGAACATGGATTAAATCAAAAGATCAGATGCTTTTTGATCCGGATATTCAGTTTTATTCAGGTCCACAATTCCCGAGTGATAAAGAAAACTTTGGAATCTTCCTTGATAGCATACCAGATACATGGGGGCGAACACTAATGAAAAGAAGAGTCAGCCAGCAGGCAAAAGAGAATGGAGAAAAACCACGAACACTTTACGATATAGATTATCTTCTTCGTGTTTACGATGAAAGCCGCATGGGAGCGTTGCGTTTTAAGACTGAGCTCGACGGCCCCTTTTTAGACAATAATAATACAAGCCCTACTCCACCGTGGTCTTCCATCCGTGAACTTCAGAACGCCGCAAAAATGCTGGAGAATGACGATGATAACAAAGAGATCCAAAAATGGCTCTCTGTTCTCATGGCTCCAGGCTCTTCTCTTGGAGGAGCTAGGCCAAAAGCTAATATTCTTGATGAGAATAAGGAGCTCTGGATAGCAAAATTCCCTTCAAAAAATGATACGATTGATAAGGGGGCATGGGAAATGCTTGCCTATGAACTAGCACTTAAAGCGGGCATAGATATGGCGCCAAGCAAAATTGAGAAGATTGCCGGCAAGTACAACACTTTTTTCACAAAGCGTTTCGATCGGGAAAAAGAACAAAGAATACATTTTGCGTCGGCAATGACAATGACTTCTAATAGTGAAGATACAATTCGCGATAATATGCCAAGCTATCTTGACATTGCTGATTTTATTCAAAACTATGGAGTGAATATTAATGAAAACTTACAGCAGCTATGGCGCAGGATAATTTTTAATATTGCCGTTTCTAACACTGATGACCACCTTAGAAATCATGGATTCTTATTAACTAACGAAGGATGGATACTATCTCCGGCTTATGATATTAATCCCTCAATAGATAAGGATGGCCTTGCCTTGAATATTGATACTAACAACAATGAGCTTGATTTTAATCTTGCAATAAGTGTTGGAGAATATTTTAGACTAGATAACAACCAAATGGATAAAATCATAAATGAAGTTATTAAAGCCGTAAGCAGCTGGAAAGTTATTGCGCAAAAAATTGGAATCTCTAGGACAGAACAAGAATTAATGACTGCCGCATTCATAGTACCTTAATGTTATTATTAAAAGTAAATTTTCAAATATATTCAAAAGCATATGATTAGGTGAACAGTAATACATCAGAAGTAGCCATAATAATCTATTGTCATTAAATACAAATACGTACATCAGAAGATTATATTATAAAAAAATGTATTTTTGCCATATTAAAAAAATAAAATTATAACCTGTTAAAATACAATGTATTACATACTAAATAGCACATTGAAAGTTTGTGGCAGAATCATAGCGCAACGGGTAAAAAAATATTAGAAATGCAGTATAATAGAGGGATGCGGAGCTTAGGTTCGAATCCCTCTTTCTCCCTGGAATTCTCAAGGATATTGTATCAAAACGAAATATCTATCGAAAACAAAGGTGTTCGACTGTCGAACACCTTACAATAATTTTAAAAGTTATATTTTCCTTTTTAGAATAAAAAATTTGACCTAAAATCTAAAAAAATAAAATAGCATTTTCGATTTAAACAGAATAAATAGTAAATCCATAGGCGCTTCAAGCTTAGATAAATAAGGGATTTAGTGATTTTTACCAAGCTTATTTATAAACATTAAAATAGGGATTAAGTGTTCGATTGTAATCCCATCCATTCCACAAAAAAGCCTGTAAACCCAATGTTTACAGGCTTTTTGTTTTTAAATGAAGTTAGAACTAGCACATATAAAAGGTGTTTTAATTCAAATTTGACTTTAGATTGAAGAGCAAACCTATAATCATAAAAAAACCCTGTTCATTGAGCAGGGTTTTCTTTTATATAAAGAATTCTAATTATAGTACATAAGTTGAAGCTCCTCTATTTGGCCATGCAGTATTTGCATTTGGTAGAAATGATGCGTCAACATGAATTGGAGGTCTTTTTGTGTTTCCGGTAAAATCTTGAATATTAACTAATGTATTAGCACCATTTTTGATGCTTAAATCTGTAAGTGTAGTAATAGTAAATGCCCAGATAGATTTAATTTTATTATTAGAATTAAAATTTAAAGTAACCCACTTATTTGATGAAACATTCATTTGCTCAATATTCACAAAAGGGGCAAAATTGAATGATGTAAGTTGATTTCCTTGAATAAATAATTGGGTAATACCAGTATTATTATTAAGATTTAATGTTGTAAGCTGATTACCATAACACCACACACCAAATAAAGTTGGTGAACTTGGAAGAACTAAGCTAGTTAATTGGTTAAGGTGACACCAAACCTGCTGTAATTTTGTATTTGCGGTTAAATTTAAGGTTGTCAATAGATTCTGCTGACATTCAATCCACTCTAAATTTGCTAACCCTGAAACATTGATAGTTGTTAAATTGTTTTGTGAAACAATTAGCTGCTTTAAACCTGTAAATCCATTTATTCCAGTTAAATCAGTGATACCTAAACCTGCAAGGTACAATCCGCCTCTTGTAGTGTCTACTTCTACCCATTGATCTCCTGGATTAGCATCTTGTGCTGCTCCCATATTTACTATTGCAGTTCTAAAAGCTGCATCAGGAACATACGTACTAACAAAAGCTGCCGTTCTTGAAGTGCTAGAACCTTTCGATGTTACAGACTCTGATTTTACAGATTCTATCGAAGCCATAAAGGCTGGATATTTTGCATTTAAATAATCCTGTGGAGTAGGGTTAGGATTAAAGGTAACTCCTTTTACTGTGGCATTTGCATTTGAAGGAGTTGAACTTTCTGTGCTGTCATCTGTTGAACATGCTACGAAGTTAAGCGCTAACACAATTAATAGTAATTTTTTCATAGATTTGGAAATTTTATTAAGTTATTTCCCAAATATATTAATTATAACTTATCCTTTTACAAAAATTATAAGAATTTACATAAAAATAATAATAACTATTTCAAGATGTGAAATTATTCCAAAAACTCACACTGTATTTAAGAATTTAAAAAATATTTATAAAACATCTTTTTTTTTATAAATACTTTTAGGTTTAAATTTTAAATTGAAGAAAAAATTCGTTTGTATTTCTAGCTTTCGCAAGTTCATCCTTAAAATTTGCTTCAAATGCATATACGACCTTTAAAAGTTTAAATATTGTAATTCCTGCAATACCGGCACAAGCATTATCTATCCTGTAAGTTCCTCCAATTTCAAAAATATTGTCTATTTCCAACATAGTATTAAAATCTACTGATATTGGAGCCCCGATAGCGCGGATTTGCAATCCATGCCCGCAAAGTATATCTTAACAGATTAGAAAAAAGAAAATCCAGTTTTTATTAATATTAGGAACGGGCACGGAAAGAATTTCCGCGCTATCGTTGCGAATATGCGAGCGATCGGGAGTTTTTACTGGAAATCACTTATCAACAACGAAATAAAACATAACTAGCTCAATACTCAGCGAATCCACAAAAAAAGCCTGTAAACTAAATATTTACAGGCTTTTTATTTTTCAGTCTGACTCTGAAAATGATGCTAGGTAACGAAAACTAAAATTTAAAAGTAAGATTAGCCAGGAAATTGGTTGGAGCCTGCGGAGCTCCCCAGGTACTGCAATATTGCTCGTTAGTTAGATTATTTAATTTGATTCCGATTCTCCAATTTGGTCTCTCATAAAAAACAGTCGCATTTAAAATAGTATAAGATGGAATATAAAAAGTATTAGCAGTAGACATATAGGTTTCGTCTACATAATTAGCTCCAAAACCTAAACCTAAGCCTTTTATCTTGTTTTGGAATTTATAAGAAGCCCAAAAATTCACTACATTTTCTGGGGCATCTGCCGCCTTATTTCCTTGAAAAGTAGTAGATTTTACAATCTTATTATCATTGTATGCGTAGCCGGCAATAATATCTAATCCCGCAATCGGATTGGCTATCAATTCAAAATCAAAACCTTTACTTACCTGCTTTCCTCCTTGTTCATAAGTTAAGTCCGCATATCGCATTACGGCATTGTCATTCGTAATGCTGTAATAACTAATAGTAGTGCTTAATTTCTTATTGAAAACTTCCGCTTTGATACCAGCCTCAAACTGATTTGCATAAAGTGGATCTAAGATCAACTGTCCGCCATCAGGTTGGTTTACAGGAGCAAGATTCTGAAATCCGTTTAAATAATTCCCGAACACAGAAACCTGATCTTTAACTATTTGGTATACCAAACCTAATTTAGGAGACAAAGAAGTTTGGTTATAAGCCGGAGTTGTCCCACTTTCTTTACGATCAAAATTATCAACACGTAAACTCAACATGGCAGAAAATCGGTCAGCGATGCTGATAACATCAGAAACATAGGCACTAAAGGTAAACTCTTCCCTGCCTGCTCTTATCGTTGGATTTCCCAGTACATCATCAATCTCTTTTTTTCTCACGGGAACAAAATTCGCTGTCACATCAATGGTTCTAAAAGGAGTTACAGGAGTCGTAACAGTTGAAAATGTATCCGAATAATATCTGTAATTCACACCGGTTAGCAATTTGTGTTTTAAAAATCCGGTTGCAAATGCACCATTAATATTTTCCTGTATGTTGGTATAATTACTCGATATAGGTCCAAAAACAGTAGCACGCATTGTCACTGTTGTTGGCGAAGTCCAGGTTGGCAAAGCCTGATAACTGTACTCCACATTCTCACTTACATAAGAAAATAAAGTAGTCGATTTCCAGTTGTCACTAATTTGATATTCTCCCTGAACAAAAGCTTTTGCTGACGATGATTTAGCATCAGCATCGTCGTGAACTAATGCTTTTTTATAATCCAGTTTTACATCACCGGGATTTGTTATACCAGATGCAGCACTTGCATTAGGGTATAAAGGTTTTGTGTTATTCGTATTAAACAACTCCGCATCGATATTAAATGTAAGTTTATCTGATGCTTTATAAATAATACTTGGCGTAAATTCGAGTGTATTGTTGAAACCATAATCCAGGAAGCTTTTTTCTCTGTTTACAGCTACATTTAGTCGGAACAATACATTTTTATCTTTTGTAAGCGGTGTATTAATATCAGCTGTCAGACGATTTAATCCAAAACTTCCTCCTGTGTAGCCGATTTCAGTTACTGCAGTTTCAAAAGGTTTTTTGGTCACTACATTTACCACTCCGCCAAAAGAAGATGCGGAAGATCCAAACAAAGTTCCTGAGGGGCCTTTCAATATTTCGATTCGTTCTACATTCGCGATCCCAACGGAAGAACGGCCTGATAATGTTTCCATTCCGTTTCTTGAATTTATCCCGACTGTAAAACCTCTAAAAATAGCTGCAAAACCACCCGATGGGTAATTAAGCGGTACTACTCCGGGTGAATTTCTAATAGCACTCCCAATCTCGACTGCAATTTGTTCCTGTAAAAGTTCTTTATGAACTACACTGTAAACCTGTGGATTTTCAAGATTTTTTAAAGGCATTCTGGCTACATAAGTTGTCTTTTTTGATAAAATGCTTTTTCTGCTATTAATAACAACTTCCTGCAATTCTTTATTTGAAACTTTCAATTGCAAACTAATTGTAGTCGTTTCATTATCTGCAACATTTATTTCTTGTTCCGAAGTTTCATAACCTGTCAGGGATATTTGCAAAGTATAGGTATTGGCTTTTACTCTGTTCAATTCAAAACTTCCATCATCATTTGTTGATGTGTTGTATTTTGAATTCTTAAGCGTAATGTTTACGTCTGCTGCCGGAGCCCCATCTGAAGTTGTGATTTGTCCTTTTACTTTTCCATGACTCTGTGAAAAGGAATGGACTGAAAATAAAAGGGTGATAATACATAAAAAGAGTACTGTTTTTAAACTAAGATATTTCATTGATTTTCAAATTTGATTAGTTTATTTTTATTTAGAATTAATAAAAACAGTGCAAATGTAAAAATTAATAATTGCTTAACAAGTATTTATTTTGTCTAATGGTATTTAACTAAAGCAAATTAAAATACGTACCTACCGCTAGATTACTTATACAAACGAAAAAGGCCTGTAAAACTAAGTTCTACAGACCTTTGTATTTTATTTTTTTTCTAACTTCTTTAATTCATATAGCGCAATGGGCCTTATTATTCATCAATATAACAAAACCCACTTCGCTATATTCAACTAAAAACAATTTTAAATGAAACAATTTAAGCCAACCTTTATTTTTTTTAAAGTATTTGTTTTATTAAAGTAAAATCTGAATTCTGGATTGAAAAAACTGGGTTGCCCCTTTCAGGCTGTACCGGTCCAATATTCCATAACCGTAAGCAAATTCAAATCTAAAGTTTCCGGAAAGATACCAGTTAAACGTAGGTGTTATTCTCCAGAATCGTCCGCCCTCGATTAATCCGCCATTTAATTCATTAGTAGAATATCTTAGTGCGGCTTCGATTTCTCCTAATCCTCCCTGAAAAACAGATTTCTTAACCGGGATGAAAGTATAAATTCCACTTGTCGTCGTATACGGTCTGCTTGCTCCTGTAAAAATATAACTCATCATTACTTCTCCACCATGAAAAACCGGATCATTTTTTTCTTTTGAATTAAACATCTGCCAGCCATATTCAGTTCCAAACAACCATGGTCCTTTATTATAGTAGATTTCCCAACCCACAAAAGTTCCCTGATTGGATGAAAAACTACCCGTATCTATAAAAATGGGAGCTGTGTTGGATTCGGGTCTTGATTTAAGTCTGATCTTATTATCTTCCGGCTGTCCTATTCTGAAATTACCTCCAATATGAAGCGTAGTTTGTTTTTCTTCAGAATGAATTGGAAGCCATGCCGCTCTTGTGATAAATTGCCAGCTATACGTACTGAAACCCTGATTGTGCGATAACCAGTCTGCAAAAATCCCCATATTCCAGACGATTCTTTGTTTAGGAAGGTAGCCAAGCCATTTTATACCGTCACCTAAAATGGGTATTGCATCAATTGCCATGTGTCGTTCCAAAGATTCTCCGGAGTAACCGTTCATGACTTTACTAAGTGAGTAACCTTCTTTTGTTCGACCGATAAAAATGCTTCCCCAGATCTCCGGAGTTGCGATCATTACACCTGACTCCCGAACATACCATTCTTTCGCATCACCGTCATACATGAAACCGGCCTTCCAGGTTATGGTTCTTTTTGTTTTAAGCTGACCACCGATTAAAATCCTAAAGTCACGAACATCAAAATCGTATTTAAGCTCTTCGCCAATAGAATCCATTTGTCGTTTCCCGGTTGCATCCTGGGTGTATCCAGCATATTCATATAAAAAACCAGCACCCAATTTGATCGTTGTAAAACTGGTGTCAAACATATTCCAGGGCAATTTTTCAGCCTTTGTAGTGTCTGCAGCCTGTAACACATCTCCTTCAGTTCCGTCAGGTACTGTTTTTGGCAGTTCCTGACCTAGTGAACGACAAGGTAAAATCAGCATTGTAAAGACAACCAAACCAACCCGCAATTGCGACAGAAAGGAACAATTTGCTATGATTCGTTTTGCTTTCAAAATACCGTTGTTTATAGATTAATATTCCAGGAATATTTTTTGTAATTCATCCAATTTTCTTGGTTTAAGTAAGGCTACGGTCAACAGTATTCTTGATTTTTGCGGATTTAATCCATAAGAAGCAATAAGTCCTAATTCATCATCATTGCACTCTACATTACGTCCTACAATACCAGTAGCAACACGTGTGCTTCTAACTACGATAATTCCTTTTTTACTTGCTCTTGCACAAGCATCAAGAGAAGCTTTATTCATATTTCCGTTACCAACGCCGGCAATCACAATTCCTTTTGCGCCTTTTTCAATTGAAGCATCAATTAAATCCGGTTTCATATCGGCATCAGCATAAATAATATCAACACGAGGAAAAGTCGTTACTCCTTTCACATCGAATTCAGAACTTTTTCCGAATTTTTGATCAGGATAATGGTAAAAATCATTCACTCCGTAAGAAGTAGTTCCAATAAGCCCGCGTATAGGAGACATAAAAGTCTGAACAGCAGTTGTACTAACTTTAGTTAAAGATTGTGCCGAATGAATCCAATCATTCATTACCAAAAGTACGCCGTGGGCTTTTGCTTCAGGATCTGCAGCCACAGCAATCGCATTGTAAAGGTTTAAAGGCCCGTCAGCACTAATTGCAGTCGATGGTCGCATGGATCCAACAAGTACAACAGGTTTTTCTGTTTTTACCACCAGATTTAGAAAATAGGCTGTTTCCTCCATAGTATCAGTTCCGTGTGTGATCACAAAACCGTCAACATCTTTACTTCCGGCCAATTCATTTATTCTGTTGGCTACTTTCAGCATGATTTCAAATGACATATCCTGAGATCCTACATTTGAAATTTGCTCTCCTTTAATATCGGCCAGTTTCATAGCGTCCGGTACTGCATTTACCATCGCATCTATAGTAACTTGTCCGGAAGTATAACCCGATTGTACGCCACTTGCCGCGGAACCTGCAATGGTACCTCCTGTTGCCAGAATTAAAACTTTCGGCTTCGTTTGAGCCATTACACCCGTACTTACTGATAATAGGATAATAAGAAATAGTTTTTTATAAGAGTTTGTATATACTTTCATGATATAGATTTTTTAGTTCATGGTTATTTTTGTCCTGTTAAACTTGCAGGGGCAAGCAATTTTTTAATTTGATCCTCTGTAAGCAATTTTTTTTCACGAATAAGCTCCAGAATTCCTTTGTTGGTTTCAAGGGCTTCTTTGGCCAGCTCAGTAGTTTTTTCATAACCCAAAACCGGATTAAGAGCCGTAACAATACCTACGCTTCTTTCCATATAATGGTCTTGCACAGATTTGTTAGCTGTAATTCCTTCGATACAATTTTTTCTGAATAAGGGAAAGGTTTTAAAAAACAATCCTTGTGATTCCATCATGGCTATAGCTTCAACTGGTTCAAAAGCATTCAATTGAAGTAAACCGGAATGAGCAGCAAGCGTCACGGTCAGATCATTTCCTATTACTTTAAAGCAAACTTCATTCATTAACTCTGGCATTACAGGATTTACTTTACCCGGCATAATCGAAGATCCCGGTTGAAGTGCCGGTAAATTAATTTCAAAAATACCAGCGCGTGGTCCGGAAGCCAGAAAGATAAGGTCACTACTAATTTTTGACATAGCAACGGCCATACTTTTAAGTGCCGAAGAATAAATTACAAATCCTTGTTGACTAGAAGTGGCAGCAATAAGATCTTTACTCATCACTATAGGTTTTCCTGTAATTTTAGCAAGATGCGTGGCCACCTTTTCGGCATAACCTGGTGACGCTGTAATTCCGGTTCCTATTGCTGTCGCTCCCATGTTTTGTTCACATAAAAACACTTCTGCTTTTCGTAAAGCGGCAATTTCTGCGTCAAGCTGATTTCCAAAAGCGTGAAATTCCTGTCCCATTGTCATTGGTACAGCATCCTGTCCTTCGGTACGCCCCATTTTTAGAATGTCTTTAAACTCATCTCCTTTTTTATGGAATGCTTTGGCCAGTAAATCAGCTTCTTTTATCAGTTTATCATTGTGTAATAATAGCGCCACTTTGATCGCTGTCGGATATACATCATTTGTAGATTGTCCCATATTTAAATCGTCGTGCGGTTCTAAATATTGATACTCCCCTTTTTTATGGCCGCTCATTTCTAAACCGATATTAGCGAGAACTTCATTAACATTCATATTTGCTGAAGTACCTGCACCACCCTGATACAAATCTACCAGAAACTGATCGTGGTATTTTCCGTCTATAACAGCCTGACAAGCTTTTTCTATGGCTGCGAGTCGGTCTTTTTTAAGTCTGCCATCGGCTGCATTGGCACGTGCCGCGGCTAATTTCACCATCGCAAAAGCTTTTACATAATCGGGATAAAATTGTGTCGTCATTCCGCTGATCTGAAAATTTTCAAGCGCGCGGGCGGTCTGAACTCCGTAGTAAGCATTGTTCGGAATTTGCTTCTCACCCAAAAGATCTTTTTCAGTTCGGGTTTGAGCACTAAGGAAGCTGATGTATAATCCGAAGAGGATTACATAATGTATTTTTTTACACATGTGTTCTGTTTTTTAGTTTTTGGTAACTTTTAGAGAGCTATTTCTTTTTAGTTTTTTCTGTAGAATGCTTGCGAGAAGTTATATTTAAATGAGAATTGTACTTTTGATATAGAAGTACTCCATCCGTCGCTAAAATTTTCACGATCACCCCATTGAAATTCAGCTCCAACCATGCAATTTTTTGCCGGAGAATACAACACATTCGCTATTGCATATTGCCCTTTTTTGAAAGCATCAGGAGCTTGTCCGTCAGAATTATCAATATCAATCATAGAATAACCAATGGAGCTCGTGAATTTTTCATTCCAGCTATGATCAAGAAAAGCAACTACACCAACCAATGGAAGCGCGACACCTTTTACCGGCGTAACGGCATTTCCAGGATTATTTTCGATACCCACATCTACTGGGGCGTCATTCATGTAGTTCTGAATTCCTTCACCATACACAACCTGGCCTCTGAAGACATCACTTTTACCAAATTTAATATTGGTACTTAAATTCAATCCCCATCCAAGGGCATCTCCTGATAAATCAAATTGGTCATTATTTTGGTCTTTCCATTCAATTTTTCTAAGTATACCGGCTAACTCCAGATATCCCCAGTTAAATCCATGGCGGTATTCTGCAGAAAGATCGGGTAACGGAAATCTTCCATTAACTCCCTGAAGTTCTATACGGTTTGCATATACACCCTGATCGGCACTTGCTCCTGGTCTCTCCAGTGCAATAGTCAAACGGGTATCGCCCTGAATGGGCATATAACGTATTTGTATGTTTCGAAAGAATACCATTCCCGTTGGTCCCCAATATTCTAAGGTATTCGGAAATACATCAATATCCATAAAAGGGCTCCAGGTCTGACCGGCTCCAAATTTTCCTAATTCAGCATAAGCATGTCTTAAACGAAAAGTAGTTTGACCTGCATCAACACCCGTACCATATAACTCAAACTCAAATTGCGTTTTCAGTTCCCCAATTCCTGTGTCAAAATAATTTTTTATACCAAATCTAGTCTGACGTACGGAGGCATAATAACTGCCGTCTACTCCATATTCATCTTCATAAGATGGCAATTTGGTAGGTCGCACGGCATCATACCAATCTGGCTGAATCTGATTAAAATTATAGCCAATATCGGTCATGATAAAGCCGTAAATTTCCATACTTTTCTGAGCGTCACCCTCCTGTGCATGCGTTAGGTTTGCAACAAAAAAACAAATTATAATGGCGTGATACCGGATCATTGCCACCTGTAAAAGCTTTTTTTTCATAATTATTTTGGTTTAAAATTGTTTGCTTAGTTAGTTGAGCATACCACGCGCTTTAATGGGATTCCAGTTTGTGGGTAAAATTTATTCCATGTTTTTTTCTATGTATTGCACTATTTCATCTTCAAGTTCTTTAGTCAGATTTTCATACTCTACTTTCAGATGAAAATCCTCTTCCATTTTTTTTTTGAATTTTTCGACATTGATTTTACTGCAACAATAATCATCGCACATCGTTTTGAAATCATCGTCAACCAAATACAAAACTTTGATTGATTCTTGATAATTGGAAAGTTTTTCGCTGTATAATTTCTCCGGAATTGACATTTTATCTTTCATTAAATACTGATATTCAATCAAATATAAAAAAGCATGCTATTGAAAAAGAGTTAAAAACCGTTAAATTTAACGGTTAAATGAAGGAAAAAACTTATTTTTAAACCTTTTTTCCTACAAATAATCTAATTTTATCATAAAATGAAAATAAATTATTTAACTTTATAGGTACCAAAATTTTCACCCTATTATTCTCATTTAATGCAACTTACATGGAGAATGTAAAAAAAAAAACACATGAAGAAATTTTTACCGAACTAGAATCTGTTTTAACATTTACATCATTAAGAAGCTCTCCTATCTTAAGTAAATTTTTAAGATATATTGTGGAGGAAACACTTAATGAAAACCAGCATTTTATCAAAGAATATTCTATTGCTATAAATGTGCTTAACAGATCAGCTGATTTTAATTCTAATGATGATGCGGTTGTGCGTATACATGCAGGCCGGTTAAGAAGAATATTGAATGAATATTATTTGACTATCGGCCAAAACAATTCATTAATAATAGATATTCCTAAAGGCTGTTATATTCCGAGATTTATTCGAAAGGAGCATCATCAAAAAGAAGATGTGCGGCCCATTGTGCCTCCCCATGACGATACAAATCCAATCATTGCTATATTCCCATTTAAATCAATCACCAACAAACAAAATTTAGATATTTTCTCGCTAATGCTGTGTGAAGAGCTAAGTGCAGAACTATCATTATTTGAAGATATTTCCGTTGTGGGGAATTTTTCATCTGAAATGATTTCAAAAATCAATCAAAATATTATGGAGGCAGCTAAAGCAATAGGTGCCGATTTTATTATTACCGGAAATATTCAATGCAATGATAAAACACTCCAAATAAGAGTTAACCTTTTAAACTCAAAAACGGGAGAATTCGTAATGACGAAATCTTTCGATCATATTGATATTAAAGACATTCATCAAATACAAAGTGAAATCACACACAGTATTGTTAGTGAAATAGGCGGCTATTATGGTAGTATTTTTAAAGAAATAATTAAAACTTCGCCCTCCAGAATTAGTGATAATTTGAGTATTTGGAAAGGGATTTACAGTTATTATAAATATCAATGTGACTGTACCTTGGAGAATTACTGGTCGGCTTTCAGAAATTTAGCTGAAGCAACAAAATTACATCCAAATCACGCAACCACCTGGGCGATGTTAGGCGAGTTTTATCTTGACGGAGCTGCGTTTGCAATTGACAATGACGAAAATACTATTGAGGAAGCTTATCGCTGCGTAATGAAATCTTTAAAAACAGATCCACATTGCCAACATGCGTGGCATACTTTGACTGGGGTTAATTTGTTTAAAAAAGACCCGGAAGCCTGTCTCTATTCTGCCGAACAATGCATTAAAATAAACCCTAATGCATCAGGTATCGTTTCGGGAGTTGGGTGCATGCTTGTTCTTGCTGGCTATTTTGATAAAGGTTTTACTATTATGCAAAATGCCATTCAAAAAAATCCCTATTGTCCCTGGTGGATCAATATTGGTTTTTGCTGCTATTATTTATCAAAAAAAGAATATAAAAATGCTTTTTTATGGGCTGAAAAAATGGATTCTGAAGAGACTTTTTGGGATCCGCTTCTTAAAGCTGCTACATTATCTTTGATTAGTGAAGACATTAAGGCACAAAAATATCTTTCGAAACTTTTAGCTTTACAGCCAGACATACCAAACAAAATCCATCAAATACTTTCAAGTCTAATTCTTTCTGAAGATTTAGTAACAGAAGTAGTTGAAGCGGTCAAAAGAATCGAATTAACTCAAAAGAATTAATTATTTTTCACTAAAAATCAAGTAGTTGCAATATCATAAAATACAAATCATTTTAGTTTCAAAAAATAAATGCCATGCAGAAATTAACCAAAGAAAATATTTCACAAGAAGTATTTGACCTCTATGATGACTATGCCCATAATAAAATTGAGAGAAGGCAATTCATCGAAAAACTATCCATTTTTGCAGTTGGGGCCATAACACTTCCTTCGCTTTTAAGTTTTATGATGCCAAATTATGCAGACAGCATCTTAATTAAACCGGGAGATCCAAGAATAAAATCAGACTATATTACATATGAATCCCCTAAAGGTGGCGGGTCTATCAAAGGACTTTTATCACAATCTGTTGAAACCAAGAAAAAACTACCCGGAATTATTGTCGTTCATGAAAATCGAGGCCTTAATCCCTATATTGAAGATGTTGGCAGAAGAGCTGCTGTTGAAGGTTTCATCACGCTTGCTCCAGATGCCTTATCGCCATTAGGAGGTTATCCGGGAAACGACGATGCAGGACGCGAATTGCAAAAAAAACGTACCCGCGAAGAAATGCTCGAAGATTTTATTGCCGCGTATGAATACTTAAAAGCTCACAAAGATTGTAACGGTTATGTAGGTGTTGTCGGATTTTGTTTTGGTGGATGGATATCTAATATGATGGCAGTAAAAATATCAACTTTATCAGCTGCAGTTCCTTATTATGGCGGACAACCAACTAAAGAAGAAGCCGAAAAAATAACAACTCCGTTAATGCTGCATTACGCCGGTTTAGATACAAGAGTTAATGAAGGCTGGCCTGCTTTTGAAGAAGTGCTAAAAAAGAATAAGGTCGAAAATAATGCGTATTTCTATCCGGAAGTGAATCACGGTTTTCATAATAATACAACCCCAAGATATGATGAAGCGGCCGCTACTTTATCGTGGACAAGAACGATCGATTTTTTTAAACAGAAATTAAAAAAGAAATAATTATGAAGCTTTTGAAGAAACTGCAAAGCCGGAAAAGATGATAATGTAATTCATCTAAAATTACAATTTTCCAGTGATAGTCGTGAATGGATATTTTTTTGATCAGAAATGCTAACAGTATTTTAACGGTACTTTTTCTACAATAAGTTACTTTTTTTCTTACTTTAGTACAACATTTCTAACAGTGACAAGCCGGACAACTATATTCCTTTTCCCTTTTGTCACTAATTTAAGATCAATAATAAAAAACTTAATTTTTTTATTTATGAACTGTATCCGTACAATTTTACTAGTATTTGCCGGTTTTACTTTTTTAATGTTTCCACTTACCATACAAGCCCAAACTCCGGAAACTGCAGCAGCTGAAAATACTGTAAAATATCCTCAGTTTCAATTTAGAGGACTTTTTCAGGGAAGATTTCTGGCAGCGATGACAGATAATGTTGATGTGCTTGGCGTTCAGCATACAACCGGAGAAGTTACACAAACTTCGTTTGATATTAAAAGGATGCGTGTTGGTCTCACCACTAAAATTAGTCCCGAAACTGAAGTTGTAATTTTAGTAAACTTAGCCGATTTTAAATCGGATCCAAAAGGAAAAGTTTTAGAGAATGCTTACGCAAAATATACATTTAATAAATATGCAGCCTTAGTTGGAGGGCAGTTTAGAGCTCCATTTGGTATCGAAGATCAGGTTTCGGTAGATATCATAAAATCATTTGATTTCTCCAACCAGTATTATGAATTCGGAAAAAACGGCTGGACCAGTTTTCAAATTGGTGCTTCAGTTCTGGGATCAGTTGATATTGGAAAAGTTCCCGTAAATTATGCCTTTACTATTGTCAATGGAAATGGAAAGAATCAGGAAAAAGATAAGGATAACGGAAAACAATATTTTACAAGATGGGTTTTCGGTTTATCAAAAAAGAACAACATAAATCTGGGTTTAAACGGAGGAACCGGAAGAGTTTCAACACAGGAAGTTTTTGCTGTTGGTGCAGATATAACCAGTAATTTTAAACTTGCAGACAAGCTTAATTTAGAGTTGCAATTGGAATACAAACAAGGAACAAATCATAATTTATATTTTTCATTACCGGTTGAAGGCAGAACAGCTAGTGTAGTCGACTACCAAATGCGAGGTATGTATTTTTTACCCAATTTAAGATATGCAATAGCTTACAAAAGATTGTCATCAATAGAAGTATCCTGTCGATATGAAACTTTTGATTCCAGTTATAAAATCAACTCAAACGTAAGACAAACTTATACGCCAATGATAAGTCTTGAATTTGGTAAAGCCTACACTGGCCGCATTGAATTAGGATTTACACTTGATAATTATGAAAAAGACATTCCCGATACGTCGACCTATAGCAGCAATTTATTTTTAATGCAGCTGCAATGCCGACTTTAGTTTAATTTAATTCTCGTTCATTATGAAAGAAGTAAAAATTACCCAAACCATCATTACCTTTGCCGTTGGACTTATTATTTGGTTTATTCCGGCTCCACAAGGTGTTGTAATTGAAGCCTGGCATTTGTTTGCCATTTTTGTGGCTACTATTCTCGGAATCATTCTGAAAGCAGCTCCAATGGGAACCATGTGTATGATTGCGATTGCATTGACTGCCTTTACACAAGTTCTCGCACCGGGAGAAGCTGGTAAATCGATCACGCTGGCATTAAAAGGTTTTGGAGATAAGGTAATCTGGTTAATCGGAATTTCATTCTTTATTGCGAGAGGTTTTATTAAAACCGGATTAGGAAACAGAATCGCTTTTCTATTCATCAGAGTATTCGGTAAAAGCTCCCTTGGATTAGCTTATGGTTTAGGACTTGCTGATGTGGTATTGGCTCCTGCTGTACCAAGTAATACAGCTAGAGGTGGCGGAATTATCTATCCCATTATGAAATCAATGTCTATGAGTTTTGGCTCCATGCCGGATCAGCCGGAAACACATCGAAAATTGGGTGCGTTTTTAACCTTGAATAGTTATAATATGAACCTGATCGCCTCTTCAATGTTTTTAACAGGAACGGCCAGTAATCCCATGTGTCAAAAATTTGCGCTCAATTTAGGAATCAAAATTTCGTGGATGTCGTGGGCAACTGCAGCGATTGTTCCGGGTATCGTTTCCTTCTTTGTCATTCCGTTTGTATTGTATAAAATTTATCCTCCTGAACTCAAAAGTACTGGAGACGCTCCACAAATTGCCAGTCAGAAACTAAAAGAAATGGGACCAATTTCCCAAAATGAATGGTTAATGTTATTGACGTTCTTCATTTTATTGTTTCTTTGGATAACAGGTGATTTATTCTCTATAGATGCTACAACTACTGCTTTTATTGGTTTAGTGGTGTTATTACTAACTTCAGTTTTAACCTGGGAAGATATTAAGGCCGAAAAAGGTGCCTGGGATACCATTGTTTGGTTTTCTGTTTTGGTAATGATGGCAAGCTCACTTAACGAATTAGGTTTTATTGGCTGGTTTAGCGATCAGGTAAAAGCGGAGATTGGTGGTTTAAGCTGGCAAATGGCTTTTCCAATTATTATTTTAGTGTACTTCTTTAGCCATTATCTTTTTGCCAGCGCAACAGCACACGTGGCTGCCATGTATGCTGCATTATTAGGCGTTGGTATTTCTATCGGAATTCCGGGATTACTACTTGCTTTCATGCTTGGATTCGTGGGCTCTTTATACGGAACTTTAACACATTACGGTCACGGGCCAGCACCTGTTTTCTTTGGTAGCGGTTATGTCGACTTAAAAAGCTGGTGGGTTAAAGGCTTAATTACCGGACTTGTCATGTTGCTTATTTACATGGTAATTGGCGGATTATGGATGAGAGTTATTGGCTATTTCTAAAAAACAATAAAAGAGAAATAGGTTAAAAATCAGCAATTCAAAAGTACGGTCATGCAATAAAACATATTTATTATGCTACAAGCTTTTATTACAGGTTTATTAGCGACTTCATCCCTCATTATTGGTGGAATACTGGCCATTCGGTATTCGCTAAGTAATCGTGCTATTGGTGTGATTATGGGATTTGGTGCCGGAACCTTAATTTCTGCCATATCGTATGAGTTAATTTTTGAAGCCGTAAAACTAGGGAGAGGTACTTTGTATCCGGCTTTTGGCTTTTTTGCAGGCGCATCCATATTTTATTTTTCAGACAAGCTTATTGCCAATTTTGGAACCAATAATCCGATGAAGTTAGGTCAAAGCAAAAACTCCAATTTAATAATCCCGATGGTATTGGCAATTATATTAGATGGGGTGCCCGAATCCATCATCATCGGCTTAGGACTCTTTGAAGGAGTTTCAGGAAACCTTACGATGTTAGTAGCGGTTTTCATTTCTAATTTACCGGAAGCTATCGCAGGATCTTCCGGAATGAAATCGAGTGGCTGGAGTAATAAAAAAATCATATTGCTCTGGATCTGTATTGCATTGCTTTGTGCATTGGCAACACTTGCCGGTTTCTCGGTTTTCAGCAGCGCTTCGCAGGAATGGCTTTCTTTTATTCAGGCTTTTGCCGGTGGTGCAATTTTAATGATGTTAGCCAACTCCATGATTCCGGAAGCTTACGAACACGGAGGAAAATTGGCAGGAGTCTTTACTGTATTTGGATTCTTTTTTTCTGTATGTCTGGTTGTTTTTGAGAACTTCCATTAAAAAATAAAATCAATTTACTTCTTATGATTTGAGTCATAAAAAGTAGCCTTAACTGATAATTAGATTTGTCTTTATAAATGTTCGACAAAAACATTTATTCAAAATAAATTCTAAATATCACAAAATGAATTCAAATCAAAAAGAACTAATCAAAGCTACAATTCCAATTTTAAGAGCCAGTGGCGAAGATCTGACCAATTATTTTTATGCCAGAATGTTTAGAGAACATCCCGAATTGCGAAATATGTTCAATATGGGAAATCAGGCTAACGGAAGACAAAAATCTGCTTTAGCCAATGCCGTTTTGGCTTACGCAGAAAATATAGAAGATCCAAGCGTTTTAATTGGCGTTCTGAAAGGAATTGGCACCAAACACAGAAGCTTAAATATTCAGCCAGAACAATATAAAATTGTTGGAATGCAATTAATCGCTTCTATTGCCGAAGTTGTGGGAGAAGCAGCCACACCCGAAATATTGGAAGCCTGGACAGTTGCCTATTATCAATTGGCAAAAATAATGATTGATCTTGAAAAAGGTTTATACGAAGAAAATGCAGCCAAAGCCGGAAGCTGGAACGGCTGGAGAAGATTTACAATTAAAAAGATTGTCGAAGAATCAACAGAAATAAAATCGTTTTATCTTTATCCGGAAGACGGAAAAGAAATTGCTGATTTTCATGCAGGACAATTCATCAGCGTTCAGGTTTTTGTTCCGGAATTAGGTCTTTTACAACCTAGACAATATAGTTTATCGAGTGCTTTCAATCCTGAATATTACCGAATTTCAGTAAAAAAAGAAAGCGGAATTGCACCAAATCCATCCGGTCTGGTTTCTCAAACTTTACATTCAAAATCAGAAGGAGATGTTATTTCAATTTCGGCTCCAGCCGGATTATTTCACCTTGAAAAAGAGGCTACAAATCCATTGGTTTTAATCAGTGGCGGTGTTGGTCTTACACCCATGTTGAGTATGCTGGAAACCAATTTAAATGCGCTTCAAAATAAAAAAACAGTCTGGATTCACGGCTGCCGAAATGAGTCTGTTCACGCTTTTAAAGAACAAATTTCAACTTTAAAAGAAGAAGCAGAATGGCTTGAAACCTATACTTTTTATGATTCGGCGCCAAATGATGTAACTTTTTCAAATGAAATCATTGAAGGGCGCGTTGACCTTCATAAATGCAAAGAAGCTATTTTATTAGAAGAAGCTAAATTTTATATCTGTGGTCCTGAAATGTTCATTAAAACACAATACGAAGCGTTACTCAATCTGAATATCAATCAGAAAAATATCTTTTATGAAGAATTTGGCCCTCAATTGATTAATCTGAATTAAAGTGACAGTCATTCCTTTTTTCAGGAAAAAAAAGTTAACTCCATTCTTAAAAAATTGTATCACAACTTTTTTTATAACATTGACATTAGCCAGTATTAATTATTCAGACCCATCTAATTTTCTATTCTTTTGGATGCGTTCCTGGATCGTGGCTTGTTTGATTTCAAACTTTCTTTCCTTATTGTTTTCTTCTAAATGATAAATTTCACAAAAACCTTCAATCAACTGATTTGAAGGTTTTTATTTTTCAAATATTTATAAACTTGAAAATACTTTACTGACAAATTAAAAAAAGCAAAATCAAAAAAAGATTGTGAATTAATAGTTTAAATCGTTAAATTTATTGCGTTATTGTTGATTCCTAAGTGTGGAATTAGTTCTATCTTAGCAGAAACAAAATAGTAAAAATCTCATCTAAACTAAACAGAATGAGATCCTTTAATAAAAAATATTTTAACCGAGATTATATCCTACAATACAATGAATAAACAGCATTACAATCTTTTACTAGCGGACGATGATGAAGACGATTGCGCTTTTTTTAAAGAAGCCCTTGATGAACTGTCGCTTCCGGTATCTCTTGCTGTTGTTAATGATGGTGTTCAGCTTATGGATTATTTAGCCGCTAATTCTTCTGATAATTTACCAGATATGTTATTTCTCGATCTTAATATGCCACGCAAAAATGGTCATGAATGTTTAAAAGAAATAAAAGAAATTGACAAACTCAATTCGCTGCCGGTGATTATTTTCTCAACATCCCTGGATACAGAAATTGTTGATTTGATGTACCAGAAAGGCGCGACTTACTATATTCGGAAACCCGGCGAATTTTCTAAATTAAAAAAAGTCATTGGCAACGCCCTGAATGTAGTTTCTGAAAATAAATTAAAACAACCTGTACGAGAGCATTTTGTTCTTCAACCTTAAATAGTTTTGAGAATGAGCCGTACAAACAAGGGACATTATTTTCTAGCCGGTGGTGGTGAAATGGGCGAATTAATTCGTGCCAAAGACTGGAGTAAAACATCTTTGGGTGATCCTTCAACCTGGCCCCAAAGTCTTTGTACTATGGTGGCCGTTATGCTGGAAAACCCTTTTGGAATGTATATTGCCTGGGGTGACGATTATACACAATTGTATAACGATGGATATCGTCCTATTTTAGGTTCAACCAAACATCCCGATGCTCTCGGCATTAGTACAAGACAAACCTTCTCCGAAATCTGGGAAATTATAGGTCCTATGTTTGATGGCGTTATGGAAGGCAAACCTATTGGTTTTCCAGACTTTATGTTACCTTTAAACAGAAATGGATTTATAGAAGAATGCTACTTCGATTTTTCATACAGTCCCATTAGAAAAGAAGATGGTACCGTTGGAGGTGTCCTTGTTACTGTTATTGAGACGACAGAAAAGAAACGGGCCACTGATGCCCTAAAGGAAAGCAATTCCCGTTTTTTAAATAATATTATGCAGGCTCCCGTTGCAATGTGTGTTTTTAGAGGAAAAGAACACATTGTAGAAATTGCAAATGAAAAAATGATTCACTTGTGGGGAACAACAGCAGAAAAAGTATTAAATAAACCTATTTTTGAAGGCTTGCCAGAAGCAAAAGATCAGGGCTTAGAAAATTTAATCAATACAGTCTATAGTACGGGTGAAAAATTTATTGCAAATGAACGTCCGGTTCAATTGCCCCGTAACGGAAAAATTGAAACTTTTTATCTGAATTTTGTTTATGATGCCCTTAAAGAAAGCGACGGAAGTATCTCTGGAGTTGTAGCTATTGCCATCGATGTAACAACACAGGTTCTAGCCAGAGAAAGAATTCACGAAGGTGAACAAAAAGTAAGACAGCTTGTAGAAAATGCCCCTTTCCCTATTGGTGTTTATGTGGGCAAAGAAAAACGAATTGAACTTGCTAACCAATCGATTATGGACGTTTGGGGAAAAGGAAATGATGTTGTTGGGAAATTATATACCGAAATTTTACCGGAACTTGATAATCAATTGGTTTTTGATCAGATTAGTCACGTCTTTGAAACCGGTGAATCTTTTCACTCCAAAAATACCCGTATTGATCTGACTATAAATGGTGTATTAGAAACTTTTTATTTTGATTATAGTTTTACGCCATTATACGATATAAATGGGAACATTTATGGGGTAATGAATACTGCAGCCGAAACAACTGACCTTAATCTCGCCAAAAAAAGAATAGAAGAAAACGAGAATAATTTGCGAAGCATGGTTTTGGAAGCTCCAATTGGTATCTGTGTTTTAGATGCTAAGACTTTGATAAGCGAAATCGTAAACGAAAGTTTTATTGAAGTCGCAGGAAAATCATACGATCAAATTGCAGGAAAACACTATTGGGATTCCTTTGTCGAAGTTAAACCTTACTACGAAGAAGCTTTACAAAAAGTTATAGATGAAGGTCTGCCCTTTCATGCAAATGAAGTAGAAATGATGCTTGTGCGTCATGGTAAAGAAGAAATTGTATATGTGACTTTTGTATATGCGCCTCTTAAAAATATAGAAGGAAAAGTAACAAAAGTCGCGATCTGGGTTCTAGACAATACACCTCAGGTAAAAGCAAGACAAGAAATTGAAAAAGCAGACAAACGTTTCCGTAATACTGTAAAACAGGCTCCGATTGGAATCACTATTTTACGTGGTTCTGACTATATGGTTGAAATGGCAAATGAAGCTTATTTAAAACTAGTTGACAGAGAAGAGCATACTTTTGTTGGAAAGCCATTATTTGAATCTTTACCAGAAGTTGAAGAAAGCGTAAGTTCTCTTTTAAAAGATGTTCTAACAACAGGAATTCCGTTTCATGGATATGAAGTGCCGATTCCTTTAAATCGCTATGGAAAACTGGAAATTTCCTATTTCGATTTCTTATATTCTCCTTTAAAAGAAGAAGACGGAACTATTTCGGGAATTATTGTAACTGTTACAGAAGTCAGTGAAAAAGTTGAAACACGAAAAGAAGTAGAGCAAAATGAGGAGAGACTAAAAATTATTGTTGAAGCAAGTGAACTAGGCACCTGGGAATTAAATGTAAAAACCAGAGAACCTATTTATTCTCATAGATATCTTGAAATTGTTGGTGGATACAAGGATAATCTAAAATTAACCCATGACCAATTGCTGAAACATCTTCATCCTGATGATATGCACATTCGAAATAAAGCTTTTAAAGAATCTCTTATCTCAGGATATCTTAATTATGAAGCACGAACAATATGGATAGATAGTTCAATTCACTGGATAGAAGGAAAAGGAAAACTTTTCTATGATGAAGAAAATAAACCCGAGAAATTAATTGGAACCATTCGGGATATTACGGATGAAAAAAATCATCAGCATGAACTGGAAGAAAGCGAGAAAAGATTTCGCTCTTTGACAGAAAGTATTCCACAATTAATTTGGGAAACCGATGAAAAAGGAAATGCGCTATTCGCCTCTGGAAAATGGTTTGAATACACCGGAACTCATCCCGCTGGCGAAGCCGAATGGAAAGCGATGATTCATCCGGATGATTTTGAAGAAAATACCAGAATTTGGAGCCATAGTTTGGCCACTGGAGAAGTCTATCGTTGTGATGTTCGCGTTAGAAGGAAAGATGGCAATTACAGATGGCACGCCGTAATTGGTGAACCGGTTTTAGATATTGATGGTAAAATTCTAAAATGGGTGGGTGCCTTCACCGATATTCATACCGAAAAGGCATTTACCCATGAGTTAGAACAGCAAGTAGCCGCCAGAACCAGAGAATTGAATTTAATGAACGAATCTCTTCAAAAAAGTGAAGAACGTTATCATTTAATGGTGGAAGAAGTGCAGGATTATGCCATTTTATACCTTGATCATCAAGGAACTGTAGAAAATTGGAATTTAGGTGCTCAAAAGATCAAAGGATATAAAGCCGAAGAAATTATTGGGCACAATTTCTCTAAATTTTATACAGAAGAAGATATAAAGAAAAATCTTCCTCAAAAACTGCTAAACGTAGCTATAGAAAAAGGAAAATCAAGCCATGAAGGATGGCGCATTCGCAAAGACGGAACCTATTTCTGGGCGAGTTCTGTTATTACTGCAGTTCACAACAAAAAAGGTCATGTAATTGGTTTTTCAAAAGTGACACATGATCTATCAGAAAAAAAGAAAGCAGATGATAAATTAAAATTAAATGCCTTAGAGCTTAAAGAAAAAAATGAAGAGCTGGAGAAAATGAATCAGGAACTTCAATCATTTGCTTATATCTCAAGTCATGATTTGCAGGAACCGTTAAGAAAAATTCAAACTTTTGCTTCGCTGATTCTGGAAAAAGAATTTGAAAATTTATCTAATGAAGGAAAAGATAAATTTCAGCGTATGCAAAGTGCCGCGCAACGTATGCAAACGCTGATTAATGATTTACTCTCATACTCCAGAACAAATATTCAGGAACGTGTTTTTGAAAAAACAGATCTTTCTAAAATTATTGATGAAGTTAAAGACGATTTAAAAGAAGAAATTGAGCAAAAACAGGCCACAATAGAAAACTGTGAGAATTGCGAAGCCAATATTATTCCGTTTCAATTTAGACAACTCTTGTACAATTTAGTGAGCAATTCGCTTAAATTCTCCAATCCTGAAACGCCAATTGTCATAAAGATTGAAAGTGAAATTGTGAAGGGAGCACTTCTAAACAATGAAAAATTGGAAAAAGACATTGACTATTGTCATATTAAAATTTCGGATAATGGAATTGGTTTTGAGCAGCAATACAGCTCTAAGATTTTTGAAGTTTTTCAGCGTTTGCATGGGAAACTAGAATATACAGGAACCGGAATTGGACTTGCCATTGTGAAAAAAATTGTAGACAACCATAGCGGCATTATTACGGCTACCGGCGAAAAGAACAAAGGAGCTACTTTTGATATTTATCTTCCAGTTCAATAATGAATTAAATTCCAATTTTTAAATTCCAAATTCCAAAACGTAAACTTCAAAACTTAAATTCAATATAAAAGCGGGAGTCTATTTTAGAACTCCCGCTTTTTTTTACTTTAATTCGATTATGATTTTACAAACTGCCTTCAAAAGGAGAAGCCGGTAAATTTTCCTTATTGTATAAATTTGCCTGATCCGGATTATCTGCCCAGGCATATCGCACTCTTGTTGGATTTAAAATTATTTCATTTGATATGATAATTTTATCTCCTTCAATAACCGCATTAGCCCAAACAAATTTCCCGTCTTTACCAGCAATTTCAAATGCTTTAAGCGGTTTATTCTCTTTAGTTGTTAAACCTGTTCCAACATCGGTAAAACTTAAAACAAGTTGATTTCCTTTTTGTTCCATTGATTTAAAAAGAGGTCCGGAAGCAACAAGATTTTTTTCTCCATAAACCATTTTTCTGGCCAATAAAGAAAGTCTCCTTCCTACATCGTATTTGTTTAAAGGATGAATGTCATTCCATTCTCCAAGATCAATCGTAACAGCCATTCCTGTATTTGGAACTGATAAAGTGTTTTTTTGCTGTTGCCTTAAAGCGGCCCAGTTACTTTCTCCCGGTTCTGTTTTTGGCGCCATGAAATTAGTAAGCTGCACATATAAAAACGGAAACGAACCTTGCTTCCACTCTGCTCTCCAATTGGTAATTAAGGTTTCCATCAAAGCCGAATATTCTTCCGGTTTTTTAGTACTCGATTCACCCTGATACCAAAGCACACCTTTTATTCCATAATTTTTCAATGGTGCAATCATCGCATTATACAACCCGACTGGTTTCCATCTAATAAAAGTAGGCGAAGGCAAAGGCAACATTTTTACACCTAATTTAAATTTCCAGGAACCTTTCAAATCAATAACTTCATTACCCAAAATCAATTCGTATGGTTTGTCTTCAACAAAACCACCTCTTCCTGAATTATTAATGACACGAATGGCAATTTCATTTTTTCCTTCTTTTAAAAACTTCGCATCAAAAGTATAAATTCTTGGCGGATACATATAAGAGGTTGTACCCACAAAATGTCCGTTTACATACACCGAATCAGCATCAACAATTCTCCCTAAAATAAGTTTTGCATTAGTTTCTTTAAGATTTGAAATTGTAAATTCTTTTCTTAACCAAACCACACCGTTTACATTTCCCAATTCAGTATCAGCCCAATATCCCGGAATATTCATGCTTTTCCAATCGATATCTTCCAATTCAGGATTTGACCATTTCTTCTTTAAACCTTCATCCTGACTGTTTATAGTCGAATACCAGTTTGAACTTATTTGTTTATCATTTGCTTCAATTTGAACCCCTAACGTTCCGTCTTTAAATTTCTGGTATTCTTTGTCATATTCAGGAAATTTTTTTACTGCGTTGGCACTAATCCAGCATTCTGCAGGCGAGCCACCTAATGCGCTATTAATTAACCCGATCGGAATGTTATACTTTTGATAGATTTCATCAGCAAAAAAATAAGCAACAGCCGAGAATTTTAAGATGTTTTCAGGAATTGCCGAAAGCCATTCTCCTGATGACAGATCTGTATTTTCGTTTGCAAATTCGTATTGATCAGGCACCAAAAATTGTCTGATATTGTTATTATCAATCTTTGCGATTACGTCCTTATATTTTCCCTTAACACGTTCCAGTGGAAGTTCCATATTTGATTGTCCGGAACAAAGCCAGACATCACCAATCAGGATATTTTTCAAGACAATAGTATTACTGGCTGATAAAGTCATTTCATACGGTCCGCCTGCTTTTTGAGACGGCAGTACAACCATCCAGTTTCCATCTTTTGCAGCTGTTGTTTTGAATTTCTTTTGATTGAAATTAATTTCGATCTTTTCATCTGGCGATGCCCAACCCCAAATTTTCAAGGGAATATCGCGCTGTAAAACCATTCCGTCGCTAATTAAACGTGGCAGTTTTATCTGAGGATACATACCACTGCAAATAAACAATGTTAGAAAGAGGAGTATTTTTTTCATTTTATTTTTTCTTTTATTATCCGAATGATCATTGTTTTGATGCTGAATTTACAATGAAATATTTACAATATGACATTTCATTACTTCAACAACAAAAAGCCGAAAGAAATAAACTTCCGGCTTTTTTGGAAACAAACTTACATTATGTTATAAATTAATTCTGTAAAAAAAATGTATAACGACTAACTAACTACTTTTAGATCTAACCAAATTTGTTTCAATATTTAATTCTACTTAGTAACCCGGATTCTGATAAGCCGCTTTATCTGCAGCCGACATCACCATTGCATCAAGCTGTCCTTGAGGAATTGGGCGTAGATAATGATGTTTATCGATTGTTCGTGTTACGGTTACAGGTGTGTGATCTCCATAAGCAGTACCACAAATTTGATAAGAACCGGCAAGTTCTTCCCATTTTTGAGTACGAATTAAATCATACCAACGATATCCCTCAGCATAATATTCACGTGAACGTTCTGCCAAAATATAATTAATATCAATAACTGCTGGTGTAGCAGCTGTCAGAACAGCGCTATTGTCTTCAATCTTAGCTGTATTGCCAGCATTGTTCCATCTCCACTTTCCTGCACGTGCACGAATCACATTTATTAACTCTCTGGCGCTTTTTCCACCTTTTACAGTTGCCCCTTTTACAGCTGCCTCAGCCGCGATAAAATAAAACTCTGAGAATTTAGCAATGCTAAAAGGTCGTGTGCTTGCCGCATTCGGCTGTCCTAATGTTCCATCGTTATCAGTACGATAAACACCTAGCTTCCAAAGTCCCGGGTAAACAACTCTGCTGATTCCGCTTGGATTAATTACATAATCTGCTCTTCCCGGAAGCACTCCTGCCCCAATATTACCAGTTGTATTTGAATAGACTACTGCTGGATTATCTTCATTAAGAAAAGTAAGGATCGCATCGCCAGGATTAACTGTCAAATCATTTGCATTAGTTAAAGTTGCAGGAAGTGGCGGCACCACTTTAACTTTGTTCCAATTACCGCGGTAAACGGTTGTAAAAGTGCCATCGTAGCGGGAATCATTTGTTTTATCAGCAAAAGTATTTTTAATTACATTTATGGTTGGGCACATACGAGTCCATGGGCGTCCTAAAGGCTGAGCCGCTTCACGCTGAACGGAACTTACACCGCCGCTTCTGATATTGGTATAATTCCATGTCATCATCCATCCTGCAAAATTTTCCGGAGCAGCGCCATTTGAATAAGTTAAACTACTTGCATTATAAAATTCACTGGTTTCTGTATGATCTGCATATAATAGAATTTCGCTATTACGATCATTCTGACCTAAATTCACATCATAATACGTATTTTGTAAGCTGAAAGTCCCCGGATTTTCAATACCCTCCGTTGCTATATTATATGCTTGTTGAAAATACCATGCAGCATCATGCCCATCAGGATCGGTTCTGTTGGCTTCAGGATATGTTGGAATATTATTTGGATTTTGCAACCACCATGCATAGGTTAAATAGGCTTTTGACAAATATAATCTTGCAACAGTTTTAGTTACCCCTCCTTTTACCCTTCCTACCTCAGGCAAATCATTTACAGCGGTTAATAAATCAGGGAAAATGGCCTTCGTATACACTTCCGGAACAGTATTACGAACTGAAGTTCTTACCGGATTTATATTGAATCTTAATTCACCGGAACCTAAATCTAACGGCACTCCACCAAAAGTCTGTGTCAGCGCAAAATAATCAAACGCTCTGAAGAATCTTGCCTCTGCTATTAAGGCAGGAGAAATTCCTACTTCAGCTGCATTTTCAATGATACCGCTCGCCGTATTGATATTTAGGAATGCCGCTCCCCATAATGCATCTGTACGGCTGCTTGTCGACGTTATAGACCCTACACCTGAAAGATCCATATCTTTAAAGTTATTATCAGCACTTTGACCGTAAGTAGCTTCATCTGTACCTGTTACTGTAGTATTATAATAGTAAGCCTGTCCATAGATGTAACGCAAATGAGCATACATAGAAGTCAATCCGCCATAAACACCTTTTTCTGTTTTAAAAAAACTTGGTTCATAAATACTGCGAGGCTGTTCATCTAATATTTCTGTACATGACCCTAAGAACAACAGCATCAGAGCTGTTGCTATAAAAGTTCTTATTTGTATACGTTTCATTATTTTTTTATTTAAAATGTTAAGTTAAAACCAATTAAGAAATTACGCGTTGCCGGAGTATTAGTTCCCAGAGTCAATAAACGTCTTTGGTATGCCGTTGTTACTGCAGCATTTTGGTCCCCATATGAATTGGTTTCAGGATCCATTCCTGATTCTTTGTGATAAGGCGAAAACATTACAAATGGATTTTGAACCGTACAATAAATACGGAATCTTTCTAAACCTGATTGATCCAAAAATTTATTTTTGAAATTATATCCAAGTGAAATAGTACGAATTTTTAAATAAGAAGCATCAAAATAACCAAGAGTTGAGCCATATTTTGGATTATCTCCACTTGCAATTCCGCCTGGTTTTGGATATTTGGCATCTGTATTTTCCGGCGACCAGTAATCGACATCAACATTGCCTCTACGGCCACTCATCATGTTCAGATAACCAGAAGCAGAATAAAGGGTACTAATTAAAATACCGCCGCTCTGAAAAGCACCAACTGCACTTAAGTCAAAATTCTTATAGGCTACACGTGTATTAAAACCACCCTGAAAATCAGGATCGATTTTCATAACTTGTCTGTCTTCCGGACCAATTGCTCTTGTTGGCGAACCATCAGCGTTAAATCCTCCTGTATATTTTACCTTGATCATACCTGGGTTTCCTCCCGGTTCAAACTTGGTCAAATTAGCATCACCTTCCTGCCAAAGTCCTACTTTTTCATAATCATAAATTACATTTATTGGCTGACCAACAAACCACCAGTTTCCTTCATCTCTTGTTTGTCCTGAATCCAGTGCAACCAATTTATTTTTATTAGAATAGAAATTCACTCCTGCTTCCCAGGTCCATCCGGCAGCATCATCTATTATCACTCCATTTAAAGAGAATTCAATGCCTTTATTTTGAGACTGCCCAATATTTGCCGTATAACTATTTACACCAGATGTAGCAGGAAGACCAACTCCTAATAAAATATCTCTTGTGTCTGTAACATAATATTCAACAGTACCAGACAAGCGATTTTTTAAAATTGCAAAATCGATTCCATAGTTCCATGTTTGTGAATATTCCCAACCAAGCTTAGGGTTAGTCAATTGCGAAACATAATATCCAACGGAGTACTCATCTCCAAAATTATATGGTCTTGTACCTAAAAGTCCCAGCGTTGCATAAGGGTTTACAGATTGATTTGAAGTTTCTCCATAACCAACACGTAATTTCAAAGCATCTAAGAAGTTTACATTTTTCATGAAGGATTCACCTTTCACATTCCATCCAGCTGAAACTGCAGGATAAGTATGCCATTTATATCCAGGTGCTAATCTTGAAGAAGCGTCCGAACGAACGGTAGCTGTCAGCATATAGCGGTTATCATACGAATACATCGCACGTGCCATATAAGACATTAAACCACTTTTGTTATAATGTTGGTTATCCGGATTAATTGTAATTTCTCCTGTTGCGTTTCCTAAGTTGTAAAATTGAAAAGCATCAGAAGGAATTCCTTTTGCTGATACAGAAGAATCGTTAAAAGAAGTCTGCTCAGAAGAATACAGTCCAACTAAATTAATTTTGTGTTTATCAGCAAAAGTGCGATCGTAGCTTACTAAATTTTCAATAACCCAGTTTGTGGTTAAAGAATGACCAATAGTTGCTGTCGAAGGGGTTGTTTCCTGCGCGCTAAAAACACCTTCACCAGTATAACTTCCAACATCTGTCATGCGGAAATTAAGTCCAACATTTAGGCGGTATTTCAATCCCTCAACACCTGGAATCCTAACTTCACCAAAAAAGTTATTATAAGATCCAAAGGCTCTGGTTTGATCAATCCATTTATCACCTAAATTTTCTATACTCTCTCGTGTATAAACCCATTGTTGATCCAATGGCATTTGTATAATTCTTTTTAATGAACCATCAACATTATAAGGATCAGCAATAGGAGAGCTATTTAAGACCCCATACATAGACAGATTATTTCCTTTTGTAATCGAATAGTTATTGTTAGTAGTGATTCCAAAACGAAAATACTTTCCAATTTCCTGATCTACAGCAGCGCGCAAAGAAATACGTTCATAATCCTGACCCGGAATAACTGCTTCATCTTTATAATGACCAAGTCCAAAATTATACGAACCGCCTTCTGTTCCGCCTGAAACTCCAAAATCATTACTGGACACCATACCTGTTCCATAAAATAAATCCTGCCAGTCTGTATTTACGTTATCAGCTTCATCAATACCATTTGTGTAGATACCGGCTGCTTTACGCAATTTTACAAATTCTGGTCCGTCCATCATAGGATATCTGGCGAAAACACTTTTTAAACCATAGTAATTGTCAAAGGTAAATCGTGCCTTTTGCCCTTTTTTTCCTTTATTAGTTGATACTAAAATTACACCATTTGCTCCACGAGAACCATAAATTGCCGTTGCAGAGGCATCTTTTAAAATATCAACACTTTTGATATCAGTTGGATTAATATCGCCAAGCGAGCCAGCGAATGGTATACCATCCAAAACTACCAAAGGATCATTACTTGCGTTTAAGGAGCGGGTTCCACGAATTCTAATTTGCATGGTTGCTCCAGGTTTAGAGGATGTCTGAGTCATTTCCACCCCGGCGAGCCTTCCTTGTAAAGCCTGTGTAATATTACCAGCGGGTACTTCTCGCAAATTCTCTCCTGTTATAGAAGCAACAGAACCGGTAACCGCTTCTTTACGTTGAGCGCCATAACCAATAACGACAACTTCCTGCAAAGCATTAGAACTTTCCTGTAACACGGCATCAACCTTAGTTTTACCTGCAACAGGGATTTCTTTTGTAGTTAAACCTAAAAAACTGAATACTAGCACTGCATTAGAAGGAACATTTGTAATAGTATAATTTCCATCAAAACCTGTCACAACACCCGTTTTGGTGCCTTTAATATTCACATTTGCTCCCGGAATCGGACCCTGAGCATCAGAAACAACTCCGGTAACTGTTGCCTGAGCATTGGCACTCAAAGAAAACAGAAACATCAGAGCAAGAAACCCTAAACATCTTAGGAGCTTTGATTTGCTTTTAACTGTAAAAAAGTTAGTCATAAAAAATTGATTTAGATAATTAATAGTAATGGTTGAGTTAGTTTTTTTATTGCATAAATATTGAAGTTTTGAAACTCCATTATAAGTCAGTTTGAATCTCTTTTTTAATATTCATTTAACAAATATAAATAAAAATCTAAAACACACAATCGGTTGCGTAATATTTTTTTATTTATATCTAAAAAAATACAGAATTAAAATAGAGTTAGTGTAATTTTATAATTAAAATTTTGCTTTAAACTCAATAAACACTTGAGTGATAGGGAAAATCTGATCGTTAATTAATTTATTATGAAAAATATTTAAGAAAATAGTAAAAGATAAAAACTGCTATTTTTAAAGGCATTACAGCTAAAAACAAGAAAACGAATTCCCTAAAACGAAGGCTTAAGGCAAATTAATAAGTATTAACATGCTAATATTCTTCGAGTTAAAGTTAAAGAAATAAAGTAATGTCAAATTTTTTTTTCTGAGATACAGCTTTACACAATCGCTTGTTTTAAAAACAAAAAAAACTCCTATCAATACCAATAGAAGTTCTTAAAAGAAAAAGTGGATTACTCAAAAATAATTGAGCCCCATTATTCGTATTTTGAATTAAAGCTGCATCTTTTTAGCATCTTCAATAAATTGATTCAAACCAATATCAGTCAAAGGATGTTTCAGTAATCCTTTAATAGAAGATAAGGGTCCGGTCATTACATCAGAACCCACTTTGGCGCAATTCACTACATGCATAGTATGTCTGATTGAAGCTGAAAGTATTTGTGTATTGAAAGCATAATTATCATAAATCTCTCTGATTTCTGAAATCAAATGCATTCCGTCAGTTGAGATATCGTCGAGTCTTCCTAAAAATGGAGACACATAAGTTGCTCCTGCCTTTGCAGCTAATAAAGCTTGTCCCGGTGAAAAAACTAAAGTAACATTTGTTCTGATTCCTTTATCCGAAAAATATTTACAAGCTTTGATTCCGTCAGCAATCATTGGCAATTTTACAACGATTTGCTCGTGCAATGCTGCAAGCTCCTCACCTTCTCTGATCATTCCGTCAAAATCTGTTGAAATAACTTCTGCGGAAACATCGCCATCTACAATATTACAGATTGCCAGATAATGCTTCAAAATATTGTCTTTTCCTGTAATTCCCTCTTTGGCCATTAAAGACGGATTCGTCGTAACACCATCTAAAACTCCAAGTGCCTGGGCTTCTTTAATATCTTCTAAATTTGCTGTGTCAATAAAAAATTTCATTGGTTTTTGGTTTAAGTTTATTTTTGATTAAATAATAGTTCTGTATTCCAATTCAATAAAAATGAATTAGAAACAAGTAATTTGATTTGAAAATATAATTTGAAATTTGAATAAAACAGTGAAAGAAATCACTGCGAAGACAATTTTAAAAATTATCTGTTTTGAATAAGAAGTTAGTGAAATGGCCGTTGACCTCTTCAACATCAACGGCCACAATTACTAAATAATTCACTTAATTTTCCCTGGCAAATACACTAACCAAAATATTTCGCCAGAGACAAAAAAACTACAAAAAACAATCTTGACTTCGGTTTCACTTTAACCGAAAATTATTTTTCTGTCGTCAATCAATTAAATGTATTGATTGATGATATTTTCGAACAATTCTTGTTTACCGCTTTGTAAATTCAATTCACCATTTTCCTGAGCAATTTTATACAAATCAGTCAAACTTAATTTTCCTTCTTCAAAAGCTTTTCCGTTTCCAGAATCAAAAGAACTGTAACGTTCTGTTCTTAATTTATCATAAGGAGAAGATGTGATAATTTTGTCAGCCGTCAATAATGCTCTGGCAAAAGTATCAGCTCCACCAATGTGAGCTAAGAATACATCTTCCATATCAGTAGAGTTTCTTCTAATTTTGGCATCAAAATTAACTCCTCCACCTTGTAGTCCACCTGCTTTTAAGAAAACCAACATTGCTTCTGTAACTTCCTGGATGTTATTTGGGAATTGATCGGTATCCCATCCGTTTTGGTAATCACCTCTATTAGCATCTAAACTTCCTAACATTCCAGCTTTGGCAGCCACTTCCATTTCGTGTTGAAAAGTGTGTTGCGCTAATGTAGCGTGATTCACCTCGATGTTCATCTTGAAATCTTTCTCTAAGCCGTATTTATGCAAAAATCCAATAGCTGTAGCCGAGTCAAAATCATATTGGTGTTTCATTGGCTCCATAGGTTTTGGCTCAATGAAGAAATTTCCTTTGAATCCTTGTGCTCTTGCATAATCTCTTGCCTGAGCTAAGAATTGTCCCATATGATCCAATTCTCTTCCCATATCTGTGTTCAGCAAAGTCATATAACCTTCACGACCTCCCCAGAATACATAGTTTTCTCCTCCTAAAGCAATAGTAGCATCCAATGCCAATTTTATTTGACCTCCGGCTCTTGCCAGTACATTAAAATCTGGATTAGTTGCGGCACCGTTCATATATCTTGGATTAGAAAAACAGTTTGCCGTTCCCCAAAGTAATTTCACTCCGGAAGCGGCTTGTTTTTCTTTCAAATATGCTGTAATGGTAGCCAATCTGCTTTCTGATTCTGCAAAAGTAGCTCCTTCATTAACCAGGTCATAATCGTGAAAACAGTAATAGTCAAATCCCATTTTGGTAATGAATTCGAATGCTGCATCTGCTTTTTCTTTTGCCGCAGCAATAGCATCTGTAGGCTGATCCCAAGGAAAATGTTGCGTTCCTGGTCCGAATGGATCTGAACCCTGACCACAGAAAGTATGCCAGTAAGCGATCGCAAATTTAAAGTGCTCACGCATTGTTTTTCCAGCCACAACCTGATCTGGATTATAATATTTAAATGCCAGTGGATTATCAGACTCTTTGCCTTCAAATTTAATTTGGCCTATACCTTTGTAGTATTCTTTATTGCCTAAAACTATCATCTCTTTATTTTTTTTGTGTTAATATAAATTCTAATTCCTGTTTCCATTTTTGGTAAGCCTGAACGTAAGGCTCTTTGTTTTGAAGCGGTAAAAAAGTCATTACGTGATCGTTTGTGGTAATACTTGATCCAAATTTTTCAAAATCACCATCGATCAAACCAACTGCTCTTGCGGCGCCTACTGCTCCTGTTGTATTATAAATTTCGATTTCATGCCCAATAAGCGTTGCCACTGTATTAGAGAAAATTTCGGAGCGGAATAAATTATCATTTCCAGCTCTGATTACACCAATTGTAGCATTGTCATCTTTTAAACATTCCATTCCGTACACAAATGAAAAAGCGATTCCTTCTAAAGAAGCTCTAAACAAATGCGAACTACTGTGAATATTCAAATTCAGGTTTAAAAAGTGTGTTCCGATGTTTTTGTTGTTGAACATACGTTCTGCTCCATTTCCAAACGGAATAACCACAACACCATCGGATCCAATATCAATTTTTGATGCTTTGCGGTTCATTGATTCATAGGTTTCATCACCCATATTGTTTCGCAGCCATCTGTACTGAATTCCGGCTCCGTTAATGTTCAGTAATTTCCCGATTCTTGGCTTTGCTACTTCATAATTAACATGCACAAAGTTGTTTACACGTGTGCTTTTATTTCCAGCTGACATTTCACTAACCGCATAAAAAACACCCGACGTTCCGCCAGTCGCCGCAACTTCACCTGGATTTAATACATTTAAAGCCAATGCATTATTAGGCTGATCACCCGCTCTGTAAACCACCGGAATTCCGGTTGGAAGTCCAGCTTCTTTTGCGCCCTTCTCATTCAACACCCCCTGATTTGTGAAGTTCTCCACAATTGTAGGTGTTAACGACTGATCGATTCCATAGTAATCTAGCAACCAATCGGCCACTTTGTTCTCTTTATAATCCCAAAGCATTCCTTCAGAAAGTCCATTTTTAGTAGTCGTAACATCGCCTGTTAATTTGTAAGCGATATAATCACCCGGTAACATGTATTTGTAGACTTTACTGTATATTTCTGGTTCGTTTTCTTTAACCCATTTTAATTTTGAAGCCGTGAAATTCCCAGGAGAATTTAATAAATGACTGAAACATTTTTCTGCTCCAATTTCTTCAAAAGCTTTATCACCTATAGCTACAGCTCTACTATCACACCAGATTATCGCATTGCGCAATGGGTTGCATGCTTCATCCACAATAACCAATCCGTGCATTTGATATGATATACCCACACCCTGAATTTTAGAGGCATCGATGTTTGCTTCGCGAATCGCTCTTTTTGTCGCTGTGCAAATGTGCTGCCACCAGATTTCCGGATCCTGCTCTGCCCAATCAGCATGCAATGAAACAATCTCCATTTCGTTTTGCGGTTCGTGTAAAACGATTATTTTTTTGCCTGTTGCTGCTTCTACCAAGGCAACCTTGACAGAAGAACTTCCAATATCATATCCTATATAATACATACTTTATAATGATTCTCTTATTGTTAAACTTGTTGTTATATATTGCTGTACCGTTTCATCTGTTGTGATAAATGCTGCGGCTTTTGTTCCCATTTCTTTAAAATCTGTTGACACCACCGAGATTCCTTTATAAATAAATTTCTTCATTGGTGTTTCATTGTAAGACAAAAAACCAACATCCGTTCCCGGCTCTAAATCTTTCTCTTTACACTGCTCTAAAAAGTCTCCTAAAACCCTGTCACTAACACTGATATAGGCGATTCCTTTTTCGATATTGAACTTTTTTGAATCTGTAACAATGTCATATTTAAAATGAAAATCAGCACAAAACTTCTTAAAGGACTCCAATGTCTCTTTTGGGTGATTCGTATAATCCGGATAAATAAATTGTATGTTTTTATACTTTTTAAACAAATCAGCTGCTTCTTTAAGCGAATTGTAAAATGCTTTTCCGAAATCCTGAAAAACATAATTATTATCTTTCTTAGCATGAATATTCCAGTCAATCAAAAGCAATTTATCATTCGAAATAGCCGATAATGTTGGCGATACCTCTTTGTGATCAAAATTCATCACCACATATTTGTAATACTTCCCAACGCTGTTATTAATTATTGTTTTAAAAACATCAATATTATAATGATGAAATTGCACATCAGTAATCACATTGTCCGGTAAATTATTCACAAACGAGTGATACAAAACTTCTTTATAGGCCTTGAAAGTATCCAATACCAAGAGCACTTTCCTCGTTTCACCCGACACATAATAACCTTTATTCGGAACAGAATCAATTACATTCTGATCCTTCAAAATAGTATACGCTTTAAAAACAGTGTCTCTCGACAACTGATTTTCTTTACAAATCGCATTTACAGACGGAAGTAAATCTCCTTTTTGTAAAATATTCTCCGCAATAGCATTATTAATCCCGTTTACCAATTGCTGGTATTTCGGAATATCACTGTCGTGATTGATTACAAATACAAATTTTTCCTGCGCTTCGTTTAACATACTGTTCCGTTCTGTTCTGGTCTGCTAAAGTAGCTAATCGGATTTTATAAAAAAAACATTTTAACATTGAAATTGTTATTTTTCTATAAATCCGATTCTTTATTTTAAAAAATATTTTATTAAAAAATACACGAACAACCGGTTGTGATTTTCCTGAAATTTTTTTTAGTGCTTATTTCTATTTTTTATAAGGATCAATCGTCACAATCGAGCCATCAGCATTGTATTCAATTTTGGTCACTTTGATCGATCGTAGATGCGTAACTCCTTTTGACAAACTAGAATCGTGGTAAAACAAATACCATTCGTTTTCAACCTCACAAATAGAGTGATGAGAAGTCCATCCAATTACAGGATTCAGGATTCTTCCTTTATAGATAAAAGGCCCGTAAGGGCTATCGCCTATCGCATAACAAATGAAATGGGTGTCTCCGGTTGAATACGAAAAATAGTATTTGCCATTGTATTTGTGCAACCATGAAGCTTCAAAAAAACGACGATCGTTATCCCCTGCCTTTAAAACTTCTCCATTCTCATCCAGAATTTTGATTTCTTTTGGTTCTTCGGCAAACTCTTTCATGTCATCAGAAAGCAAAGCTACAATTGGACCTAATGCAGGTTCATTTGCTAAAGGTTCCCCGTTATCTTCATCGTATTTGTTGTCTCGGTACTTTTGAAGCTGACCTCCCCAAATACCTCCAAAATACATATAATATTTTCCGTCTTTGTCTTCAAAAACCGCAGGATCAATAGTATAACTTCCTTTGATTGCTTCCGGTTCCGGTATAAAAGGACCGATTGGCGAATCACTAATGGCTACTCCAATCTGGAAAATTCCGTTGGCACGTTTGGCCGGGAAATACAAATAATATTTTCCGTTTTTACACGCGGCATCCGGTGCCCACATTTGTCTTTCAGCCCACGGTACATCATTTACATGCAAAGCCAAGCCATTATCTACAGCCTCAGCATTTACGTTTTCCATCGAAATGACGTGATAATCTTCCATTCCGAAATGATCTCCATTGTCATTAAAAGGAATTCCGGCATCAATATCATGAGACGGGTAAATGTATATTTTTCCATTAAAAACGTGCGCCGATGGATCAGCGGTATACATATGATTTATTAATGGATTCGAGATCGCTCGTTTTTCTAACTCTAAAAAGTCAATATTTTCAATACTATCTTCAGGCATTTTTTTTTAGTTTTTTTTTTATTTTTAAAATAAGCTAGGCTCTTCTTTCTTTTAAATCCGATTCAATCTGAATCTCCATTTTCTTGTCGATTTTGTAGAAAAATAACAATGCAACTCCAATCAGAAAAGGAATTGCAGGAAAGACACTAACCAAAAGTTTAATTCCGTTTATTGCTACTGCACTTTGTACTACCGCATTAGGAACATAATCAAAGTGTCCTAACAATGAAGTTGTCAAAGCTCCCCCAATACTCAATCCTGCTTTTAAACCCACCATCATGGCAGAGAATATAATCGCAGTTGCACGACGGTTATTTAACCATTCTGAGTAATCAGCCACATCGGCAATCATCGCCCAAAGAATCGGAATTGTGATTCCGTAGAAAAAGCCGTGCAGAATTTGGGAAACAAAAATCAGGCTCACTGATTTGGAAGAAAAGAAATAAAAAGCCAATACAAATAAGGTGGAGACAAATAGAAAGGAACCAAAAATGTTTCGCTTGCCATATTTATCTGCTAATTTTTTTGATAAAGTGATTCCGACGATCATGAAAATAATTCCGCCGGCATTAAACAAACCAAATCCGGCCGCAATAGGATCATCACCAAATTGATTCAATCCGATACTTGCTAAACCATCCAGAATTGGCTGAATAAAGATTGCCAGTTGTTGCTTATCTACATAATTTTCAAAATAATACACATAAGCACTGCCTTTGATTGCCAAAGTAATAAATACCAAAGTCGTCAGCGCCAGCATGATTAACCATGGTTTATTTTTTACCAAATCGCTTAAATCTTCTTTAATACTTGATTTTTGCTCTGGTTTTGGAACGATACGTTCTTTGGTTGTAAAAAATGTAATTAATAGCATTATGGTGCCAAATATGGCCAACACTGTCATTACTTTTTCAATACCTATTGCTTTATCACCATTTCCTGCACTTTTGATGATCCCAAGCATAAAAACCTGAACAAAAAACTGTGCAAACATTACGGCCACAAAACGATAAGACGACAAACTATTGCGTTCGCCCATATCACCAGTAATTACACCGCTTAAAGCAGAATACGGCAAATTGTTACTGGCATAAAACAATAACAAAAAAGTATAGGTCACAACCGCATAAATTACTTTACCGTGATAGGCAAAATTAGGTGTTGTGAAAGCTAACAAAGCAATAACTCCCAAGGGTACTGCGGTCCATAAAATCCATGGTCTGAATTTTCCCCACTTGGTACTGGTCCTATCTGCCAAAACTCCAATAATTGGATTAAAAACAAAAGCTGCTATCAAACCGACAACCAACATAATTATAGAAGAATCCTGAGGCGATAATCCATAAATATCTGTATAAAAATAAGCGAGGTAAGTAATCAGTGTTTGAAAGACTAAATTTGCCGCCAGGTCACCTAAGCTGTATCCAATTTTTTCTTTTATGGATAGTTTTTGAGAATTAAAATTCATTATTTGTTTGTGGTTATTTTGGTTAATTTTATAATCAAAGTTGATTTAAATTTGACTATTTAGTTAGCTCATATACTGCTTTCAAAAGGCTTTTACTTAAGCAATCGGTTGTGTAAAATTAGCAAAAAAAACATACCATCCAAATTTACTTTGTGTTATTACATTTTTTTTTCAGGAACCGTCTGGTGTATTAATTCTTTAAACCCTTGTCAATGCTGCTATTCTTCTAATTCTTTAATTGCATTACACTATCATACGCTTTTTTTGGCTGAAGCTGTGTATCAAATAGCAAAGGATAATTCATACGACCCCTTATAGGCCAGTCATTTAACCAGGATTGCCCGTCATAAACACCCCAAAAAGTAACACGGCTAATTTTGTTTTTGTGTTTTAAAAATAACTTGAAAATATCTGCATAACGCTGCGCGAGCTTTTCCTGGATCGAATCTGGAAGTTTCTCAGGATACGGATTCATTTTGGCACTTCCTTCAAAATTCTGATTTACATCTGCCCCTTGTAAGTCCCATGGATTTGGCAAAACAGTGATATCTAATTCTGTAAAAGCGACTTTTAAACCCAAGGCAGAATAAGCCAAAATACTTTCTTCAATTTCCTGTAAAGAAGGGCTTTCCAATCTCCAGTGGGCCTGAATTCCAACGCCGTCAACCTTACCTCCTCCTGCCCTCACTTTTTTAATTAAATTAATGGTGCCTTCTCTTTTGGCAGGTGCTTCATTATTATAATCGTTGTAATACAAATCTACTTTTGAATCTGCTGCTGCAGCTAATTTGAAAGCATCAGTAAGATATTGCTCTCCAAGGGTATTCAAAAAAACTGACTTTCTTAATGTTCCATCTTCGTTTAAAGCTTCATTCACAACATCCCAGGAACCAATTCTTCCTTTGTATTTCGAAACAATGGTTGTAATATGATCTTTCATGAAAGCTTTCATCTCTATACTGTCCGTGACTTTTTCCATCCATGGCGCCAATTGGCTGTGCCAGATTAAAGTGTGACCGTGAATAAACATTTTATTTTTTTCGCCATACCCCACAAATTTATCAGACAAAGCAAAATCATATTTGTCTTTTTCAGGATGCACGAACATCGACTTCATGATATTTTCTGCTGTAATCGCATTAAATTCCTTACGAATCAAGGCGTCTTGTTTGGCATCTTTCACTTCAATTTGATCAGCGCTTAAAGCAGTTCCGATATAAAAATCTTTTTTATAGGCATCTTTCAGGGAGCTGATCTTTTTTTGCGCTGTACAGTTTACAAACAGCAAGGTGGTTATTGCCAGTAAACAGGGTTTAATTAATTTCATTTTTTTTATTTTTTGGTTGATAGTTAATTTTTAAACACATAGAGACATCGTTTTTCTTTGTCTTAGAGGCATTTCACTTGTTTAAAAACAGCCCCTTCTAAAATTATTTCTTTTGAAAACTTTCCGGAGGCCCTAAATAAGACTCCAAAATTTCTCCTGACTCCGTTTCAATTACAATTTTCTGAAGCACTAAAACAGGATCGATTCCGTAAAACTTTAAAGTATGATTTCCGGCATTTTCAATTGTATGCGAAGAAGTTATAATTTTAATATTATCGGCTACAGCCTTATTCCACGTTTTATCCGAGTCTTTTTCATTCAAATTGATGATTTGTGGTTTTTCATCATCAATAGCAATTTCATATTTCAAACCATCACGAGTAGAAAAATTAATGGTTGGCGAAAAATAAGTATGTACTTTTATTTCTCCTTTGCTGAAGAAATGGATATCATATTCTAATCGTGCTGCTTTTTCAGAAACTTCAATTGGCTGAACATTGGATGGTTTTAAAGTAACTCCGGAGTCGGTTTTCCCAATATTCGGAATCACGGTCCATTTTAAGTCTGAATTAATAGCTTTAGAATAATTTGCGGCCTCTATTGACACAAATCCATTATTTTCAACAAAACCTTTTATTTCGTTTAAATCAATATTTTTAGTATTTACAATTACGATGAAATCTTGGCCATTTGCTGAAATTGTAAATTGACTTATAGCATCGCCTTTTGGAGCTTTTTTCCAATCGATACTGATCAATATTCTTTCTTCGGAATTTATTTTTCCTTTTGATTTTGAAAATTTAGTCCAATTCTCTTTAGAGGTTATTTTAAAGTCAAAAGGAATAGTTCCTCTATTGAATATATCTACAAAATAAGATTTGCTTTCAGCCGAATTATAAGTCGGCAAAACAATTTCTGCTGTATTATTTGGCCACCAATTTTCAGAACCTTCAATTGCAATTCCGGCTTCAGCTTTATTGGGCAATTCAATAGTTTTTGTTTCCGGAATAACATTATTTTTTGGTTCCTGCCACGAAGTATATCCAATGTGCGTTTGCGCCATCATATGATTCCATTTGCCTTTTGCCAGTTTGGTATGATAGTAATTCGTCAGCAAACTGTCTTTTTGAAATAATTCTTTTACCTGTTTTGCATAGGCATTTGCAGAAGCCCTACCCTGATTGGCATACAGCTTATTTTTAGCCGTCGCCACATACAATTCATTCAAATTTGCACTTGCCAAAACTGGAAACAAAACCAATTGATAAAAAGCATCTTTGTATTCCGGTTTTATTTTTTCATTTATCGAATTGGCTTTCTCAACCAATTTTTTATAATCGGCTAAAACAGTTTCTGCTTCGTTGTAATTAGTGATACTGTACGTTTTCTCATTCAGCAATTCTGGTTTTCGTCTGGAATTATATTTGGTATATAATTTTATGATTTCAGCAATTTCATCTGTATGCTGATCATTAAAATTCTCTTTCGCCCATTGCACATAATATTGACCTAAATTCCCAGCATTCCATTTCTCCGGATTCCAGGCCATGTCAAGAAAAAACTCCGTCGGAAATTCCATTGGTTTGATATCTCCCACATTGATAATCCAAATTTTATCGACACCGTGTTGGTATGCCAAATCCATTTGTTCCCACGTACGTTCTATTTGGTTCGTGTTAATCCATTTGTAATTTCGTGGCCCGCCCACATAATCAAAATGGTAATAAATGCCGTAACCACCTTTTCTTGGTTTAGCGTTTAGTTCAGGTAATTTCCTGATATTTCCCCAATTGTCGTCGCACAATAAAAGTGTTATATCATCGGGAACACGCATTCCTTTGTCGTAATAATCCTGAACTTCTTTGTAAAGCGCCCACATTTGTGGCGTTTCTTCAATTGGCTTTTTAGTGGTTTCTTTTATGATTTCTCTTTGGGTTTTTACGATATTTTCTAATAAATCAATTGCCGTTCCCTGTGTCATCGGTTCGTCGCCGTCGCCACGCATTCCAACCGTTACAATGGTTTCCGTGTTTCCCATTCTTTTCATTCCGTCTTTCCAAAACGAAATAAGGTTTTCAGAATTGGTACTAAAATCCCATTTTCCTTTTCCCAATTTTGCCCATTCTGCATGTGCTCTTGTCAACGGTTCGTGATGCGAAGTTCCCATTACGATTCCGTATTCATCTGCTAAAATAGCATTTTGAGGATCATCTACATAAAACATTCTTCCCCACATCGATGGCCACAAATAATTGCCTTTCATTCTCAGAATCAATTCAAAAACCTTATCGTAGAATTTCGCATTAAATCCACCATACGTATCAAAAGCCCAGCCTGATAGTGCCGGAGCTTCATCGTTTATAAAAATGCCGCGGTATTTTACTTTTGGTTCTCCATTAGAATGAATTCCAGATAAAACATGCAATTCCGATTGTTTTTTCACCGGAACATCAGCCCAGAAATACCAGGGAGAAATGCCAATCTGATTGGACAAATCGTACATTCCGTAAATCGTTCCCCTTTTATCTGATCCTGCAATGACCAATGCTTTTTTGATTCTTTTTGAAGGATTATCAACAATTTGAGTGGTGAATTTTTCCCATTTTCCTTTCAGTTGACTGGTATCAATTTTTCCGTCACGCACCAATTGCTCTATGCTTTCACTTTTTCCAATTGTTCCTATAATAACTACATATTCAGTTGCTTCTGAAAGGTTGTTGATTTGTTTTGGATGAATATTCGTTACTTTAAAAAGGTCATTTTCCAAATGTCCGGCAACTCTTAAAACTCCGGGAAAATCAGTTGCACTTACCAGAATCGAAGCTGTTTTTCCTTTTGATGCTAATGGGAAATTTTGAGAAGATGCTTTGTTTACTATGTATTTTTCTCCGTTTATAGCATAGGATTTTGTGCTGATTCCGAAGAGGAAAAGCATAAGAATTATTGGCAGTAATGGAGATTTTATAAAGTAGTTCATTTTAACTTTTATATATTCAATCTATAAGCAATTCCCATTTCCAAACCTCTTAATTCGGCAAGACCTTTCAATCTTCCAACCAAAGAGTACCCAGGATAGGTTTCTGTTTTTTCATCCACCGCATGCAAAAAACCGTGATCCGGACGCATTGGTAAACTCACTTTTCTTTTATTCATCAATAAAAGTAGTTTTTCAACTAGAATTTCCATTTTTGTATCTCCTTCTAAATGGGCAGATTCCCTAAAAATAGTTGCGCTTTCGCGGAAGGTATTTCGCAAGTGTAAAAAGTGAATTCTATCCCCGAAATCATCTATAATTTTCTCCAGATTATTTTTCGGATCTGCTCCCAATGAGCCTGTGCAATAACAAAGTCCGTTTGCGTTTAAAGGCACGGCTTCAAAAATCGTTTTGATATCTTTTTCTGTTGAAACAATTCGGGGTAAACCTAAAACCGAAAACGGCGGATCATCAGGATGAATAGCCAATTTCGAACCTAATTCTTCAGCAACCGGAACTACTTCAGATAAAAAGTAAATCAGGTTTTCTCTTAGTTTATTATTGTCAATTTCAGCGTAATTCTTTAAAAGCGAAAGAATTTGTTCAGCCGTAAAATTGATTTTACTTCCCGGTAATCCTAATAAAACATTTTTAAAAAGTAAGGCTTTCTCATCTTCAGAAAGCTTATTTCCGTATACCAATGCATTTGCTTTTTCTTCCTCCGGATAATCATTTTCAGCATTAGGCCTTTTCAGCAAAAACACATCAAAATAAGTAAAAGCAACCTGATTGTATAACAACGCTTTACTTCCATCTTCATTGATAAAATTATGATTGGTGCGAACCCAGTCGAGAATCGGCATAAAATTATAGGTGATGATTTTAATGCCACAATCAGCCAAATTTTTTAAACTGATTTTATAATTTTTGATGTATTGCAAATAATCCCCAGTAGCACGTTTTATTTCTTCATGAACCGGCAAACTTTCAACAACAGACCATTCCAATCCGGCTTCTCTGATGATTTGCTGTCTTTCTTTAATGTTTTCAATTGACCAAATTTCCCCAACCGGAATTTGATGCAAAGCCGTAACAATTCCGGTTGCTCCGGCTTGCTTAATATCTCTTAAAGTAACGTTATCCTGAGGGCCAAACCAACGCATGGTTTGCTGCATTTTTATCATAATACTCACTTGTTATAACACTTTAATTTTTTAAACACTATAATTTTTAAACACATAGCAGGCTATTTGTGGGGTATTCTTTGAAACACATAGATTTAACCATAGTTAATGTGTTTTCAAAACGAGTGAAACGCCTTTAAGCTAAACCAAATCTATGTTTCTATGTGTTTAAATATTTTCCAACATAACTATAATGTGTTTAAATATTTTTTCTTAAAACCCAATACTATTTCCGCCATCAACAGGTAAAACAGTTCCGGTTGTATATTTTGATTCGCTTAAAGCGAAATAATAAACGGCATCTGCAATGTCCGAAGGCTCTCCTAAGAATCCCATTGGCGTTCTGCCCAGTACTTTATTTTTTCTTTCCGGATCATTATCAAGTGCTGTAGAAGACATTTTTGTTTTGATAAATCCCGGAGCAATACAGTTTACACGAACTCCAAACGGAGCCAACTCAACCGCCATAGCTCTTGTCATCGATTCAATTGCACCTTTACTTGCCGAGTATGCTATTACTTTCGGGATACCGTATTGTGATGCCATCGAACTAATATTGATTATACTTCCTACCCCATTTTCTTTCATGTTTTTTACAACGGCTTTACTAACTGCAAAAACACTTAAAAGATTGGTGTGAATTATCGATAAAAAATCTTCATCCGTTACATCCAAAAATTCTTTTTTAAGATTGATTCCGGCATTGTTTACTAAAATATCAATCGGATTTTCTTTGCTTATATTTTCAATCATGGCCGGAATTCCTGCCAAATCATTTAGATCACAAATAACCGGAATCGCATTTGGACCGATCTCTTTACACGCATCTTCTGTCTTGTCTTTTGATCTTCCAATTATATAGGTTTTGATTCCGTTATCACATAATTTCTTTGCTGTTGCAAAACCCAAACCCGAATTCCCTCCGGTTACAATTGCTGTTTTTGTACTCATATTTTTTAATTTGAATATTTAATTTCCCGGTGCAAAAGGGAATTTTAAGGATTGAAAATAGTCTAAAGATTGTGTTGGTTTTTCTACTCCAGCCGGCAATTCCTTACCAGAATATTGTTGAAAGTATAACAAACACGCATCCCGCCACCATTTTGCTTCTTTATACTGAATTTCTAATAACATTTGCACTTCTTTGAAACGCTCGGCATCTACAAATTGCTCGCTTTTATTCCAAACATTCTGCATGTTTTTTACCTGATTTACGCCTTCCTCATATTTCAGTGCTAAACCATTCCAAAGTGTCTGACCATTTTTCAATTTATAATCCCACGAAACATGATGAAACCATAATAAATCTTTTTCCGGACAGGTTTCCAGATTATCAAAAATTTTCTCCACTTCAGGAGCATATTGCGCTGTGGCATTGGTACCGGTTTTAGAACGGTCAAAACCAATTCCATTTTTATCTGCTTTATGATAGTATACCGGATTCCATTCTGGCCGTGATAAATTTGAAACCCATGGTCCCGGACCGTAATGGTGGCCGGTGTCCATAATATGATGTAAACCAAACGGTGTCATATAATTCACAACTGCTTCACGGGAATCCAAAAGCATTTCTTTTACTGGTTTTATGAAATTTTCATCATTGGAGAAAGTACATCTCAACCATTCATCGGCAATCACTTCCGAATCTAAATTGGGATTCCACGCCAATCTTCCGAAGCCGTACCAATTCGCTTGCGCAAAAGGATGACCTGTCCAGTTTAAATCATTTCCTATGTTCGAAACTCCGGCAATTCCGGTCAGTTTTGTTTTCGTTATGGTACCATCAATCACTTTGGCAACTGTCGTTCCTTTTCCTTTTTGATAGGTATCTGATTCTAATACTTCCTGAAATAATTTAGGCAGAAAAACCAAATGGGTACTAAAACCTAAATATTCCTGTGTAATTTGAAATTCCATCATCAAAGGCGTTTTGGGCATCGCACCAAACATTGGATGAAAAGGTTCACGAGGCTGAAAATCGATTGCCCCGTTTTTTACCTGAACGATTACATTGTCTTTGAATTTTCCATCGTATGGCACAAATTCGGCATAAGCTTGTTTGGCTCTGTCATTGGCATCATGTTCTGAATACACAAAAGCTCTCCACATAATTACACCTCCAAAAGGCGCAACAGCATCAGCCAGCATGTTCGCTCCGTCAACGTGATCTCTACCATAATTTTGTGGCCCGGGCTGCCCTTCTGAATTTGCTTTTACCAGAAATCCACCAAAATCAGGGATTCTTTTATAAATTTCTTTGGCTTTATTTTTCCACCAGTTCGCTACATCAGCATCTTTTGGATCAGCTGTTTTTAAACCTCCAATTTCGATTGGTGCCGAAAAACGAGCTGTTAAATACACTTTTATTCCGTATGGTCGAAATACATTCGCTAATGCTTCAACCTTTTCTAAATATTGTGGCGTCAGGATTAAGGCGTTTGCGTTTACATTCGTCAAAACCGTTCCGTTAATTCCGATGGACGCATTTGCCCTTGCATAATCAATATAACGCTGATCAATAAAATCAGGTAGTTTTTGCCAATTCCATAAAGAGAAACCGGCGTAACCACGTTCTACAGTTCGGTCTAAATTATCCCAGTGATTTAAAATTCGGATATTCGTTTTTGGTGCATCAACAATATTTAGGTTTTTGATGGATTTATTCGTCTGCACCAATCTTAGAAAACTATAAACACCGTATAAAACGCCAATATCTTTTTTACCCGTAATAATAATTTGATTTTTACCTTTTAATGAAATCGATTTAATGATAAAACCTTCCTCATTTAGCTGGTCAAAACTTCCAATTTCCTTTTTGATTTCTGGACTTAACAATGCTTGAGAACTAATAATTACTGTTTTATCAGAATCGGATTTTGATTTAATTTCAAACTTTCCTCCTAACATATTTTGCAAACCCAATTTCAATTCATTTGAAGCAATTTTTGAAGTTTCTGAATTTCCCAAAGAAACAATTCCCTGAACATCTGAAAGGTATTTAGAAACCAATTCAACATCCGTTTTTTGGTTATATTGGAGCCACAATTTATAATCCTTTTGTGCCATTGTTTTAAAGGAGAACAAAAGCAGAAAAATGGGAAGTATAAATAAATGGTGCTTTAGATATCGCATCGGGTGATTTTTTGAATGATTAGTTAAAGAATTTGCAATCGGTTGCGTAAAAATATAGCATTGTGTTTTAAGAAAAAAATTTTACTGCAAAATTTTTCACACAACACCAATTCTTTTGTTAAAAAAAGAAACGATCGCTAGCAAATCATCAATTTATATCAAAAAATTTTATTCTATCCTCTTTGAAGAAGCGCGAACTAAAACCTCGGTATTTAAAAAAGTAACTTCGGTAATACTATCTTTTTTAGGAGTTTCAGGGTTCTTTTTACCCGTCTTTAAATGGTTTAGTATTTTCTTGGCCGATGTCTGCCCCATTTTCACAGCCGGATGCGAAATAGTCGTTAATCCCGGATCAATGATAGAAGCAATTGGGTCATCATTAAAACCAACAATTGCAATATCATGAGGAATTTTAAGACCTCTTCTTTTCGCCACCTGAATGGCGCCGACAGCAGCAGTATCATTTGAAGCAAATATACCATCTGGAGGATTTGGCAAATCAAATAACGTATTAGCCACAGCTTCGCCTTCTTCAAAAGATAAGTTCGTTTCGGTTATAAGTTCTTCATCTACAGTCAATCCGGCTTCCAGCAAAGCATCGACATAACCTCTTTTTCGTTCACTATAGGTATTCCGATGTTGTGAACCTGTAATATGCGCAATACGCGTACAACCCTGATCAATCAGGTGTTTTGTCGCTTTATATCCGGCAGAGTAATTATCAATCATAACGCGATAGGTACTAAAATCCTTTGGTACCCTGTCTACAAAAACCAATGGGATATTTTTATCGATAAACTTCTGAAAATGAGAAGTATCCCGTGTAGCCATTGCCAGTGAACAAATAATACCACAAACCCGGCTATCATAAAGTGCTTTTGATAAATTAACCTCAGCCTCATAAGAATCATGGCTTTGTGTGATCATAACACTATAACCCGATTTTTGGGCAATTTCCTCAATACCACTAATTAATGATGAAATAAAAGGTCTATTGATTCGGGTTACTAAAACTCCAATAATTTTGGTTGAATTTCCGCGTAAGCCCGCTGCCAGGATATTTGGTCGAAAGCCCATTTCTTCGGCTACTTTTTTTACTTTTTTTATAGTTTTATCGCTTATAGTAGGATGATCTTTTAAAGCACGCGAAATCGTCGAAGTCGCAACATTCATTCGCTGCGCAATATCATAAATGGTAACATCTCTACTTTCTTCCATAAAAATTTTATAAATAAAATAGTGGTTATTTTACATTATGAATCGACATTAAGATTTGCTGACTTCATGTTTCCACTATTTATGAGAAATAAATTCCTGATATTTTTTCGGTAAAATTAAATTATTTTTTCTTTCTTTACACAATCGGTTGCAATAAATTTTACAATAAAAACATACTTCCTTTCTATAGTTCAAATAAGCATCCATATGCTTTGGAGAATTATGGAAACAGATTAAAAAAAATGTCATATGAAAAAATCAATCGCTCTTTATCAAATTATACTCTTTTCTTTTCTTTCGATCTCTTCTATTGCACAGGATAAAAAAGAAAAATTCCAATTTCAAAATACATCTTTAAGCTTTGAAGCGAGGGTAAACGATCTTGTAAGCCGTCTGACTTTGGAAGAAAAAGTTTCGCAAATGCTGAATTCTTCGCCTGCTATTCCAAGATTAGGAATTCCTGCTTACGATTGGTGGAATGAAACTCTTCATGGTGTTGCGAGAACTCCTTTTAAAACAACTGTATATCCGCAGGCGATTGCCATGGCCGCAACTTTTGATAAAAATTCGCTTTTTACAATGGCTGATTATTCAGCTCTTGAAGGAAGGGCGATTTACAATAAGGCCGTCGAATTAGGCCGAACCAACGAGCGTTATCTTGGACTAACTTACTGGACACCTAATATTAACATTTTTCGTGATCCTCGCTGGGGACGCGGACAGGAAACTTACGGAGAAGATCCGTTTTTGACTGCTGCTTTAGGTGACTTTTTTGTAAAAGGACTTCAGGGCGACGATCCAAAATATTTAAAAGCAGCAGCCTGTGCGAAACATTATGCCGTACATAGCGGTCCGGAACCTTTACGCCATACTTTTGATGTTGATGTAACGCCTTATGAACTTTGGGATACTTATTTACCTGCCTTTAAAAAATTGGTAACCGAATCTAAAGTTGCTGGCGTAATGTGTGCCTACAATGCTTTCAGAACACAGCCTTGTTGCGCCAGCGATATCTTGATGACGGATATTTTGCGCAACCAATGGAAATTTGATGGTTATGTAACCTCAGATTGTTGGGCTATTGATGACTTCTTCAAAAATCATAAAACACATCCTGATGCGGCTTCCGCTTCGGCTGATGCTGTTTTCCATGGTACAGATATTGACTGCGGAACCGATGCTTACAAAGCCCTTGTACAAGCGGTAAAAACTGGAAAAATACCGGAATCACAAATTGATATCTCTGTAAAACGTCTTTATATGATTCGTTTCAGACTAGGAATGTTTGATCCTGTCGAAATGGTGAAATATGCTCAAACACCAGCTTCAGTTTTGGAAAGTCCGGCACATCAGGAACATGCCTTAAAAATGGCCAGACAATCTATGGTTTTACTTAAAAATGAAAACAATACTTTACCACTCAGCAAAAAAATTAAAAAGATAGCTGTACTAGGTCCAAACGCCGATAACTCTATTTCTATTTTGGGGAATTACAACGGCACTCCTTCAAAATTAACCACAGTCTTACAAGGCATTAAAGATAAATTAGGCACCAATACAGAGGTTATCTATGAGCAGGCCATCAACTTTACTAATGATACTTTACTAGTTTATGCTGATGTTAAAAACCAATATGCTTTTGAAGGAAAACAAGGTTTTAAAGCTGAATATTTTAACAACACAGACCTTTCAGGGAAACCGGAAATTACACGAACGGAAACCGAATTAAACCATTTTTGGCAGGAAGGTGAAGTGGTTGTTCAAAAGATCAAAGCCAATAATTTTTCTGCTCGTTACACGACAAATTTTACGGCAGCTGAAGATGGCAGTATCACTTTTGAACTTACCGCAGACGATGGTTACCGTTTTCTTGTGAATGGAAAAGAAGAACTAAATGCCTGGACTAAAAACAGGTGGGGTGGGCAAACTTTTGAATTAAAAACAACAAAAGGAACGGTTTATAATTTAGTAGTTGAATATTGGCAGGGAGAAGGAAAAGGCAATGTTGCCCTGAATGCCGGAAACTATAAAAAAACCGATTTTACGGCTCTTGTCAATCGTTTAAAAGATGTTGATGCTTTTGTTTTTGCTGGCGGAATTTCACCTCAACTGGAGGGCGAAGAAATGAAAGTGAATTTTCCAGGCTTTAAAGGCGGCGACCGAACTTCTATTTTATTACCTACAGTTCAGACTGATTTAATGAAAGCGCTTCAAAAGACCGGAAAACCGGTTGTTTTTGTGATGATGACGGGAAGTGCAATTGCGATTCCGTGGGAAGCTCAAAATGTTCCTGCCATTGTAAATGCATGGTATGGCGGACAGGCAGCGGGAACTGCAGTTGCCGATATTCTTTTTGGCGATTATAATCCGGCCGGAAGATTGCCGATTACGTTTTACAAAGACGATTCGGACTTACCTGAATTTGTAGATTATAAAATGGATAACAGAACGTATCGCTATTTTAAAGGAACGCCGCTTTATGGTTTTGGATATGGTCTTAGTTATACTTCTTTTAAATATGATCAGTTAAAAATGCCTTCTAAAATTAGTAAAGGAAAAAGCGTTTCTATTTCTGTACGCATTACCAATACCGGAAAAATGGCAGGCGAAGAAGTTGCGCAGTTATACCTCATCAATAAAAACAAAGCCATCAAAGCACCTTTGAAAACGTTGAAGGGATTTGAGCGAGTATCTCTTAAATCTGGCGAAAGCAAAATGATAACTTTTACACTTTCTCCCGAAGATTTATCGCATGTTACTGAAGAAGGCATTAATGAGGAATACAATGGTGAAATTAAAATTGCCATTGGCGGTCATCAGCCTGATGAAACTAATAAAACAAGTGGTAACGTTTTAACCAAAAGTCTTTTGATTCAATAAAACAAAACTATTTTTTAATATGAAGCTGTTTATAAAGCGTTTCCATCGGAGCCTGATTTAATTGCATTATTCCTGTTTCCGGACGATCTAAAGCCAAAATAAGAAACATCACCGAAGAAAAAATAATGGAAATAAAAACGGCCAAAACATGATTTTTTTTACCTGAAATTCCAAATTGATAGCCGAGAATGAGCATCGTAAATAAAGTTATTATAAACAGCACCCATAAAATTGTGGCTGGCAGTCGGTATTCGAAAGTAAAGGTTACGCGTTTGTTATAAGTGTCAACGAGTTCGTTTACTGAACCCGTATAAAGTGAGTACGCTTCAGAGCTGCGATCTTGCGCCGCTAAAGCTTCAGAATACCCCCAAAGCGAATCAAGGATAATTTGTGATCGTTCCCTTAGATTTTCTATTTTTTTAACGGAAAGATCTTTAAACAGACTAACCCGCATATCGGTATACTCTTTTAAAAGATTTCGGGAAGAAGAACGATAGGGGTCCGGTATTAATCCGGATTGAAGGTAAGCCTTTCTGATTGTAGTTACTTCCTCAAGCAAAAGTTCCTTTCTGTTATTGTAACGATTGTCTACAATCTGAAAAGTAAAAGCCAGCATAAAAGCCAAAAGCCCCAGTGCGGCACCCACTACTGATCCGACTGGAGAATCATTTACTTTTCCGGATTTACTCTTTACAAATAAACCGTAATACTGACCTGCAAGAATAGGTATTAAAATACTGAAGAAAGGAATAACAAACATTCCTAAAAGCTCAAAAAAACTTACATTTATCATGGTTCTTTCGTATTTGGATAGTAAATTGGCTAATCAAATATAATCTTTATTCCACAATTCTAAACCTGTTGACTTTCAAAATATTACAATTATTATTCTTCTTCTCTATTTGAAATTAAATCAAACATTATTCTGAACTAAAAAGGAAAAATAATAAGATTTTTTTTCTAAATTTGATTGTAGAGATTTGCTTTCTATACGATTTCCCCAAATCATTTTTTTTATTACCTCAACCTGCATTGACCTTTTGGCAAATAGTAGTAACGTAAAATGAAAAAAAATGAAAAATTTTACTCTGACAATCTTTTTAATTTCCTGCTCTATTGTTTCTTCCTTTGGATTTTCAAAGGATAACCTTCTTTTGGAAAATAAGAAATTTGCTTTTTTTATTCCCAGTAGTGCTGGTAATAAATATGCCGCCCCTGCCATCAGCGATGCAACTGTATTGGCCTTCTTCAAAAAGTATTCTCAATTAAAAGAGTATCAAAACGATGTCTCTACCCTTTACAAAGACAGATCATATAAAACAATCTGGTACGAGGGCAATGATATCAACGAATTTGGACATTTGATGTATCAAAAACTGAACTCTACATACGAAGAAGGTGTTCAGGTCAGAATTCCGTATAAAGATAAAATCGACGAAGTTTTTAATGAAGAATCAGATAAAAAGATTTCAGAGTCGGATACTGAGCTTTTATTGAGCTCCATGTATATACTCTATGCAAAACATGTTTTTCAGGGAATGGATGCCGCTGAACAAAATAAAATCGAATGGTATTTACCAAAGAAAAAACTTTCTTATGAGACTTTATTAGATTCTATTGTGACCAACCACAATTTATTGGATCAAAATAATCATATTCTTTTTAGTCAATATTACAAACTTCAGAATGTTTTAAAAAAATACAGGGAAATTGAAAAAAACAACACCTGGAAAACCATTACAATGCCAAATCCATACAAAGACTTAAGACCGGATGATACCGGAGTTACGATTCAGGACATCAGAACACGACTTTTTGTGATTGGTGATTTGGCACAGGATTCTAAAAGTAATTTTTATGATCAGGAATTAATGGATGGTGTAATGAAATACAAACTCCGCCATGTACTCACTCCGAATTATATTATTAACAAAGAGCATATCAATCAGATGAATGAGCCGGTAAGTGATCGTATCAAAACTTTGATGCTCAATATGGAACGCTGTCGATGGATTCCGCCAACATTAGAAAACCAGGAAGAATATGTGATGGTTAACATTCCGTCGTTCAGGCTGTATTTTGTCCGAAATGGAAATTACGATGTTGTATCTAAAGTTTTTATCGGTACTCCATTAACCAAAACAGTCATCTTTAGCGGACAGATAGATCGCATTGTTTTTAGTCCGTATTGGTATGTTCCGGCAAGTATCATTAAAAATGAATTACAATTAAAAATTGCGGAAGACAAAAATTATCTGACGGATCATAATATGGAATGGAATGGCGGAAACGTAAGACAAAAGCCAGGTCCGGAAAACGCTTTGGGACTTGTGAAATTTATGTTTCCAAATCCAAACGATATTTACATGCACGACTCCCCTTCAAAAACCTTATTTGGTTTTGAAAAACGCATTTTCAGTCACGGCTGTATCAATGTCGAAAAAGCAAAAGAGCTGGCTGTTGCCATGATGAAAGATTATCCGGACTGGACGATTGACAAGATTAATGCCGCTATGAGTGGTGAAAAAGAAACTCCATTCAAACTAACTAAAAAAATCCCAATCTATATAGGCTATTTCACTGCCTGGGTAAGCAAAGAAGGGGACATTGGTTTCTTTCCTGATGTTTATGAACGTGATATTAAACTTAACAGCTTGCTTTTTCCTTTGGATACGGGGTATAAGACGGCGAATAATTGATTTTTTTTTAGAGAATAGAGTTAAGAAGAAAGAGTATAGAATATAGAGAACGACCTCCTGGAATTGTATTTCTGGAGGTTTTTTTTATTTTTCTAAAGTTTTCTTTGCATACTTATTTACTATATGCTGGGATACAGGTTTTAGCGGCTTCTTACTTATTGGATGTTTACCATCAGTATTAAAAAAATCAACTTTATTATCAATTTTGGAATACCAAACAATTGATTCCCGATTAGGTTTAAAACAAATTGTCGTGTCACAAACCTCGATTTTTCTGAAATTTAACAAATTATCATCTCGTTGAATTACATCATTTAAATTCCCTTCAATTGGTTTATCACAAGTAACAATTTCATAATGATTATCAGACCATTGCATGCAACGCTTCTTTATAATCGCAAAATAGATTGTCGCTGCAATTAAACTAAAAATAAGAGCTGTTGTAATCATTGCAAGTTTTGATTTATTGAATAGTCTTTCAAAAAATTTCCTTTTATTTTTCAATGAACTTCCATTTCCTTCTTTACAAATTGCATCATCTTTTCTTCCCTCGTTATTATTTGATTTAGGATGAAAAAAGTTTTGAGGTAAATTATCTTCCTTAGTTATACTTTCTTCATCTTGAAATTTTCTAAATGGTCTCATCTGAAAATTAATCAAAATAGCAGCCATTTCAATTCTCTGTCTATTTTCTGTATTACCTCCTTGTAAAAAAGAGATTATAGGTTTCAACTTCTCAATATTACAGTTTTCAATTGCTTTTTTTAATGACGAATTTTCATTAGCTCTTAAAAACATTTTTATAATCTCTTCATCAATTTTACTCAAACCTTTTTCCAAAAGTCTAAGATAAAAATCTCTTAATTGTGCAGGTGTTGGATCAGATAAAACACCAGACATGTCTTCTTCAATTGCTAATTTATAATTAGCTCTAATCGCTGTTTTATAATCTTCAATGGTAAAATTACTCATAAGCTATACGGAATTATTCGAAATATCGGAATGATCCGAAAAACCGGAAACACTTAGCAATACAGGCTTGTAAGCGCCAGATCTTTGCCATAACAAAATTAGTTATTGTTCGATATCGCGATAAGAACAAATGTACAAAACTAGTTCACTTAAAAAGTATGGAAAACCGTAAGACGGAGTTTATCCGGGAAGTATAGATAAAATCTTACTGTTCTACATACTTCACTTCCCAAACAAAAATTCAAAAAACAGACCGCAGGGCGCGGTTTGAAAATCAGCAAAAAGAATTCGATTTCATTATCGAACCGGCTGACCTATGTCAAATTTTTAACAACGAAGTAAGATGAAAAAAGTTTATATATTAGCGTGTTTAGTTGCCAGTGGGGCATTCGTATCTTGTACAAATGATGATGAAACATCAGATAACAAATCAGCAAAGGAGGTAAAAAAAGAAATCAGCCCAGCTTCATACGCTGGTCCAGATGATGATCCAGTAATTATAGATCCACCAAAAAAAGGCTAGTAAAGACCTAGTTGTCTATATTTTATTGCTAAATTCGGGGAAAGTAACTTTTATGGTACGATCCCCGTTTTTATGTCTACTTGTTTTGCTCTTTTTTCTTTCGTGTGAAGAAAAATTGCCGCATTTAATTAAATCAAATCCTTCTAAGAAAGAAGCTTCTCTTTTACAAGAAAAAGCTCTTTTATTTTTCCAAAAAAACAACTACGACAGTTCCTTTTATTATTTTAATAAATCTAAAATTGTTTACGAAAAATTAAAAGACAGTAGCAATATTGCCTTCAGTTTAATTCAAATGGGAAATATTCAGCAAGTAAATGGTGATTATTACGGAAGTAAAGAGACATTGACAGAGGCGTTACCCTACATTACAAATGACAAAAATTATCTAACTGCAGTTAATAATTTTTTTGGTATTGCAGATAAAGAACTCTCTATTTATGATGATGCTATTTTTTATTATAAAGAAGCGATTAAAAATTCTAAAGACCACGCGGCAAAACAAGCTCCAATAAATAATATTGCTGTTGTATATATAAAACAAAAAAAGTACGACAAAGCTATTTCTCTCTTAGAATCAATTCTAAACAAAAAAACATCTGAAATAAGATCACAAAAAAGTAAGGGAAGAGTTTTAGATAATTTAGGCTATGCTTATTTTAAAAAAGGTTTATATGAAAAAGGACTTTTGCTCATGAATCAAGGTCTTGAATTAAGAACTCAACTTGAAGATTCGTACGGTCATATTCAAAGTTGTTTACATTTAGCCGAATATTACTCCAAAACCGATTCTAAAAAGTCTAATGAATATGCTCAATTAGCTTATCAAATTGCTACAAAGCTTAATAGCGTTGATGAACGATTAGAAGCTTTATCTTTTTTAATGACAAATAATTCTGGTAACGATACAGCTTATGCCCAAAAATATGTTCGTTTAAACGACAGTATTATTAAAATCAGAAACAACTTCAAAAACAAGTTTGCAAAGATTAAATACGATTCAAAAAAAGAGAAAGACGAAAATCAGAAACTTCGTTTAGAAAAAGCCGAAAATCTACTATCACTTCAGGAAGCCAAATATCAAAAGATAGTGGCTGGAATTGGTATTATCTTTCTGATTATTGTAATAGTCATTCTCGTAAGATATTACCGAAATCAAAGCCGTATTGAAAAAATAAAAACAGCTTACGATACTGAAACACGAATTGCGAAGGATATTCATGATGAACTCGCCAATGATGTTTTTTATGCCATAACTTTTGCACAGACACAATCATTAACAAAAGAAGATATAAAAGAAACTCTATTACAAAAACTTAATCACATTTATACCCGTGTTCGTGGAATTTCTAGAGAAAATAATACTATTCAAACCGGGGCAGATTATTCCATTCACTTAAAAGAAATGCTCTCTACTTATAATAGTGATAACACAAATGTCATTATAAATAACATTGAAAAAGTAAATTGGGACACTGTTGAGGATATTAAAAAAATAGCCATTCATAGAGTATTGCATGAATTAATGGTAAACATGAAAAAACACAGCGAAGCTTCGCTTGTCGTTCTAAAGTTTGAAAGTTCTGCAAATGTCATTGAAATCAATTATACAGATAACGGAAAAGGCTGCGAAAAAGATAAAATTATCAAAAATGGTCTACAAAATATGGAAAACCGTATTCTGGCCATAAAAGGAACTATTACTTTTGACTCTGAACCAGAAAAAGGATTCAAAGTAAAAATATCCATGCCTAAATAAATGTCTTATGTTTAAAAAAGTAATAATAGCCGAAGATCTGGATGCCATCAGTTTAGGAATCGAGCAAGTCTTAAAAGATTTAGATATTACAAATTTTCAACATTCAAAATATTGCGATGATGCTTTTCTGAAAATACGTGCGGCTATTCATCAAAATGAACCATATGATTTATTAATAAGCGACCTTTCCTTCAAGACAAATCATCGTGAAGTAAAAATCACTAATGGTGATGAACTGGTTCAAAAAGTTCGAGCGTTACAGCCTGACATCAAAATTATTGCCTATTCAGTTGAAGATAAAAATTACCGAATTAAATCACTTTTTGATAATGCAGAAATTGATGCCTTTGTATTAAAAGGTCTTAACAGCATTGAAGAATTAAAAAAAGCAATTCATATTACCTCAACTTCAGATCAAAAATTTATTTCACCCGAGGTTGCTTCTGCCCTTCAGGAAAAGAACAATTTTGAAATAGATGATTTAGACATTCAGATTTTAAAACATTTATCATCCGGAACGCCACAGGATGAAATCATACAAATCTTTAAGGACTTGGGTATAAAACCCAACAGTAAAAGTGCCATGGAAAAAAGACTTTCTAAACTAAAAGATTTTTTCAAAGCAAATAATACCGTGCAATTGGTTTTTATTGCAAAAGATATGGGGATTATTTAACCTCAACTGCACTATAATTTTAAAAGCTCCTTCAGGAGCTTTTTTTATTTCTTAAAACTAATTTTTCAGGATTATGGATTTCCGTAAAATACTGGTTTTAAATAGGTTTAAGTTTGGATTATAAAATTAATTAAAACCAAAAATCATGAAAAATTATTATGTAAATAACACCGAACAAAAAAATGGAGATCACGAAGTTCACACTGATGAATGTCCATATTTTAAAGTTATTGTCAGTAAAAAGTACTTAGGTCTTTTTTCGAGCTGTAAACCTGCAGTTGAAGAGGCAAAAAAAACTTACCCACAATCTGACGGATGTGCATATTGCTGCTCTGAATGCCATAAAAGATAATTATCTCATGGGCTTTCGATTTCAAAAGAGAATTAAACTTGGGGGAGGATTGGGATTAAACATTAGTAAATCTGGAATTTCTCCAAGTTTAAGAACAAAAATGGGAACATTTAGCAAAAACGGTTATTCTGTAAAAACAGGTATATCTGGAGTGAGATACCAAAATAGCGGCTGTATCGTATTATTTGCATTTACAGGAATCATAACATTTTTAATTTTCACACTAAAACATTTATAATCATGGGATATAGAAAAGGATATTATAAAAAAGACGGAACTTATGTTCAAGGGCATTTCGCTAATACAAGGTCAAGATCTTACACGAAGAAAAACAGCGGATGTATCCTCATTTTTTTTCTATCAATACTAATTGGATCTGTAATTTCTTGCTCAGAATCTTCAGATACATCAGATGGATCAAGCAACACTTCAAGCTCAAATTGCCCGACCAAAACCTGCGGCGATTTTTCATCTCAATCTTCAGCACAATCAACTTATAACAGCAACAAAAAATGCTATAAAAATTTGGATTCTGATGGAGACGGAATAGCATGCGAAAATTTAGGCAAATAAAAATCTAAAACAATGATAACACTAGAACTAAAAAGTCACTTCCTAAGATTATATCAAATGGCATTATCTGATGATCAATTTGATGTATTAGAACTGCAAATGATGTATCATTTTGCCGATGAAAGAGGAATTCCAAGAGAAGAACTGGATAAACTTTTTCTAAATCCAATTAATACTGAACTTATTATTCCTGAAGAATTAAATACCCGAATAGAATATTTATATGATTTTACAAGAATCATTTGGGCTGATGGAAAAATTACTGATGATGAATTAAATATGCTTAAAAAGTATTGTAGAAAATTTAATTTTTTGGACGAAAACATTAATGAACTTTCTTCCTATCTCATTGATTGTGTTCAGAAAAATATACAAAAAGAAGAAATTATTAGTCAATTAAATTCTTAAGCTATGAAATCACTCACACAACTATTCAGTATAAAAAAAACTGACGATTCTCCTATCAAAACTTTTGATGACAATGAAGAAGATAGAGAACAAATAAGAATAACCTATTATCAAAGTGGTTTTGCTGCATCAGTAAAAGCAACTGGGAAACCAATTGTTTTAAAAGCATGTTTACAGAATCTATATATGAGTTTTGAAGATCAATGCCGCAAGCAAAAACTTGAGCAAGATCGCTTAAAGCAGCCTTATCGTGAAGAGCAGGAAAAAAACAGAACGGAACTTAAAAAATCTGAAGCCGCAATAGGAATTTTCGAAAAGAAAGAACAGGATATTAATGATGAAATTGACCAAATAAAAAATGATATTATCGAAGTCAAACGTAATCCTGATAAATACGGAATTGAAGATGGCAAAGGCTTAAAAGCACAATTTTATATTGGTTTATTTTTATTATTCCCAATAACTCTTTATTTATTAGTCTTTTATATTTCGGCGTCGTATTCTGCTTTTTTCAAGGAATTTGCAAATGATAGTTTGACAGCTGCCATTTTTGATGCAGATGCTTTAACAAATTCTTTTAAAGCAAGTTGGCTTGAAGGTGTTTTAGTGATTACAATTCCGTTTGTATTTATGGGATTAGGTTATGTAATTCATATGGTTCAAAAAGAAAAAGGTATTAAGAACATCTTTAGAATAATTGGATTATTTGTAACAACATTTTTATTTGATGCTCTTTTGGCGTATCAAATTGAAAAAAAGATTTACGAGTTTAACAAAACAACAGATTCTGCTCCTTACAATTTAAATATTGCATTAGGCGAAGCTGAATTTTGGATGATCATATTCGCAGGATTTGTAGTTTATATTATTTGGGGACTTGTTTTTGATTTTGTAATGAAAGAATTTGAAAACATAGATAAAATCAGGGCTTTCATAAGAGGTAAAAAAGAAAAACAAATAGACTTAAATAAAGTGAAGGTTGATGTTATTGCTAAAATCAATGATTTTAAACAACAGGTGATTACTATCAACGGAAAAATTTCAGAATTACAGTCTAAAATTGATGGCTTTGTTTTTCCTGTCAAAGAATATCTTCATTATCATCACCAGTATAAAGAAGGTTGGTTCCAGGCAATTAACACTGAAATAGCTTTACCACACAAAGAAAAAGTAGAATTGTTGGAAGGTTGCGAAGACTTATCTGAAGAGCACCTTGGTAAACTGAATTTAGTTGACCCCGACTTTCAACATTTAGTATATTCTAAAAACTAGTACGATGAAAAATATTTTCAAAACAATACTAATGGCTGTATTATTAGTTTCTATTTTTTCATGCAAACAAGATACTCATAAATATGAGAACGAAATTTCCATTAAAAACTATGGAGCAGAAAATTACAACCTCAGCATCCTAATCGATTTATCAGATAGAATTAGCCTTAAAAAAAATCCAAATCCAACGATGGAATATTTTCAAAGAGATTTGGGTTATATAAAATCAGTTTCTGAAACTTTTACACAGCATTTAAAAGAAAAAAGGATAAGGCAAATTGATGACAAAATGCAATTGTTTTTTAATCCGGAACCTTTAGATCCAAAAATTAATTCAATCTCTAAAGATCTAAGAATTGTCATTGATAAAAATAATGCATCAAAAGGTTTTCTAAACTCTATAAATGCAAATTATACCGCACAAACTTCCAAAATTTACACCTCAGCGATAAAAGATGATAATTATATAGGGTCTGATATTTGGAGCTTTTTCGACAATAAAGTAAAAGATCAATGTATTGAAAATGGATATCGAAATATACTTATTGTTCTTACTGATGGCTATATATATTATGATGGTACTTTAATAAAAGAAAAAAACAGAAGTACTTATATTACTCCGGAACTTATTCGCAAAAATGGTTTAAACACTCAGGATTGGGAAAAGAAAATAAAAGATCAGGATTTTGGATTCATTAAAATAAATAGTGATTTATCTAATCTCGAAGTTTTAGTCTTAGGAATAAACCCAAGTAAAAGCAATCCATACGAAGAAAAAATAATAAAAGCATATTGGACTAAATGGCTTGCCGAAATGAACATAAAACATTTTGAAATTAAAAATGCCGATTTACCATCGAATATGGACAAAATCATCAATGATTTTATATTAAAAAAACAACAAATCTAAATTTTACTATTATGGAAATCAATATTCAACTTAAATCACTGGCTGACAAAATCACACAGCTTAAAAGCAAAATTGAGACTGAAGAGTCTACAAAACATGCATTTGTATTACCCTTTATCCATATTTTAGGATATGATGCATTTAATCCATTAGAAGTTGTTCCAGAATTTACAGCTGATTTGGGACTTAAAAAAGGAGAAAAAGTAGATTATGCAATTTTTCAAAATGGTGAGCCCATTATTATTGTTGAATGCAAAAGTTGGAAAGAAAAATTGACCGTTCATAATTCGCAATTATTTCGATATTTCCATGTCACTAAAACAAGATTTGCATTATTAACAAATGGAATTACGTATCAATTCTTTACGGATTTAGATGATCAGAATAAAATGGATGAAAAACCATTTTTGGAATTTGATATTACCAGCCTTAAAGAAAATACAATTAATGAAATTGCGAAATTTCATAAAACAAATTTTAATGTTGATAACATTGTAAGTAATGCCAGTTCGTTGAAATATATCAAAGAAATTAAAAAGCAAATCAACGCCGAATTAGAAAATCCTTCTAATGATTTCACTAAACTTTTTGCGAATAAAGTCTATGCCGGAAGACTTACGGAAAAAGTAGTTGATGAATTCAAAGACTTAGTTCAAAAATCAGTTAGTCAATATATTAATGAAAAAATTAATGATAGGTTGAATGCTGCGCTTACTAAAGAAACAATTAAACAGCAGGGCGAAGAAATTGCAGTAGTTGAAGAGGAAAATAAAGTTACTACAACTGATGAAGAACTAGACGGCTATCGTATTGTAGTTGCCATTTTGCGACGAAAATTGCCAACTAACCGAATAGTACATCGCGATACACAATCTTACTTTGGAGTTTTATTAGATGACAATAACCGTAAACCTTTATGCAGACTTCATTTAAATGGTGGCAAAAAATATATCAGTCTTTTTAATGACAATAAGAATGAAACAAAATCTGCTCTTTCAAGTATTGATGACATTTATCAATTTGAAAAAGAGTTACTAGAAACTGTTGCGCTATATGAAACTGAACAAAGTAATTAATCCAGTATAACTACGCATTTATAAAATATCAGTTCCAATTACTTTTATCAGGCATTAAATATTTTACACAAAAGCCTATGCTAAAAAACTACTTACTATCATTTTTCATGGTAACTATAGTTTCCTGTAAAAAAGCAGCTGCTCCGCCTCCTCAAAAAATAAACACGTTTTACAAGGAGGTGATTACAGCTGACGACCGCAAAACTGTTACGCCAGAAGAAGCCAAAACTTATCATGTAGATGATGTTTATGAATACAAATACAGGACAGGGAATTCTGGACATTATGAATATAATTATGATGTAAAAGGAATAAACAGCGTTGGTGATTCTGTTTTCGGAAACATTAACGTTTCCGGAAAATATGGTGCCGGAATATTGCTTAATGATTCTATTGCTGATCTTGAAATTAATACCGAGTGGATCTCTTTTGGAAAACTAAAAGCAACTGATAAAAAAGGAAATGAATACCAATTAATCGTCAAATAAAAGTCGCCCCAATGAAATATACCCTACTCTTTTTATTTATGTTCCTGACCTCTTTTCATCCCGTTGAGACCAAAGTATATATATGCGGCCCAACGGGAGCAAAGAAATATCATTATAATGAAAATTGCCGCGGACTCACCGCCTGCCGACACGTATTAACCAAAGTAACACTTGCCCAGGCACAAGGCTACGGATTGACTCTTTGCGGCTGGGAAGACTAACGCTTTTTAGCATACATTTAATATCTTAACAATTTAATAATCTTACCGTTACGATCAATTCACATTAGTTTTATTAATTTGAGTAAAACTAAATATTATGAAATTCTTCAATCTAAATTTTCTGGTTTCATTCAAAGAATGGCTTTTTTTAAGAGCGATGCATTCTACTTTCCTTCATTAATAAATTTATTAGTTTAAAATAAATTATTAGTTTAAAAAATAAGGAAAGTCAATTGAATGAATAAAGTTGAGAAGTCATTTTTACACAAAGACCAATTTGGACAAGATTTCTTGTGGGGTGTTTCTACCGCCGCTTTCCAAATTGAAGGAGCACATGATGCCGATGGAAAAGGTTCTTCGATCTGGGACGTTTTTACCTCTCAAAAAGGGAAAGTAAAGAATGGACATCATGCCCTAACGGCTTGCGATTTTTATAATTCGTACCAAAACGATATTAATTTAATCAGCCACTTAAACATTCCGAATTTCAGGTTTTCGATTAGTTGGCCCAGAATTATGCCAACAGGAACGCATACTGTAAATCAGGCTGGAATTGACTACTACAATAAAATCATTGATTCTTTACTTGAACAAGATATCGAACCCTGGGTGACGCTTTATCATTGGGACTTGCCACACGCACTCGAAGTAAAAGGCGGATGGACCAATCGCGATTCGGTTTCCTGGTTTTCTGACTATGTCGCGGTTTGTGCAAAACACTTTGGTGATCGGGTAAAAAACTGGATGGTTATCAACGAACCTTCTGTTTTTACCGGAGCTGGTTATTTTCTGGGAATTCATGCTCCCGGAAAAAAAGGAATTACCAATTACCTAAAAGCGATGCATCACGTAACGTTGGCTACAGCTGCCGGCGGAAAAATACTTAGAGAAAAAGTCGCAGATGCGAACATCGGAACTACTTTTTCCTGTACGCATATTGAGCCTTTTTCTCAAAATGCAAAAGATATTGAAGCGGCGAAACGCGTTGATACTTTATTGAACAGAACTTTTATAGAACCTATTTTAGGAATGGGTTATCCTCAGAATGACTTGGCAGTACTTAAAAAACTGAACAATTATATTAAAGAAGATGACCTCAACAATCTGGCCTTTGATTTCGATTTTATCGGACTTCAATGTTATACCCGAGAAATTGTAAAAGCTTCGTTATTGACTCCCTACATTGGTGCCGAATTGATTAGTGCCGAAAAAAGAAATGTCATCGCAACCGACATGGGTTGGGAAGTCTATCCTCCTGCCCTATACCATATCTTAAAAAGATTTAATGCATATGAAGGCATCCGAAAAATTATAATTACGGAAAATGGCGCCGCTTTCCCGGACACCGTTACCAATGGAAAAGTTTACGATATCAAACGTACACACTTTATTCAGGATCATTTAGAGCAAATCCTAAAAGCTAAAGAAGACGGTTTGAATGTTGAAGGTTATTTTGTGTGGAGCCTTACCGACAATTTTGAATGGGCCGAAGGTTACAACGCCCGTTTCGGATTAATACATGTTGACTTTGAAACACAAAAAAGAACCATCAAACATTCCGGTTTATGGTTTCGCGATTTCTTATCTTAAACAAAAGTTCTGATAAACTAAAAATAGCAATCTTATGGAGATCAATTGGCTTATTATTTCAGCAATCGTAATTGGAGTTGTTATATTAGTATATTTTCTAATCAAGCAAAATAAAAAAGACCGCAAAAAAATCGAAGAAGAATTAAACTACACTAAAAAATCTGATGAAGTGGAGATTAATGATGATCATAATTTGTAAGGATTTTTAGAAGCTAGACCTACTATGCACAATATCCTTCGCCGCATGTGGTTTACTTATATTTTCATAGCTGCTACGTTCATTATTCTTTCTCTATAATTTTAAAGGTTATCACCTAATAGTTGTTTAAGTTTTAAGAATGTACTTTGCCATCCTTTTACATAGTCATGTTTTGAACCGTTTCCGAAATTCATATGTTCAAACTGCATTTTCGTTGATTTACCCTCTTCAGTTAGCAACAAAACAATAAAAGATTCTACGCTGGGTTCGCTTTTCCAATGCCAGGTAAACGTTAGCTTACTTAATTTTTCAATCTCGGTATAAATGCCATGACAAGTATGCTCGGTCTGGTCGGCATCTTTAAAAACTACTTCAAAACTACCACCTGACCTGACATCTAGTTTTGCACTTAATACTTTTCCTTTGGGATCAGATCCAAACCACTTCATTATAACATTAGGTTCGCTCCACGCTTCCCACACTTTTTCAACTGAAGTATGGATTATAGTCTCGATAAATAGTGAGTCTTTAAATGTTTCCTTGTCCATAATTTTAGTAAACTAATAATTAAATTAGAAAAATTGTCTGTTACAATGACCGTGAATGTTCTGCCACTATAGCGGTTTTGGCACTAAATTAAATCCATTTTTCTGATTTGCCACATAATCTTACATACAAAACCAACTTTCCATTAAGACAATTGCCCAAATCCGTTGTAGCTGTTGGCGGTTCGGTCATTTTAACGTCTAAATTTCAGATTTAAATCTATTTTAATTTTCAATATTTAGTTCATAATCAAAATAATCATCTAACATTTCTCTTCTTTGTTCAATAGTGAATTTTTCATTTCTAATCATTAATCCAATAAGTGGGTCTTTATAATCTACCATATCAATAATCATATTTTTGTGGCTTGGTAAACTTTCAAAGGCTTTTTTTAGTTCCGTAAATTTTTCAATATCTGACTTTATTAGATATTCTTTGAATAATATTCGGCATTTTTCAGTTCGGCTAACTTTCCCGCTTAATTCATCTAATATATCTTCAACTTCTGTAATAAAATCTTCTTTTGTTTTGTAGCTAAAAAAATTACTAATTTCAATTTCTCCCTAATTTGGCAAAAATAATTTTGAACCATTTGGTATACTAACTAGAATTTTTTTCGAGTAAACTTTTTCTTTAAATTCATCTAAACTTACCAATTCCCAACAGAATATTTTTCCATCCTCATATATAACAATTTCTGTAAGCCAAAAATTGGAATTTTCAATGATTGCTGGTATAATAATTCCATTTATAACTTTTCCTTGTTCTTCTCGGAATGTTTTATTCTTCATTTAGTTTTCTGCATTTTGGTTGTGACTGACCGCCAACTTTTTTATATGTATGATAAAATCATACATAGCTAGCTACCCAAATTAAGATAGATATGTATGATATTAATCACGCATTATTTTTTCAGGGAAAGTATTTTTTTAATTAAAAAAAGGTTTTATTCACAACTACTTATCTTTGAAATCTAAATTTATACTGCTGTTTTAAAAGTCCAATATGGATCTTGCCATTCTCTTTTAAGTGCGCAGTCAAAAGAATGTATTTTTCTTCGGGATAGTTTATATCATAACTAAAGACAGTATCTTTTACTTTAACCTGAAGCAGATGTTTTCCATCACCTGATGTTGACAATGCTACTGTTTCATACGAAGGCAGCGCATTTGTTGCATTCAAGTTAATATCCTGAACTTTCTTTTTATCCAGAAGTACTTCCAGTTTTAATTTATCAAGTTTCATATTCGTTGGCTGTTCAATCGAGACAACATATTTTTTACAACCGAAAGTTGATAAAAGAATGAATAGTATTAGGAGCTTTTTCATAAAAATGTTTTTAGTTACAAGTGATCGACTCTATTGTAATATTTTATAAATATAAATAATTTTATTACAAATCAATTATCCGGAAATAGCAAGTTTTTGTCATTTTCAACTCCTCAAAAAACTATTTTTTGTCCTAATTTATAAATCAGTACTCCTGAATTATAAATTTATTCCGGTTCAAACATCCCCAATGATAGCTTTGCGAAAATTTTAATTCTAAAAGCTTATGAAAAAAATCATCTATTTTATCACACTGGTATTTTTACCAACTTGTTTATTGGCACAAACAGAAGAAGAGGCAGCTATTAAAAAATGTATTCAGAATTACATTGATGGTACCTCATACAACAAACCGGAAAGCATCGAAAAAGCATTTTATCCGGAGGCCAATTTATTTTTAAGCCATAAAGACAAAGAGTTATGGATTGTTCCGATTAGTGAATATACTTCATGGTTTAAAAATGATAAGCAGGGACAGTTTAATGGTCGAATAGGCCGAATTATTTCAATTGATTTAGATAACAATATAGCTCTGGCTAAAGCAGAAATACTAATACCCGACAAAAAAATGGAATTTATTGATCTTTTTTTACTCAAAAAGATTCAGGGCGAATGGAAAATAATCAGTAAATCGGCGAGTAGTACAAAGAGTAATAAAACGGGGCAGCAAATCCTTTTTATTGTTTCAAATGCTCATTATTATGGAAAATCAACCATCACCACCGGCAATAGTTTTGCTGAAATAGTAAACGCCTATAATACTTTTAAAATAGCAGGCTATAACGTCGATTTTGTAAGTCCTGAAGGAGGAAGTATTCCATTAGCCTACATCAATACCTCCGACACTTTACAAAAGCAATATTTATTTGATCCGGATTTTATGTATGCTATAAAAAACACTAAAAAGCCAGAAGAAATAGATTCCAAAAATTATAAAGCGGTTTATTACGTTGGTGGTGGAGCTGCTATGTACAATGTACCAGAGAACAAGCAAATTCAAACTATTGCATTAAAAGTATATGAAGAAAATAAGGGCATTATCTCTTCTGTTTGTCATGGGACTGCCGGAATTGTAAACTTAAAAACAAATGACGGCAAATATTTAGTAGCTGAGAAAAAAATTAGCGGTTACCCCGATTCCTTCGAAAAACAAGATGGGGCCTATTTTAAGCACTTTCCGTTTTTAATTCAAAAGACAATTGAAGCAAGAGGTGGCACTTTTAAGTTTTCCAAAGGTGATGTTTCACATGTAGAAACGGATGGAAGAATTGTTACCGGGCAAAATTTTCAATCATCAAGCGACGTAGCTTTAAAAATTATAGAAATACTAAATAGTTCAAAAACAAATAAGGAACTTTAGTAGTAACTGATCTGCAAAAATGAAAAAACGTAAGCTTGCAAAATAAAATTTGCAGGCTTTTTTTTATCCTTTTTCCAGGAAATTATTCTCTCAAAAAAAAACATTATTTCTTGAAATAGTTACCTAATAATTCTGAAAAAAAATATGCCTTTTTGAGCAAAAAAAATCGCTATTTCCTTGATATTTATTAGGTTTATCGATTTATTTTTCTTATCTTTATAGTATAAATAACAGATAATATATGCCAAAAAACAAACTATTTCAAAGCCAAAATTACTTCTTAAAAAATTATTCTTTTTACTTCTTTACGCATTTTATTTTTCGAAAAAATGCTTTCCATTATTCTTTAGAAACTTTGCTTTCTAATCTTTTTTCTGCACAAAATATAAAAGCGCAGAAGACATCAAAGCGACAGCTCCAATTCCTATCGTAATTATTTTTCGTGGATATATTTTCTGACCTATTTTTTTAGAAAATGTAGCTGCAAAATCAAACCAAAGATTTCCTTTTTTAGGATGCTCTTTCGACTCTTCATGTTCATTTTTCACTAAACACTCTACGCCTATGACTTCTTTCTCTATTTCAACAACTGCATTAGCTTTATCCGTAATCTCAATTTGTTTTACTTCTTCAATTCTATATTTTTCATTAAATTTTTTAAAAGGCCGCGGTTGAAAATCGACCATAACTGCTGCGAGATTTATTGCATCAATATTTGATGGATCTGTTTCGCCTTTAAAGAAAGTTTCAATAGGCCTGAACTTGTCTTTTTGTTCCTTAAACTTATTTTTTTTAGTATGATCAAAATCTAAACAAAATAAATTTCTAAAAACATTTAGGTCCTCTTTCGTTGGGTTATTCTCGAAAATAAGCCAGCACAAGTCACGGAGTTTTCCGCGGGAAGGGTTATACAAAAAATCAAAATGTTCTGCTTCTTTTTCTATCTCGTATTTAATTTTAATCGCTTTTTTATATTCTTCTAATGTATGATGCATGGTATTTTTTAAGATTTTTTGGAATCTCAGAAAAACGTAACAATTCTGATAATTCCGTATAAAAAAAGACTTCAAAGCGCCTTTATTTTTCCGTAGAAATTAGTTCCCGTTTTATGTACTGATTAAAACAAATATATAAAACTAGTTCAAATTAAAAATGTGGAAAACCGTAAACGGGCTGATTTCTTCAAAACTCCATTTTTCATCTTTTTTTAATAGTCCGAGACAACCTTTTTAGTGGTTTTTATCTCTATTAAATAAAGGTCGGGTGTGGTTTTACATTCACAAAACATGTTCTAACAAACCTAATTTAGTATGCATTGCATTTTGTTTTTTAGGAATTCGCGGGAATCTCAGGAAAACGCGGGAATTCCGGGAATCCCTTATCAACAACGGGCTAAAAGCGCCCTTCCTTTGCCATAGAAATTAGTTCACGTTTTGTCTGCAGATTAAAACAAAAATATAAAACTAGTTCAAATTAACATTGTGGAAAACAGTAAGACCGAGTTTATTCGGGAAGTATAAATAACGTCTTACAGTTCTACACTTTTTACTTCCCAAAATCAATTTGGTGTCGCCATTAACAAGCGCCGGAATATTCCGGACGGCCATACCCATGTCTAATTTCTAAATTAAATTAAAATGAAAAAACTATTACTTTTAAGCGCTTTCGCTTTGCTATTTACTATATTTTCTTGTACTCCGGATGAGATTGAAACTCAAACAAAAAAGAAAATCGAAAAGAATACTAATCCTATCCAGGCTGAAATTCCTATTCCTGGTGGTCCTGGTGATGGTGATCCTACGATACCACCCCCTACACCGCCAACGAAACCATAAAAGATTAAGATCAATAAATATATATTTTTAGTATTTAATTAATTACTATTTTCGGGGAAAGTAAATTTATATGTTACGGTCCCCGTTTTTTTATTTCATTATACTGCTTTTTCTTTTTTCCTGCCAGGAAAAAAAGGCCATTACTACTAATTCAGAACCCTTACAAAAAGAAGCACTTAGCTTACGAGATAAAGCAATCGAAAATAAAAACAAACAAAACTTTAATACTGCTTTTTACGAGTTCAATAAATCAAAGCAACTTTATGAAACTTTAAAAGACAGTGCCAATATAGGCTATATACTTATTGAAATGTCAAAAATTCAACAAGTCAACGGTGACTACTATGGCAGTAAGGAAACAGTGACCGACGCATTACCTTACGTTAAAAAAAACAGAGTCTACTTAGGTATCATAAATAATAGATTAGGCATTGCTGACAAAGAACTTTCTCTTTATAACGATGCCATTGTTTATTATCAGGAAGCAGCAAAACAATTGACCGATCCTGTAGAAAAACAAATACCCTTAAGCAATATTGCACCCATTTATATCCAGCAAAAAAAATACGATAAGGCCATTACACTTCTGGAATCTATCTTAAATAAAAAAATATCAAAAAAGCTTTCTCACGAATCTTTATCAAGAATGGAAGATAATCTGGGTTATGCCTATTTTAAAAACGGGATGAATGAAAAAGGATTCTCTTTAATGAATGAAGCGATCCATAGAAGAAACGAAATCAAAGACACTTATGGAAGTATTGAAAGTTATTTGCATCTGGCTGATTACTATTCCAAAAAAGACATTCAAAAATCTGATGAAAATGCTTTTAAGGCTTACAATATTGCTACCAAACTAAATAGTGTTGATGAAAGATTAGAAGCGCTTCAAATTATAATTTCAAATAATCACAGTGGACAGCACAGTAAATATGTACAACAGTATTTTAAGCTAAACGACAGTATTATTAAGATTAGAAATAACTTTAAAAATAAATTTGCCAAAATTAAATACGATGCTAAAATAGAAAAAGATGAAAACGCAAAACTTCGTTTAGAGAAAGCAGAAAATCTATTATCCCTTCAAAAAGCTAACTATCTACGAATTGTTTTTGGAATTGTTTTTATTTTTCTAGTCATTTTAATAGCCATTTTAATCCGCTATTATAAAAATAAAAACAAGACTATAGCATTTAAAACTTCGTATAATACCGAAACCCGAATTGCTAAAAAAATCCATGACGAATTAGCAAACGATGTGTATCATGTCATTGCTTTTGCTGAGTCTCAACCCTTATCGAAAGAAAGTATCAAAGAGAATCTACTCGAAAAATTAGATGATATTTACGGACGTGTTAGAGGAATTTCAAAAGAGAACAATAGAATTGAAACCGGAATCGACTTTACCAACAGCATAAAAGAAATGCTTTTGGCTTTTAATACCAATGAAAGAAATATCATTGCCACTAATTTAGAAGATATCAACTGGGAAATTATTGACGAGACAAAAAAGATTACCATCAGCCGAGTTTTACAGGAATTAATGGTGAATATGAAGAAACATAGTAAGGCAAGTTTAGTGCTTATAAAATTTGAAAATGACCACAAATCTATTTTAATACACTACACTGATAATGGTGTAGGATGCGAAAAAACGAAGATGACAAAAAATGGCCTCCAAAACATGGAAAGCCGTATTCAGGCCGTTAAAGGAACTATTGATTTTGATACAGAACCTGATAAAGGGTTTAAGGTAAAAATTTCAATGCCGAAGTAAAGTGAAATTCCAATATTTAAATTCTAAATTCCTCAGCTCATAACTCTTATTCTTTCCTCTCTATACAAAAAAAACCTCCCAGAATTTTACTTCTGAGAGGCCTCTGCTAATAACTAATTAAAATGGTATTCTACTTCCAACCCCCGCCCAAGTCTCTGTAAACATGAACTGCGGCATTGAGTTGTTCTTTTTTAGTATCGATCAGTTCTAATTTCGATTCTAATGCATCACGTTGTGTCATTAAAACTTCAAAATAATCCACTCTGGCAGATTTAAATAAATCATTAGAAACATCAATCGAAGTGTTTAAGGCATCAACCTGTTGTGATTTTAGATCATAACTCTTTTGAAGGTTATCGATTTTAGAAAGCTGATTAGATACTTCTAAATAAGCGTTTAGAATTGTTTTATCATAATTGTATAAAGCCTGAAGCTGTCTTGCATTGGCGCTTGAAAACTCCGCTTTAATTGCATTTCTGTTAATCAAAGGAGCTGCAAGATCTCCAGCCAAAGAATACAAAATTGATTCAGGGAAAGTGAACAAATAAGAAGGTTTAAAAGCCTGAACTCCAAACGCTGCAGAAATATCAAGTGACGGATAAAATTCGGCACGAGCTACTTTTACATCTAATTTGGCAGCAACCAATTCTAATTCGGCCTGTTTCACATCAGGACGGTTCATCAACAATTGAGATGGCATACCGGCGCTAACTGAAGCTGGCAACAACGTTAAGAAGTTGGTATTTGTTCTTTTAATTTCCTGCGGATAACGTCCTAACAAGAAATTAATTTTATTCTCATTTTCTTTGATTTGCTGTAGGATATCAAACTCCAGACTTTTTGAAGTTAAAACCTCAGCCTCAAATTTCTTAACACCCAATTCTGTTGCTCTCGCCGCTTGCTTTTGAATTTTTACAATTTCCAAAGCATTTGACTGCAACTTGATCGTTTGTTTTACGATATCCAATTGTGTATCTAAAGCCAATAATTCATAGTAAGAATCGGCTATTTCAGCAATAAGATTGGTTACCACAAAGTTCTTGCCTTCAACCGTAGCCAAATATCTGTTTACGGCCGCTTTTTTAGAATTGCGCAGTTTTTTCCAGATATCAACTTCCCAGTTGGCATAAGCTGCAATCGTAAAATCTCCAAGTGGATCAGGTGTTTCTACACCTGGTTTTATTTCTGTAGTGGCATCACCAGCCCCTTGGCTGGTGTACCTACCTACTTTCTCTACTCCAGCTCCAGCGCGTACTCCGACAGTTGGTAATAAAAGGCCTTTGCGAACCCTAACATCATTTTTTGCTATTTCGATTTCCTGTAGCGTCATGTTTAACTCCTGATTGTTTTTCAGGGCCACATCAATCAAATCAACAAGGTTTTGATCTTTAAAGAACTCATTCCATTTTACAGTAGACGTATTGGTTGTATCCTGCGCTTTTGCAATACCAAATGCTTCAGGAACGGGTGTGCTGGTCGTTGCCGTCTCTGCTGCCGGAGCTTTACAGCCCGCAACAGCAAGACATAAACCTACCGCAACACTATATTGATATAATTTGAATTTAGACATGATTGTTATCAATTTCTTCAGTTAATGGATTTTCTTCTTCATTTTTAATCAGTTTGTGTTTCTCTGCTATTCTTCCGAAAATGTAGTACAATCCCGGAATTACAAATACCCCACAAATAGTTCCGATAAGCATACCTCCGGCAGCAGCAGTACCAATGGTTCTGTTACCAATTTTACCCGGACCAGAAGCAAATGCAAGCGGCAATAATCCCGCAATAAAAGCAAATGAAGTCATCAAGATTGGACGGAACCTCGCTTTCGCTCCCTCCATTGCAGCTTCAAGAACTGTTTTACCGGCTGCATGTCGCTGTATCGCAAACTCTACAATCAATACGGCATTTTTACCTAATAAACCAATAAGCATTACCATCGCAACCTGAGCGTAAATGTTATTCTCTAATCCTGTTACTTTCAATAAAAGGAAAGCTCCAAAAATACCTGCCGGTAAAGAAAGGATTACTGATAATGGCAAAATAAAACTTTCGTATTGTGCAGCCAAAACCAGATAAACGAATCCTAAACAGATCAGGAATACCCAAATTGCCTGATTTCCCTGTGCTACCTCATCGGCAGAAATACCCGCCCAGTCAATATCAAATCCCCTTGGTAATTTTTTAACCGCCACTTCCTGAATTACTTTAATCGCCGTTCCGGAACTATATCCAGGAGCAGGACCACCACTAATTTCTGTTGAGGTATACATATTATGTCTCGTAATTTCTGAAAGACCGTATACTTTTTCTAATTTCATAAAGGCAGAAAAAGGAACCATTTCATCACGGTCATTTTTTACATACAGTTTCAAAATGTCATCTGGCTGTGCACGATATTCCGGCGCCGCCTGAACGATTACTTTGTAGTTAATTCCGTATTTAATGAAGCTGATCTCGTAGTTACTTCCCACAAGAGTTGACAAGGTGTTCATCGCATTTTCGATAGAAACTCCTTTTTGCTGTGCCAAATCATTGTCGACTTTCATCATGTACTGCGGAAAACTCGCACTAAAGAAGCTAAACACGTTTGATAGCTCCGGACGTTTGTTCAGTTCTTCAACAAACTCTTTATTAACCTCTTCTACTTTCTTGAAATCACCTGCACCTGTTTTATCCAGTAAACGAAGTTCAAATCCACCTGCTGCTCCATATCCTGGTACTGCTGGCGGTTGGAAAAATTCGATATTAGCACCCGGAATATCTTTCGATTTTTCTTCCAGTTCGATCATAATTTCTTGTACCGATTGTTTACGATCGTTCCAGTCTTTTAAGTTGATCAAACAAGTTCCCGCGTTAGATCCGGTACCTTCAGTCAAAATTTCGTAACCTGCCAATGAAGAAACTGATTTTACTCCTTCAACCGTTTCGGCTATTTTTTGCAATTTCTCCGCAATATTATTGGTTCTTTCTAATGATGAACCCGGCGGTGTCTGGATAATCGCATAAAACATTCCCTGATCCTCATTCGGAATAAATCCTGAAGGTACAGTACTACTAATCAACCATGTTCCGGCACAAAATCCAAGAAGTGCTATAATAGTAACGGCTCTTCTGTTTACGATTTTAGCTAATACATTTTGGTATTTACCCTGAGCAAGATTAAACTTGTTATTAAAACCATCTATAAATCGGTTTACAGGTGTTTTCTTTTTAGGTGTTCCGTGATTGTTTTTCAACATCATCGCACAAAGTGCCGGTGTCAAAGTCAAAGCCACAATACCTGAAAGGATAATCGCCGTTGCCATTGTAATCGAGAACTGTCTGTAAAATACTCCAACCGGACCAGACATAAACGCCACCGGAATAAATACCGCCGCCATTAAGAATGTAATCGCCACAATAGCTCCTGCAATCTCGTGCATCGCTTTTTTAGTTGCTTTCAATGGCGAAAGATGTTCTTCCTCCATCTTGGCGTGAACGGCCTCGATAACCACAATCGCATCATCGACGACGACCCCAATTGCTAAAACCAATGCAAACAACGTAATTAAGTTCAACGAAATATCAAAGAAGGTCATGAACACAAAGGTTCCTACCAGTGAAACCGGTACCGCAATTGCCGGAATAACCGTAGATCTCCAGTCTCCTAAGAAAAGGAATACTACCAAACCAACCAATATAAAGGCTTCAATTAAAGTGTGAATTACTTTTTCGATAGAAGCATCAAGGAATTTAGAAACGTCATACGAAATTTCGTAATCCATTCCTTTTGGGAATTTTTGCTTGATTTTTTCCAGTTTCGCTTTTACATCTTCAATAACCTGATTTGCATTACTACCAAAAGATTGTTTCAGTACAATAGCCGCAGATGGTCTTCCATTCAAATTAGAATAGATATCATACATCGAACTGCCAAATTCAATTTTAGCAATATCTTTCAAACGTAAAAGTTCTCCGTTACTATTTGATTTTACTACGATATTCTCATATTGTTCTTTGGTTGTAAAACGTCCGGAATATTTTAATACATATTCAAATGCCTGAGAACGTTTACCAGAACTTTCACCCGTTTTACCAGGAGAAGCTTCCAAACTCTGACTTGATAATGCTTCCATTACTTCATCAGCAGAAATTTTGTAAGCCAACATACGATCTGGTTTTAACCAAATACGCATCGCATATTCACGTGTTCCTAAGATATCTCCGGAACCAACTCCGTTTACCCTTTTTAATTCTGATAATACGTTGATATCGGCATAGTTGTAAAGAAACTTCATGTCGGTATTTTTATCCGTACTATAAAGATTCACATACATCAACATACTTGGAACCTCACGGGTGATCTTTACACCTTCTCTAACTACCAAAGGTGGTAGTTTATTCGTAACCGAAGCCACACGGTTTTGTACGTTAATTGCTGCCTGATTCGGATCTGTACCCAAATTAAATACTACCTGAATACTCGCTTCACCATCATTTCCGGCATCAGAAGTCATATATTTCATTCCCGGAACTCCGTTCAGAGCTCTTTCTAATGGAATAACAACTGATTTGATCATCAATTCACCATTTGATCCAGGATAATCTGCCGTAACGTTTACCATCGGTGGCGAGATGGAAGGAAACTGGGTGATTGGTAAATTCATCACCGACAATATTCCTAAAAAGACAATAACCAGCGATATTACTATCGACAGAACGGGTCTTTGTATAAATTTATTAAACATTTTTGTATTTTTTTAATGATTAAACCAAAACGAAAATTGGCAACTGTTTCAAGTTTCAGGTTTCACATTGCGCACTGAACCTGAAACCTGAAACAAAACTTCTATTCTGCTTTTACGCGTAAATGATTAATTACCGTTTGAGGAGATTGGAATTCATATTTAATTTTGTCGTTCTCTTTTACTTTCTGAACTCCTTCAAGTAGGATTTTATCATTTTCAGTAAGTCCCGTTTTTACTACATACAAATCAGGTACTTCACCAGTAATGGTGATTTCTTTTGAACTCACTTTATTGTCTTTACCAATCACAAAAACATACTTTTTATCCTGAATTTCGTAAGTCGCTTTTTGCGGAATTACAATAGCATTTTTAAGAGGAACCAGCATTTGAACTTTTCCTGTTTCACCGTTTCTAAGTAATTTTTCTGAATTAGGGAATCTTGCTCTAAAAGCAATATTTCCGGTTTCATTATTAAACTCACTTTCGATAACTTCTACGTTTCCTTTGTATTTAAAAGATTCCCCATTAGCTAAAAGCAAATTCACTTTGTTCTCTGCACGGTCTTTTACATCTGTCTGATATTGAAGATATTCAGGTTCCGAAACATTGAAGTAAGCAAACATTTGGCTATTGTCTGAAAGGCTGGTCAACAATTCACCTTCGTCGATAAGACTTCCTAATTTTAATGGAATACGGTCGATTGTTCCGTCAAACGGAGCTCTGATTTCAGTAAATGATAAATGAAGTTTTGCCAATGCAACCTCAGCCTTTGCTGATTGTAATTTTGCCTGAGCTACACTTAATTCGTTTTTAGAAACGATATTTTTATCTGCCAGTAATTTTGAATTTTGTAATTCAATTTCTACTGATTTTTGTTCAGCCTGCGCTTTCAGTAATTCAGCCTGATACATATTTGGCATAATTTTGAACAACAACTGTCCTTTTTTTACAAACTGACCTTCGTCAACATAAATGTTTTGTAGAAACCCTTTTTCCTGGGCGCGGAGTTCGATATTTCGAACAGATTTAATCTGTGAAACATACTCTTTGGTAAATGAAGTGTCGATTTTTACAGGGCTTGTCACTGTAAATTTTTCAACTTCTTCTTTTTCTTCTTTTTTTGATGTACAACTGGTTAGGCACAACAAGGCAAGCATGCCCGTTAACACGATAATTCTTTTCATGATTTTAATGGAAATTTAAGCGATTGAAATGCTTGGAATGCGATGATTCCTTGAGATGAAAAAATGCATCAGCAAGCCTAAGTCGGATCTTAAAATTTCATATAAGAAGAAGTAGAAAAATATACATCAAAAGATATGCACGATCACAACAAAGGTGACTGATGTATATTGTATATCAAATTCTTAATACTCGTTGAGTAATATAGATAGGATTTGACTGGCCACAAGAGGAGCCGAAAATTTCAAAACGATTAAAAGAATTCACAACGATCTGACGAGAGATTGTCAGATACCAGCTATCTAATAGGCTGTAAGTTGTTGCAAAAAATTTAGTACTTAAACCATCCTTAAGATTATCATTACCAACACATTCTTCGTCAAGATCTACATCGGCGTCTTCTATGATCGAATTGCCCTGATCCTGATTGGTGAATTTAACGCGGTGTCTTTTCTCCAGATAGTGATGAGAACTTTGGTGCGTTTCAGCATTAAGATATTGCCCTCCGCCTAGCAGAAGGAAATTCATAAACACTAAAAATACTACTAACTTTCTCATTTGGGTGCGAAAGTAAGCAAAGTAATTATACAAAAAAAGAAATTTTTATAAGCTTTAACATTAAAAAAACACGAAAACGTTTTCATTGTTTTTTACTCAGAAATTATAATAAAAGCTTAATAATTTCTTGCAAAATCTCATAAAAAAAACACTTTGTAATTAAAATCCTATTAAGATAAACTGTCCAACTTGTAAAATATAAGCAAAATCGTAAATATTTAACCCCTAACACTTTATCTTTTAAAAATGATTAAATTAAAAAAGTAAAATTTCCATTATTGAAAATTCCTGACCTGACTTAACAAAAGTTTGCTCTGTTTCTCTCATTCCAAATTTCTCGTAAAATGATTTTTTATTACTTCGTGCGTTACACCATACTTTTTTCAAACTCATATCTTTTGCCAACTTTAAAATATGATGTAACAATAGTGAGGCAATCCCGTTTCCCTGATACTCGTCAAGTGTCGCTAATTTGCGGAACTGCATTTCATCGCAAACAATAAAACAAGAAACAATCGAAACTAATTTTTCCTGGTCAAACACTCCAAAATGTAGTCCGAAATTATCCTCTACTAATTGTACGAATTCGAATGGCTGATCCGGCCACATAACTTTATGTCGAATTTCCCAGGTTTCTGACGCTTTGATTGCTTTAATTTCCATAGTACAATTTTCGTTTATCATTCAAAACAAATTTACAGGATTTCTATAGTAGTTACCACATCACACAAACCAAACATATCATATTCATAATCAAAAAGATACCTTAAAATAAATTTAAAATTATGATACAATTATGATTAATAATAATTATTTTTATGGTACGTAAAACAAATAAAACCGATTATGAAAAAATTCATTTTAGCAGCATTATTATGTATTAGTGTGAATGGTTTTGCACAATTGATACAATTTGGCCCCCAATTCTCTACCAATATTACTTCGCCTATAACAGATGATTTTAGTTCCAAAAGCTCTGGCACAGACGTTGGTTTTGCTGGTTTTGTAAGAGTGAATTTATTACTTTTCTATGGTCAGGGCGAATTTGGGTACTCCTCTTCTAAATTTAGTGTTTCGCAAACCGGAATTGGAGAAACTGAATATACATTAGGAGGAACTGACGCCACTTTAATTGCAGGTTTCAAAATTGTTCCGTTAGGAAAAATGGGAAACATCCGAATTTTTGTAGGTTACAACTGGAAAAACTATTCTGATATAAAAGCGAGTAATAACCTCAATTACATTGCATTTGAAAACAACAATAGCAGTTTTCTTGGCGGTGCTGGTGTAGATTTATGGCGATTTACTGTAGACTATCGCTATCTCGCCGGTGTGACTGATCTTGATCCTTCAGGACGAAGTATCAAAACAGGAATTTCTAATTTATCAGTAGGTTTTAAGTTTTTATAAAACTCCTCATATCTAAAAAGGGAATCAAAATGATTCCCTTTTTTAATTATTGTACTTTGATATAAAAGAGTTCCAGATTATTACTGGTTACTTTTTCAATTTCATTTCCTTGCTTTTGTTCTTCTATTTGTAAATTATTTCAGTTTCTCTAATTTAACTTTTGTTTCAGGAAAGTTTTTATCCAGAACCAATACCTTTTCATAGCTTAACATTGCATTTTTCTTATCACCACTGACTTCATAAAAATCTCCTAGTGAATCATACACATTTGGACTATTAGGATAATTAACAACGTTTAATTTAAACAAATAACCCGCCAAATCCATATCTTTTTTACCAAGAGATTGATATGCATAAGCATTCACTGTATTTTCGGGAATACTTACTTTATAGCCTAAATGTTTTGAAACCTCTTCGAAATGTTTTTCAATCTTAGTTAAAACAGCTTTATTGAAATTAACCTGTTCTGGGATCGAAAGTTTGAGCTGATTGAACTTGAAGATATAGCGAAGCCCATCGTAAGTAGCAATCAAAGGAACTGATCCGTGATTATCATCATTATAGTATTTATATTGATACTTCAGATTGCTTTTTTTATTCTGATTTAAGAAATCATTAAAATCCAAAATTGATCTAATATGACGGGTAAAAAGTGTTGTATCCTTTCTCACTTTTATTATATCCATCGTGTCATCCATCGTGTTGGCAGCCGCCAAAAACAAGGAAACATTGGCTAAATTTTTATTGGCCAGTTTTTTTTGAGTCTCTGCTAAGAACTTCTGGTGGTCCCACCACATACTCGGATCGATCGCAATATAAGAGTTGAATAAATTGGTATGATTTGTCAAAATATTTATCGCTGTCAAACCTCCAAAAGAATGGCCTATTAAGGTCTTGTATGATGCTGTTGGATATTTACTATCAATATACGGTATCAGTTCTTTTTCAATAAATTCAGCAAACTTTTCTCCTCCACCGGATTGCTCACTTAAATTTTGCGGAACAAATGGAGGATCAACATCTGAATGTGTGGGAGTTAAATCACGAGTACGATTTGTGTTGGTAATCCCGACAACGATCATTTCAGGACAAATGGTATTTCCGTTTATTTCACTCAATTCCTCGATCATACCCACAACGGAACTAAAATGAGCATCTCCATCCAACAGATAAACTACCGGATATTTTTGTTTTGCAAAACCAGTATTCTGGGCACTTCTTGGAAGATGAATCCAAATTTTTCTTTCCTCATTTAAAACTTTAGAAGAAATACTGTCAATAGTACCAATTTGAATGTTGTTTCTATTCTGGGCAAAACCAAAACTAACAATCATTAAAAAAAATAGTACTATCTTAAATTCAAATACACATCTAAAATTATTGTTTTTCATAAGTTGGTTTAGTTTTATACTATTTAATACTAAAAATAAAACCGCCTTTCTCAATGAAAAAGGCGGCTTAGAAATTAGTTAATTTTACTTCAATTCTAAATTATTATTGTTTGGTGTGGCATCCATAAAAATACCTCCATCAAGTGCAATTTGTTTAATTTGTTTCTTGTTCTTCAAAGTAATTGTTGCCAGCTTTTGATTGTTTTCCCAAACAGCAGGAGTTTGATGAACAGTTTCTTTCGAACCATCTGCATAAACAATATTAAGGTCAAACGGAATCGCAAAACCACCAACATTTTCTACAGAAACTACGTCCTTAACAACATTTTTAACTGCTATATCAATATAGTTATTGGTGAAAAACCAATTGTTAAAGAACCAATTCAGATTTTTTCCTGAAGCAGTATTTATAGAGTTGAAATAATCCCAAGGAATTGGGTGTTTTCCGTTCCAATTCTCCATATAAGCATGTAATGACTTTTTGAATAAATCATCACCAAGCATATCTTTTAAAGCCAGGTAAGAAAGAGATGCTTTTCCATAAGAGTTATTTCCGTAACCAGCATCCGAAACCTGAGAAGACATTGAAATGATAGGCTGATCTTCTTCAGTAGACGGATCTTTTATATAATATTCTACTCTAAATTCTTTGTAGAATTTATCTGCAGCTTCTTTACCGTGCTCTTCAATCCCAATTAAATATTCAAAAGTGGTTGCCCAACCTTCATCCATAAAAGCGTAACGCGTTTCGTTAATTCCCATGTAAAAAGGAAAATAAGTATGTGCTACTTCGTGATCTTGTACTAATTGAGCAAATTTAGGATCTCCCATTTGAGAATCATTACACATCATTGGGTATTCCATATCAGCAAATCCCTGAAAAGCGGTCATTTTTGAAAACGGATAGGGAATTCCAGGCCACTTGTTTGAAAAATAATCCAAAGCATATTGGTTGTTTTTTACTGAAGCTACAAAATCAGTTCCTTTTACATCATACGCAGCCTGAACACTGGCACGACGATTTGTTTTTTTATCAACTACAACACTGCTAGCATCCCATAGATAATGATCACTCAATCCGAAACAAACGTCTACAATATTTTTAGCTTCAAATTTCCAAACGTTCCATTCATTTTGTTTGGTTACAACACCGCTTTTCATTTCTTGTTCGTTAGCAATATGCATCACTTCATCAGCTATATAAGACTTTTTCAAACGAGCAGAAAATTCAGGCTGTAAAACCTCATCAGGATTCAACAAATCTCCGGTTGCATAAACAACATAGTTTTTTGGAGCCTTAACCGAGTAGGTATAATCATTAAAGTCGTTATAAAACTCCTGACGATCCGTATGAGGTAATCTATCCCATTTATTATAGTCATCAAAAACAGAAACACGAGGATAACTGTACGCTACAAAAAACGTAGTCTCATCAATTTGCCCTTCTCTCCCGCTCTCTTTAGACAATGGATAATTCCAATCGATATTAATCGTAACTTTAGAATGAGGAGGTACCGCTTTTTTCAATTTTACATTTCCAACTGTTCCCCATTTTCTTCCGTCTTCCTTATAAATTTCATCTGCAATTTTTAAAGATGTGATCGTTAAACCGTCACTTAAAAAATCCTGACTCACATTGCCGCTTCTTGGAGAAGATGGTTTATGAAGATTATTTACAAAACGAATTGGAAGATTTCTTAAAGTATCATTACTGTTGTTTTCGTAAATAATGGTTTCTGTTCCGCTTACGATTTTTGTCTTGGCATCAACAGTAATTTCCATGGTATATTTTCCGTGATTCTGCCAGTAGCTTTTTCCTGGTTTTCCGTCCATAGAACGAGTGCCTTTAGCGTAGGCCTCTTTTATGTTTCGTGGCATATACAATTCCTGTCCAAAGCTGTTTTGTGCAAGAAAAACAAATGCAATTACCACTAATTGAAGTACATTTTTTCTCATAACTTGTTTTAAGATTTTTGATGATTTAATATTGATTATAATATTAGTGGATTTTTTTAACTTAAAGTTACACTTTTTTGCAAAATTATGCTTTTTGTTATGTCGGCCTTCACTTAACCGCAAGGTACGCGAAGCGTTACCCAAAGGCCGCAAGGTTTAGTACCTCAGAGTCTTAGCAACTTAGAGAAAAAGAAAAACCGTCTTTCTCTGGCGAAAAAAGACGGCATCTACAATTAATATATAACCTTAATAACTACAAAATATAATCGGTATTGATGAAGTTCGATTCTTTGCTGTTTAGCAATTCCTGCAGAATTTCATTGTTATACGCGATATCTTTTGAAGCCACGAACGTACGAATTGAGAAAGAACGTAAAGCATCCGGGATACTCAAAGTTCCAACAGCCGAATCTTTACGACCTGTAAACGGGAAAGCATCCGGTCCTCTTTGACAAGAACTGTTGAGGTTTACCCTGCAAACTAAATTTACCAAAGCATCAATAAGCGGTGCCAAAGTTTTAATATCTTTTCCAAACAAACTTACTTGCTGACCGTAGTTTGATTCGGCCATATCTTCAAGAGGCTCGTTAATATCTTTAAAAGAAATAATAGGCACAACTGGTCCAAATTGCTCTTCATGGTACACCCTCATTTCTTTATTTACAGGATATAAAACTGCCGGAAAAATAAAATTATCCGTATGTTTTCCACCTTTTTCATTCAGGATCTTTGCGCCTTTATGTAAAGCATCATCAATTAATCCCTGAATATAAGCTGGTTTATCTGTTTCCGGAAGCGGTGTCAGAGAAGCATTTTTGTCCCATGGATTTCCAAATCCTAAAGCGTCTACTTTTTCAGAAAAACGTCTGTTGAATTCTTCTGCTATAGATTCGTGAACATACAATACTTTCAAAGCCGTACAACGCTGACCGTTGAAAGATAAACTTCCTGCAATACATTCCTGAATAGCCAAATCTAAATCGGCGTCTGGTAAAATAATCGCCGGGTTCTTTGCTTCCAAACCTAAAATCAAACGCAGTCTGTTTTTATTTGGATGCTGATCCTGCAAAGCAATCGCCGATTTACTGTTTCCAATTAAGGCCAAAACATCAATCTTACCCGATTTCATGATCGGAGAAGCTACTTCGCGTCCTCTTCCGTATACGATATTGATAACACCTTTTGGAAAACTGCTTCTGAAAGCTTCCAATAAAGGCGAAATACATAAAACACCATGTTTAGCCGGTTTAAAAATTACAGTATTACCCATAATCAAAGCCGGAATCAATAACGAGAAAGTTTCATTTAAAGGATAATTGTAAGGTCCAAGACACAATACAACTCCAAGAGGCCCACGGCGAATCATCGCGTTTACACCTTGCACTTTTTCAAAGTGCGAACTGCGTCCGTTTAGTTCTTTATAACTGGCAATAGTATCCTGAATATATTCAACTGTTCTGTCAAATTCTTTTTGAGAGTCGCCAAGGTTTTTTCCAATTTCCCACATCAAAAGTTTCACCACTTCTTCGCGGGTTTCTTTCATCTGCCTTACGAAATTTTCCATGCATTTAATACGGTCCACCACTTTCATCGTTGGCCATAAACCTTGTCCTTTATTATAAGCGGCGTTTGCAGCTTCCACCACTTCAGCAGCTTCTTTATCTGCCATAAACGGAATCGATCCTAATAATGTTGGTGTATATTTTTCTGTAGAAGAAATAGTCGAAAACACTGGTGTGGTTTGCCCTGTCCATTTTTTCAGTTCTCCATTTACAAGATAAGTATCTTGATTTATCAGGTTTGTAATCTGATATTCTTCGGGTATTAAACTCATAATCTGGTAATTTATAGTTTGGTTATTAATAGCATTTTAAACGAAAAAAGAGGCTTTTTCTTGCCTCTTCTTCTATTTTATGGATTCACGGTATCCCCTTCCCAGTCCAGAATTCCACCAAGCAGATTATAGGCATTATTTATACCTAACTCATTCATAATCTGACATGCTTTGGCGCTTCTCGCTCCAGAACGGCAATACACATAATAATTTTTGTTTTTATCTAACTCCTCGATTTCATAAATAAAACCCTGACCTTTATTGATGTCAATGTTTACGGCATTCTCGATATAACCGTCATTAAATTCGTCTTCAGTTCTTACGTCCAGTATAACTGCATTCTCGTCAGCAGCAAGCTGATTAACCCAATCTTCTTGTGATAAATTCATAATAAATGTGTTTTTGTAAAATTACGACGTTTCTATTAATTAAAAACGTGCCAAATGCGATTTCGATTATTATTCTCAGAAAACGTTTTAGAGAAAGTATTATAATCAGTGAAACACAAATTTACTCACTATTTTTAAAAATACACCCTATAAAATCGATAGAAAATAGGATTTTTTCATTTTCATAAAATACTGTCAAATATGGTTTTCTGATAATTTATACCATTTCAATCTGCTATCTTTGTATTAAATGAGATGTTTTAATTTCATTTTGATAAAATTGTTTGCCACGAATTAGCATGAATTAATTTGTAAACAAAATAAATTTCAACACATAGAAACATAGATGTAATTTGTAAAAAAAAAGAAAATGGAAGAAACTAGTTTCCACACATAGCTATGTGTTTTGATACAAGTGAAACGCCTTTTTTTAAGCTATGAAAAACTATGACTCTATGTGTTTAAAAAATAACCAATGCAAAATACATTAAAAGATATATTTCCGAATTTCTCCAATGAACTCCTTTCGACTATCGAAGAAAACGGAAGTGCACAAGATTTTGAAGCCGGAACGATTTTAATGCGAACCGGACAATACATTAAAAACACGGTTTTAATTACCAAAGGAAAAATCAAAATTTATCGCGAAGGCGAAGATGGCGGCGAGTTTTTAATGTATTATCTCCAACCCGGACAAGCCTGCGCGATTTCGATGATCTGCACGGCCAAAAGCGAAAAAAGCCAGATCATGGCCAAAGTAGTCGAAGATGTTTCCGTTATGATGATTCCCTTGCAAATGATGGACAAATGGATGATGGAACACCGTTCCTGGTACGAATTTGTAATCGAAACTTATCGAAGCCGTTTTGAAGAAGTCCTGGAAGTCGTTGACAATATCGCTTTCCGTTCGATGGACGAGCGTTTGGAGTTTTATCTAAAAAGACATTCGGATGCCTGTGGTTGTTCTGAAGTAAAACTTTCCCACCAGGAAATCGCAACCGAATTAAACACCTCCAGAGAAGTCGTATCCCGATTACTCAAAAAAATGGAACAAAGAGGTTTGGTCAAACTCAACCGTAACCAAATCGAGCTTTTAAAAAAGGTATAAGAACACGTATTTCACGAATTAGCACGAAAAATTCAAACACATAGAAACATAGTTTTTCATAGCTATAAAAAGGCGTTTCACTCGCTTGAAAACACATAGCTGTGTGTGGAAACTAGTTTCTTCCATTTTCTTTTTACACAATGTAAACCTATGTTTCTATGTGTTTGAAAATTTATTCTGCTCAATAAAATCTATTTAATCCATTTAATCTGTGGCAAAACATCTGCTATGTGATAAATGTTACTGTAGATTTGTATTTATCAAACCACCTTTGCATAAAAACAAATGCAATGGAATATCTGGGTTATTTTGCTTCGATTATTATCGGGATTTCGCTAGGCTTAATTGGCGGTGGCGGATCGATTCTGACCATTCCAATTTTAGTGTATTTGTTTAAAGTAAATCCGGAGCAGGCAACTTCTTATTCTTTGTTTATTGTTGGGCTGACTGCAATGTCTGGCAGTTACAGTCATTATAAGATGGGAAATCTTAAACTGAAATCGGCTTTGTATTTTGCGATTCCTTCTGTGATTTCAATTTTAATTATTCGTGAAGTTATTTTTCCGCAGATCGCCTCGACTCTATTTTCAATTGCATCTTATTCCGTTTCCAAAGATTTTCTGATTATGATTATCTTTTCGGTATTGATGATTACGGCGGCAATTTCGATGATTCGAAAAAATCAACCCGAAATAAAAGGTGCCGAAACCAATTATATTCAACTCAGCTTTATAGGTTTCATTGTCGGAATCATAACCGGATTTCTTGGCGCTGGTGGCGGATTCTTAATTATTCCTGCCCTGCTCTTTTTCGCCAAATTACCCATGAAACAAGCCGTTGGAACTTCGTTATTAATTATCTCAATCAATTCCTCCATAGGTTTTGCAGGCGACTTATACATCGGAACTCCCATCAATTATCCTTTTTTATTAGGTGTTTCCGCAATGGCACTTCTCGGAATGGTATTAGGAAGTCGGCTTTCTAAAAAAATCGACGGAACTAAACTGAAACCTATTTTTGGATGGTTTGTTTTGGTAATGGGGTTTTATATTATTACAAAAGAAGTTTTATTTTAGTTTTACTTGTAGACGAAAACTAAAAAATCCGTTTATTCTTTAAGAAGTAAACGGATTTGTATTTTTTAATCTAATATTCATATTTCCATTTCTTATAATGAATATATTTCACAGGAACCTTAGTAATATTATGCTCTTTTACTTCCCAATCTTTTACTTGTTTAATTAAATTAATAGCGTCTATTTCAAAATCGTTTAAAGGCCTTTTACTTGTTACATTAAATTCACTCAATAACCCAAAAACGGGATCGTATTTTAATTGAGGCTCAGAATTAACCACATCAAATCCCGTAAAAACAGAAATCAATTTACCTTTTTCATCTATAAATAACGCCAGTATAGTATAGGTATCCTGATAATCTTTTATTGTTCCTTTTTCAAAAACTGTATCAATGTTAGTACCGGCTTTAGTATAATTAAACTTTGATCCTCCTTCATAATAATCGTAGTATACATAATCTGTCAAATTAAATTATTTGCATTATCTAAGATTTTTTGCATATACGGATCAATTTCTTTTCCTCTTAAAAACTGAGAGTTAGAACAAATACCGCTAAATCCTAAGTTCCCTCCATTTTCATGAGCAAAAACTAGCCATTCCTGATACTGATATTCTTCTCTGTAACAATTACTCCACTTCGCATCATCTTTTTTATAATTAGAAGTAAAAGATAGTTCTTTCGGAATTTTGCCTTTTTTATAACTTTCTAATACTTTAAATTTTATAGTGTAAGTCGCAGAATCTTTACTAAAAGCTTTAGATGTAATTATACCTTTAAAAACATATTTCGAAGAATAAAACTCTAAAATTGCCTTTGGGGTATCACAGTCACAAGCTATACACTTTAGATAACCCAAAAAGAAAAAGCAAATAGCAATTGTTACGTTTTTCATTTTATTTCCCTATTTGATGCTCAGCCAACCAAACAGAATCATTTGCTTTTGTTGTATAATTCCACAAAGTCTTTCTATCAATCTTACTAGATACAAGTAATTTACCATTTTGTACTTTAAATTCTTCATTATAAAATTTTAAAACATGGATAACGTTTTGAACATGAGTCTTAGAAAGTAAATCTCGCGCATCGATAAGTTCATCTTGTTGAAAAACAATCGGAATGTATTCTACATATTTATAATTTGATATTCTTTCATTCCATATTTCTTCTCGTCTTTCATGAATTCTATCTGAATTAAAATACCATTTTTGAAAAAGAAATTTTCCTGATATAATTAAAACAAGAGTTAAAAATATAATTACTACTTTTTTCTTCATAACAATTTATGGAATATCTTCCCGGCTTTAGCCAAATATACCCATTTTATAATAAATTTCAGATTCTCTAAAATTAAAAAACCGTTGGTTAAAACCAACGGCTATTCCTATAATTAATTCGTGAAAATTTATGTAATTAGTGACAAAACCCGTTAATGCTCCCCATACCCAATATCATCCATCTTCCCGCTAAAAACACGATACTGAATAATAAAATAAACAATCACTAAAAACAAAGCGATAAAAAACCAGCTTAGGCCAGCGTTCAATCCGTATTCTCCAGCAGCAGTATTATAAATGGTTAAAGACGGATTTACATTATTAGTCGAAGGCAAAACATTCGGAAAAATTGAAACCGCTGTTGAAGCAAATCCTCCCACTAAAAATAAGGTGGAAAATATAAATGCCTGACCATCTTTTTTGAAGGAACGCACTTTGAATAATCCTAAAATACCAACAAAAGTCATTATCGGGAAAAACCACAAAATTGGATTTTCAATAAAATTATGAAACGGCTGAGGTTCGATAAAGTGCCAGATTTGTAAGGAGATGGAAACTAAAATCAGTAAAACAATATTCAGTTTAAAAACGACATTTTTCAGCTGTGCATTTAAAGACGAATTGGTTTTAAAGATAATCCAATTGGCACCGTGAATCGTTAAAGCCACAACACTTACAATTCCGAGGAAAAGTGTAAACCAATCTATAATTCCCAATTCATTTGCTTGCGGACTAAACGTTGGATTCCACAATGGCAAAAAGAAAAAATGCGGTTCCTGCGTTGAAACACCGTTTTGCACCATTCCGAGATTGACACCGCGAACGATATTTCCCAAAGCAATTCCAAAGAACAAAGCCAAAAGCAAACTCGCGATTCCGAAAGCTTTATCCCAAATCGCCTCCCACATTGGATGATGTACCTGTCCGCGCATCTCTAAACCGATGGCACGGAAAATCAACAACCATAAAATCATAATCAAAGGCAAATAAAAGCCGCTGAAAGACGATGCATATAAAGTTGGAAAAGCAAAAAACAAAACACCCCCGGCAGCGATAATCCAAACTTCGTTGGCATCCCAAAACGGACCAATTGCATTTGTGATTGCTTTTTTATCTTTTTCTGTATTAGCAAAAAATAAATGAATAATTCCTGCTCCAAAATCGTAACCGTCTAAGACAATATAAACGGCCAAAATTCCCATTAAAACGACGTACCAAAAAAATTCCATACTTATATTTTTTCTGTTGAAAGTTCCACATGATGAGGTCCTTTATTGATAATTTTTCCAATCAAAAGCAAAAACAGCATTCCGAGTAAAAGATACAATCCTATAAAACCTAATAAAGTAAATAAGGTATTTCCGGACGAAACGGTTGGTGAGGCACCGGCAGCGGTTCGCATTAAATTGTAAACGAGCCAAGGCTGTCTTCCTAATTCGGCAGTGTACCAACCTGTAGTATTGGCGATATACGGAAATGGCATCATAAACATAAGCGACCACAATATCCATTTGGTTTCGAACAATTTTCCTCTGATTAATTGAAAAAGAGAAAGAACCATCAAACCAATAAATACGGTTCCAAGTCCAACCATAATATGATAGGCATAATACAATCCTGAAATATTCGTTGGATGCAAATCTTCTTCAAATTGATCCAAACCTTTAATTTCCTGATCCCAGTTTCCGTAAGTCAGGAAACTCAAAATATTAGGAACTGCAATTTTATTGTCCAGTTTTTTATCTTTTACATCAGGCTGACCAATTAAGACAATTTCAGAACCTTTTTTCTCTGTGTGAAAGATTCCTTCCATCGCAGCAAAAGTTACCGGTTGATATTTTACAACGTTTTTCGCCAGTAAATCTCCCGTTGGAACGGCAACGATTATACTCGAAATCAATCCGAAAATAACGCCCGTTTTAAGAAACAATCGTCCAAAAGACACATTCTTCTGACTCAAAATATAAAATGCACCAATTCCCGCCACGACAAAAGAACTCGTAACCAAAGAAGCGGCCTGATTGTGCAAATAAGAAGGCCAAAGCCACGGATTTAAAAATAAAGCCTTGAAATTCGTTAATACAAATTTTCCGTTTTCAAGAATTTCATACCCAACCGGATTCTGCATCCACGAATGTGTGGCTATAATCAAATAACCGCTGGCCCAGGAACCAATCATAATTAACACTCCGGTTACAAAATGCCATTTATGTCCGAGGATTTTTTCTCCAAATAAAAATATCCCAAGAAATGAAGATTCTAAAAAGAAGGAGAACATCCCTTCCATCGCCAATGTCTGACCGATGATTCCACCGGTTAATTCAGAGAATTTAGCCCAATTGGTTCCGAATTGAAATTCCATCGGGATTCCGGTTACTACGCCCATTGCAAAATTCAGGGCAAAAATTTTCATCCAGAAATGCGTGGCGTGATTGTATTGTTCGTTTTGAGTTTTAAGATATTTCCATTTGAAATAAACAATGATCAAAGAAAGACCCATTGTAAGTTGCGGAAAAAGGTAGTGAAAGGTAATTGTGAAGGCGAATTGCATTCGGTCATAAAAAAGCATTTCTTCCATTGTAGTGGTATTTGGTTTTATGAAGTTGCACAAATTTACCCATTAAAACCCGAAATTCCTGCCTTTAAAAAAAATTTATATGTCGGTATTTGTTAAACTTTTCAACAATTTTGAAAGTAAAATTCACATTTATAGTTTGTGCTTCTTGGTAAAGTTTCTCATTTCGACAAAGGAGAAATCCTCGCGAGAAGCTCGACAAAGATTGGGTTCTCGTTGCGGAGTTACTTGTGAAGATTTCTCCTTCGTCGAAATGACAAAATTGTGTGTGTGTCCCATAGTCTGTGGTTTCAACCTCGGGAACTCATGCATAATCACCATACGTTTCCCACGGTTGAAACTGTGGGCTATGTTTAATCACTTTTTCAAAATTCCTTTTGCTACGCTTTCATTTATTAAGCCTTCTGCATAGTTCCATAAAATTTTTGAACCTTCTTTTATAACGCTTTTCTTTTCGTAAACCTTTGTATAATTCACTCCATATTCCTTCCAGGTACCTCCTTCGTTAGAGGTGTTTTGCAATAAAGGTTCTAATCTGTCCATCGATTTTGCAAATTTGGCTTCATTGGTTTCGCCGGCTTCAAATTCTTCCCAAATGGCAATCATATCTTCTGCCTGTTTTTTCGGAAGCAATCCAAAAATACGATTTGCTGCCAATCGTTCTTCATCGGTATTATCGTGACTTTTTACTGTATCATAAATAAAAACATCGCCGGCGTCGATTTCTACAATATCGTGTATCAAAACCATTTTTACTACTTTCAAAACATCAATCGGTTGCTCTGAATGTTCTGCCAAAACGATCGCCATCAAAGCCAAATGCCAGCTGTGTTCTGCATCATTTTCATTTCGATCGCTGTTAAAGAGCTTCGTTTTTCGCTGAATGTATTTTACTTTATCAATCTCTTTTATAAAAGCAATTTGGTCCAATAAGTCTGTTGTGTTCATAATGTTTACTTAGAATTGTAAAATTACGTAGATTTTTTTTCACCATATAAGTGATATAAGTACATTTAATTGCGGTGCGTTTTAACTCAAAACTGTTTAAACTTATATGAGCTCATATAAGTTCAACGCAATTAAACTCCAATTTATAATTGCTTATGTAACTTATATGGTAAAAAAAACATACCGATTTATGATCTCATAAAATTTCAGCACGATTTATAATCCAACTTATAATTACTTATATGACTTATATGGTAAAACCCGCCAAACATTTTTAGAAAAAGTCAAATTTCTGTAACATTAGTCACTTATTTTACGAAAAAACAAAGTTACCTTTGTATATCATATTTAAGATTTCATATCATGAAAATTGAACAAATTTACACCGGCTGCCTTGCGCAAGGTGCATACTATATAACGTCAAACGGAGAAGCGGCGATTATTGATCCGCTTAGGGAAATTCAGCCTTATCTGGATCGTTTACAACGCGATGCCGTTAAGCTGAAATACATTTTTGAAACGCATTTCCACGCCGATTTTGTTTCGGGACATATTGATTTAAGCAAAGAAACCGGAGCGCCAATCGTTTACGGGCCGAATGCGGCCTGCGAATTCGATTGTATTTCTGCAAAAGACGGACAAGAATTTAAAATCGGTAATATTACGATAAAAGCACTGCATACTCCGGGTCATACCATGGAAAGCACAACGTATTTATTGATTGATGAAAACGGAAAAGATCATGCTATTTTTTCTGGAGATACTTTATTTATCGGAGATGTTGGCCGTCCGGATTTAGCGCAAAAAGCAGCTGGAATGACACAGGATCAATTGGCCGGAATTTTATTTCATTCGCTTCGAAATAAAGTGATGACTTTGGCCGATGACGTAATTGTTTATCCGGCGCATGGTGCGGGAAGTGCCTGCGGAAAAAACATGAGTAAAGAAACGGTTTCGACAATCGGGAATCAAAAAGCAACGAATTATGCTTTGCGTGCCGATATGACCGAGGCCGAATTTATATCCGAAGTTACCGACGGATTATTGCCTCCACCAGCGTACTTCAGCATGAACGTAGCCATGAATAAAGGTGGTTATGAAAGCTTCGAATCGGTTTTGCATAACGGAATGAAAGCAATAAAAGCAGAAGATTTTGAGGCTGTTGCCGAAGAAACCGGAGCATTAATTTTAGATACCCGAAAAAGCGGCGATTTTTATAAAGGATTTATTCCGCAGTCGATTAATATTGGAATCAACGGAGATTTTGCACCGTGGGTTGGGACTTTGATTGCCAATGTAAAACAACCTATTATATTAGTAACTGAAAATGGTTTGGAAGAAGAAACCGTAACGCGTTTAAGCCGAGTAGGTTTTGATTCGATTATCGGCCATCTGGAAGGTGGTTTTGATGCGTGGGAAAAAGCTGGTTTTGAAGTGGATACTGTAAACAGAATTTCAGCTGAACAATTTGCTTCTGAATTTAAAATAGAAGAAGACAAAGTTATTGATGTTCGAAAAGAAACGGAATATGAAGCAGAACACATCGAAGACGCTTACAGCAAACCTTTGGCTTATATTAATGACTGGGTAAAAGACATTAATCCAAAGGAGCATTTTTATCTACATTGCGCAGGCGGTTACAGAAGTATGATTGCAGCGTCGATTTTACAAGCGCGCGGTTTCAGAAACTTTACCGAAATTGACGGCGGTTTTGGAGCTATTGCAAAAACGGATATTCCAAAATCAGATTTCGTTTGCCAGAGTAAGGTATTAAAATAAAGGTTCTGAGTTGCTAAGATTCTAAGGTTCTAAGATTTTTTTGACCTTAAAGCTTAATAACTCATAACCTAAAAAAATAAAACGACAAACATCTTTACCTTAGTAACTCAGAATCTTAAAAATATGCTAGAAATTATAAAAGAACCTTGGCCTTGGTACGTTGCGGGGCCGCTAATTGGGTTAACTGTTCCTGTATTATTGATTATCGGAAATAAATCTTTCGGGATTAGTTCGTCTTTGCGACATATTTGTGCAGCTTGTATTCCGGCGAATATTTCGTTTTTTAAATACGACTGGAAAAAAGAAAGCTGGAATTTATTCTTCGTTTTCGGAATTTTTCTTGGCGGTATTATCGCTGCTTATCTTTTAGCCAATCCAAATCCGGTTGAAATTACACCGCAGCTTTCTGAGCAATTGGCTTCTTATGGAATAACAGATCATTCTGGATTATTGCCAAAAGAATTATTTTCCTGGGAAAGTTTATTCACACTTCGTGGTTTTATCATGATTGTCGTTGGCGGATTTTTAGTTGGTTTCGGAACGCGTTACGCCGGCGGATGTACAAGCGGACATGCGATTATGGGAATTTCAAATTTACAATGGCCTTCATTAGTAGCGACAATCTGTTTTATGGTTGGCGGTTTTATTATGGCGAATTTGATTCTGCCTTATATTCTTGCTCTTTAGGATATTCTTTCACTTTAAAATTTCAAAAATGAATAATTTAGAAAATAAAAATACCGATACAGAAGGAATCAACGCAAGTCAATTGAAAGATTCCGGATTATCAAACTTAAAATATCTTTTGGTTGGAATCTTTTTCGGAATCGTATTCGTAAAAGCCGAAATCATCAGCTGGTTCCGTATTCAGGAAATGTTTCAATTGCAGTCTTTCTTTATGTATGGCGTAATCGGGAGTGCCGTTGTAGTTGGCGTTATTTCAGTTCAAATCATCAAACGATTCAATATTAAAACCATTCACGGCGAAAAAATCGAAATTCAGCCAAAAGTTTTCAGCAAAGGACAAATCTATGGCGGATTAATGTTCGGATTTGGCTGGGCTATTACCGGAGCTTGTCCTGGGCCTTTGTTCGCTCAAATCGGGACTGGAGTTACTGTAATTGTCATTACTTTATTAAGTGCGATTGCAGGAACCTGGTTTTATGGTTTTATCAAAGACAAATTGCCTCATTAATACCTTATATATAGTTAGATTAAAAAAATGAGTATAACAGAATTACAATTAAGAAAAGCAACTCTTTCAGAAGTACCTAAAATTTGGGAAATTATACAAGACGCTATTGAACAAAGACGATTAGAAGGAAGTAAACAATGGCAAGATGGTTATCCAAATGAACTTTCCATTACAAACGATATAAATAATGGTTTTGGCTACGTGCTTACAGAGAATGAAACCATTTTATGTTACGCTGCGATTATTTTCGACATAGAACCCGCTTACGAAGAAATCGAAGGTAAATGGTTAACTAATGGTGATTATGTTGTGGTACATCGTATAGCCGTTTCAAAATTGGCAAAAGGAAAAGGTATTGCCACCAAACTTTTTCAAAAAATAGAAGATTTAGCAGTCCAACAAAATGTCTATAGTATTAAGGTAGATACTAATTTTGACAATATTCCGATGCTAAAAATCTTAGACAAATTGAACTATACCTATTGTGGCGAAGTCTATTTTAGAGGGGGAGCACGAAGAGCATACGAGAAACAATTATCATAAGATAATTAAAGTCAATATTACATATTAAACCCGACATGTTTTGAAAACCTGTCGGGTTTAACAATTATAAAACACACCCATATATGTACAAAATATATTCTCTACTTTTAATTTGTTTCCTATTGTTAAGTTGTTCTGGTAACAAAAAAGCAAACGTTCAGGCATCAAATACTATTTATGATGTTAAACTGGATAGTCTGGAATTGTTTGACAAATCAAGAAATCGAATAATTCCGGTTGCACTTTATTATCCAAAGACAAATAAGAAAATAAATAAACAGCAAGTAATTATTTTTAGTCATGGTTATGGAGAAAATAAAGGCGGGGATAATAGAATATATTCTTATTTGACGGAGAACTTAGCTTCAAAAGGATATTTTGTTATAAGCATTCAACACGAATTGCCTAACGACGAGCTTCTTGCCATGGAGGGCGATTTAAAAATTACGAGAAGACCCAATTGGGAAAGAGGTTGTGAAAACATTTTGTTTGTACTAAATGAATTTAAAAAAACTAATCCAGAATTAGATTTTAAGCATTTAACTTTAATTGGGCATTCGAATGGTGGAGATATGACTGCTTTGTTTGCTACCGAATATCCAAAATTGGTTTCTAAGATTATAACGATGGATAATCGAAGAATGCCGCTTCCAAGAATCAATCATCCTCAAGTATATACGTTACGTTCCAGCAATTATCCGGCAGATGAATTTGTATTGCCAACGGAGCAAGAACAACAAAAATATGGAATGACAGTTCAACCCACTTCTATTGAGCATAGAGACATGGATAATGACGCGACAATTGAGCAACGAAAAGCAATAAATACCTATATTGAAAGCTATTTAAGTAAATAAAGTTGTAACTCCGGCAAGTTTAAAACGAATAGTTTATAGTTAGCAAACCCGACAGATTTTGAAAACCTGTCGGGTTTCTTGTATGCTATGCTCGCGTGAGGGATAGCAGCAAACTACCGAAGCAGTGTGGATAGCCCGACAGCATCCCGATGAGAGGGCGTATACACGCAAAGTATGTTTGCCCTCTCATTGGGATGGTGGCACGCCCCTATTGATTTTAGATTTTCTAAACCCGACAGGTTTTAAACCTGTCGGGTTTTGTGTTCCAGGTTTCAACATAACCTGAAACTTGAAACATATATTAATTAGGGCATACCACCATTTAAAAAAAAGCCTAATGCAGTTTGCGCTCATTAGGCCTTTTCTTAAATCCTGTCGGGCTATCCAGGCTACTTCGGTAGCTTCCTCCTATCCCTCACGCGACCAAAACTCTTGAGAAGATCTTGTGTATTGCGATACTTAACCAAAAATATTTCAGCAAATTCAGTAGTAAACATTATAAAAGCACTATTTTAAATAAAAATTTTATAGTACATTTACTTTAACTTTATAGATTAAGTATAGTTGTAAAATTTCGCCTTAATTGAATTAACGAAAATTTAACATAACATTTGTATATACAACTATTAAAAGCTATACATTTGTATATACAAATTATACACTTACGACTATGACAATTGAAGAGGTTATAAAAAGTACAGTTAAGATGGATAATGCGAAAAAAGTTATTCTGAATATCATGTACACGCAGAATGTAATTCAGGATAATTTCAGCGAGTTGATGAAACCGTATGATTTATCCGGAGAACAATATAATGTGCTACGTATATTAAGAGGACAAAAAGGAAAGCCGGCTAATATGTGTGTGATACAGGAACGTATGCTGGCTAAAACGAGTAACACAACCCGATTGGTAGACAAACTTTTACTAAAAGATTATGTTACCCGAAATGTTTGCCCGGACAACCGACGAAAAATTGAAGTTCTAATCACACAAAAAGGATTAGATATATTAAAAGAATTAGATCCGAAGGTAGATGAGCACGAGCGCACGTTTGCTAACAATATAAGTCAGGAAGAATTAGAATTATTAAATCAGTTATTAGAAAAATACAGAACCCAACAAAATTAATATTATGAGTACACTATTAGAAAATCTAAATTGGAGATACGCAACCAAAAAATTTGATGCAACAAAAAAAATCTCTGCTTCGGATTTAAATACTTTAAAAGAAGCGGTTAGACTAAGTGCTTCTTCATACGGATTACAACCTTACAAAGTTGTTATTGTTGAAAATCCCGAAATCAGAGAAAAATTAAAAGCTGCTGCTTACGGCCAAACTCAGATTACAGATGCTTCGCAATTGTTTATTTTTGCGAATGATTTAAATCTTGGCGCGGTTTCTGTAGACAATTACATACAAAACATTAGCGAAACAAGAGGTGTTCCTGCTGATGCATTGGCTGGATTTAGCGACATGATGAAAGGTACTATCGCCAATTTATCAGATGAAAACAAAAACATCTGGACTGCAAAACAAACTTATATCGCTTTAGGAACTTTATTAAGTGCTGCTTCTGAATTAAAAATTGATGCAACTCCAATGGAAGGATTTAATGCTGCCGCATTTAATGAAATCTTAGGTTTTGACAAATTAGGTTTAAATGCTTCAGTTATTGCAACTGTTGGTTACAGACATGATGAGGACGACGCTCAGCATTACAAAAAAGTTAGAAAATCTCACGAGGAATTATTTATCACTATATAATTATTATTAATCCAAAATCAATTTTAACAAAATGAAAAATTTCAAAACAATTGCAATAGCATTATTCGTAGCGGTGGCTAGTATTTCAGTAAATGCTCAAACAAAAAAAATCGACGTAAAAGCATCTACTATCAAATGGGTAGGTAAAAAAGTAACTGGAGAGCACTCTGGAACTGTAAACTTTAAAGACGGAGCTGTAGTTTTCAAAGGGAAAAAATTAACCGGAGGAAGCTTTACAGTTGATATGACTTCATTAACTGCAACTGACTTAACTGGAGAATACCAAGGGAAATTAAACGGTCACTTAAAAGCTGACGATTTCTTTGGAACTGACAAATTCCCAACTGCAAAATTAGTTTTCAAAACTATTGGGGCTAAAGCAACTGACGTTTATACTGTAACTGCTGATTTAACTATTAAAGGAATCACTAAACCAGTAACTTTTGACATCACTGTAGCTGGAAACACTGCAACAACTGCTTTCAAAGTTGACAGAACTAAATACGGTATCAAATACAACTCTGGTAACTTCTTCGAAAACTTAGGAGACAAAACTATCAATGACGATTTCGAATTGACTGTAGCTTTAAAATTCTAATATAAGACTTATTAATTCTTATATAAAAACCTGAATGAAAGTTCAGGTTTTTTTTATGATTAAAAACGACATATCCCCTAACTAACTCTTTTTAAAATACATATATTATAAAGAAGACATTTTTTTTGTTAAATTTGGCTAACGCATCGAATAAATATTTCAAAATAACTAATGAAATAAATATAGCCAAATGTCAAATTTTGCATTTCTACTCCAAAACACCTCAAAGAAATACAAAAGTATTGGTTTCAAACTTTTTTTAATCGCATTCACCGCGTTATCCTCTGTGTCTGGTATTTCTCAAACTACAACAAGCAAATTAGATTCGATTGTTAAGGAATTGGGAATTAAGGATAAAGCTTCTCTCATTTTACTTAAAGGCCAGGCCGAAAGAGAAAAAAAAATGAGAGAGGAAAAATACATTAACTATCAAAATGTTCAAAAACAAAATAGACTTTTCAATTTAATTGAACTCGAAATCCAGAATGCAAAATTTCTATTAACCAAAGGATTCAATTACAAAGACGTTGCTGGAGAAATTTATCAATTAAAAGATTGGGAAGAATTTGCTGTTAAGGGAATTGTTGGAAGAAAATTTAGAGTTTTAACGGATCGAAATCTTAGTTCGACTTCTATTCTTCTCGATGAATTATTAAAACGCTCCACCGATCGTTTAAAAAAAATCAGTCTTGAAAACCAACAGCTCAGCCGAACTCAGGAAAAAATAGACTCTTTGGTTGCTCAAAAAAACCTGTATTATATTCCGAGTGATTCTGTTTCAAGAGAAATTTACCGTCTTCAATCCGAAAGAACGAGTAAGGATATCACACTGATTTCTGAAAGGTTAAAAAATGCAGTCGACAGCATCCAGACATTGGAAATCATGGGCGACCAGTTGAAATACAAAATTGAATCGGATATAATTGAAAATAACAGGCTCAGAAGATTAGAACTCGATCAATTGTTTACCAAAAAAGTCCCAGTTTTTGAGCGCCCTCTTATTAATATAGATCCCTTTGCTACTTCTATAAGAACAAATGCTCTTGTGCTGTATTTTTATTTGATAAACAATAAAAATTCAATCCTCACAATGTTGCTTTTGATAATTGGAACAGCGATTTATTTCAGATTGCAAAAAGGAAAGTTTATTGATCTCGGCTTTAAAAAAGAAATGTTACTTGACATCCATATATTAAACAGCCCCATTTCTGCCGCCATTTTGGTTGTGTTGAATCTATATCAATTTGTACTTCCAATGCCACCACTAATTTTCTCCATAATTATCTGGACAATATCAACTATTGCATTGGTCATAATGATGCTGCACACGCTAAGGACATTTGTCTGGAAAGTAATGATTTCCATCTTTATCCTTAATTTATTAGCCTTTTTTGATATTATAATACTAATTCACTTTGTTGGAGAATCTTATTTAATATTAGCAATAAACCTTCTTGGTATCGGAATAGGTATTTATTCCTTCCTAAACAGGGGCCAATTTCAAAGAAAAATCTATTTGTGGTATATTCTTGCAGGCGCTATTCTTCAATTATTCTCCTTCTATTATTTGGCAAACGGCCACTATAATTTAGGAAAATTTTTAATGACAAAGGCCGTTTATTCCGTAGTGGTAATTTTTTCTCTTTACCATACTTTAATAGTTGTAAAAGAGATTAATTTGGTCTCTAAAATTTTAAAAACAACCGACGAAGATAGTTCGAAGAAAACAATAAAAGGCATCCCGCATAATTTTAGCTTTAGCTTCTATCTGCTGCTTTTTGCTGCGTGTTTTATACTGATGATTAGAAACACCTATATTTTTCAAAGCGTCATTGATCCTTTTAGAAACTCTATTTCAGAGACAAGAAATATTGGAAACATCTCCTTTACATTTGAAAATATCATCATATTCATTCTTATTATTTTATTGTCTGGTTTTATTTCAAAGGTAGTTTCCTTTTTAGCCAGCGATAATCAGGTTATTAAAAACAAAGACAAGGCTAAAAACATTGGAAGCTGGATGTTTTTGTCAAGAATTACAATTGTGACTGTAGGTGTTCTGGTTGCATTTGCTTCGACCGGTATTCCGTTAGACAGAATAACACTAATCATAAGTGCACTTGGAGTCGGTATAGGTTTTGGTATGCAAAGCCTTGTCAACAACCTAATAAGCGGATTAATTATTGCCTTTGAAAAACCGGTAAATCTAAACGACATTATTGAAGTAGGCACACAATCCGGAAAAATGAAATCAATTGGTATTCGAAGCAGCGTTGTAACTACATACGACGGAGCTGATGTAGTGATTCCGAATGGAGAATTATTAAATCAAAACTTAACCAACTGGACTCTGGGAAGCAACCAGCGACGATCACAAATTCGATTTGGAGTTGCCTATGGAACCGACTTAGAATTGACAAAAAAAGTACTTTTAGAAATCCTGGAGAAGAATAAAAATATTCTAATAAAACCGGCACCAACCATTTGGTTTACCAAATTTGGGGATAATTCGATTGATTTAGTGGTAATGTATTGGATCAAGCATTTCGATTTTGACTATGCTGTTAAAAGTGAAATGATTATAGCTATTGACAAAGCATTAAAACAAAACAAAATTGTCATACCGTTTTCACAACAGGATATTCACATTATAAATAAAAATACAGAGCCTGAAGATTAAAACGTTTGTGTTTAGGCTCACAAATCATCTTCAATTCTACGTTAAAACAGTTTAATTTACAATTGTCACTCTTTAATAAAAGAGATTTTCTTTTCAAAAACATAACGTTCTTAATACTTAAATAACACTTTGGTAATAGCTTATCATGCTTTGATTAACATTCGGCTTCTAATTTTGGGCAACTAAAAAAAGAAACTAGAAATTCAAATCACAGTTATGAAAACAAAACTACCAATTGCAATTCTAACACTGCTGAGCAGTTTTTTTATACAAGCACAACAACAACCAAAAGGAATTACCGGTACCTCCAACTGGATGTCCAACTGGACCACTTTTAATCCAGCTAAAATAGAATACAACGAAGCAACCAATATCATTGCCGGAACGATAGATAAAGATACCCGATTAACAAAACGCAACACCTATCAGCTTGTTGGAGTAGTTTATGTTACCAATAATGCCACTTTAACTATTGAACCCGGAACCGTTATTCGAGGCGATGATAAAACCTGTGGTACTCTTGTTATTACAAATGGTGCCAAAATTATGGCAGAAGGTTTAGAAACTGATCCTATCGTTTTTACTTCAAACAAAGAAATTGCAGAAAGAAAACCTGGCGACTGGGGCGGAATTATCATTCTTGGAAAAGCTCCTATAAATACTATTGGGGGAATTCATATTCTCCCTTTTGATTTGGAACCAATGTTAAACCATTACGGAGGCCAGGATGCTGAGGATAATTCCGGAACCTTAAAATATGTGAGAGTTGAATATGCAGGCAGAAAATTAAGTTCGTTAAAAGAACTTAACGGAATTTCGTTAGCAGGAGTTGGCAGAAAAACAATTTTGAGCAATATTCAAATTAGTTATTCAAATGACGATTCTTTTGAATGTTATGGAGGTGAGTTAAACATGAATAATCTAATTTCATATCGTACTACCGATGATGATTTCGATTTTACTCAGGGAGCACAAATCAATATTAACAACAGTATTGCCATTCGTCATCCCTTTTCATCAGATGTTTCCGGCTCAAGATGTTTTGAAGTAGATTCTTATGATAAGATAGGAAATACGGATATGACTAAAAAATTAACTAAAATAAATGCAAGTAATATCACTTTAGTTAATTTAGAAGAGAACAATCAGGGATTGGTTAGGGAATCTATTTATGTTAGAGAAAATACCTTTTTTAATCTGTCTAATAGTATTGTTTCAGGCTTTACTCCTTTTGTTTTACTGGAAGGAAATATTGGAGACGGCGAAGCTAATTTATCGAAAATAACATTCAAAAATCTTATAATTAACAATTGTAATGGTGGAATTACTAGCGAATCAGGAAGTGCAAACCCGGTAATTCAAGGATTTTACGGAAATCCAACTTTCTTCCTGGATTACACTAAACTTAAAAACAGTGAATTGTTTGCAATGCCTAATATTAAAGGCAATCCAGACTTTAGAATGAACCAGAACAACACAATTGCTATTGGAAATTAAGGATTTAAAAATGATCGTTTCTAATGAAATTTAACAAATTTTCAAATTAAGAAAAGATTTTTTTTAATTTTTATATCGGCAGTTCCAAATTACATTTATATCTTTGTAACATCAAAATAAGAAAATGAAAACATTAATGAACAATACTTGGTGGTGGAAGAATTTACGTCAAACGTCGTGAACAAAGCTTCCTATGGTATTGTAAAACTATAAATATAAAAGGCTTGTCATCACGACAAGCCTTTTTTTTTGGTCACAACTGAAGTTGAAGAATATATTAAAAATTAAAAAACTATATACATTGAAACCTTTTATACTCAACACACACTACAGACAAATCCTGGCAGATACCATCACGCCGGTAAGTATTTATTTTAAAATCAGAGATAAATTTCCAAACAGTTTATTATTGGAAAGTAGTGACTATCACGGAAATGACAACAGTTTCTCCTACGTTTGCTGCAACCCGATTGCTACAATTAAAATCGAAAACGAAATCATTTCCAAAACTTTTCCTGATGGAACTACAGAACAAATTGCAATCGATGCTTCGACTAATATACCAGAAGTAATTCAGCAATTTTCAAGTCAGTTTAAATCGGAGAAAAATGATTTTAAATTCATTAATAACGGTTTATTCGGATACATTTCTTATGATGCTGTTCGCTATTTTGAGAAAGTTTCAATTGCTAAAAAAGACAGTGCAACTTTAATTCCGGATGTTTTTTATGCGGTTTATCAAAACATTATCGCGATCAATCACTTTAAAAATGAAGCCTACATTTTTTGTCATAGTGTTGATGGAAAAAACAACATTTCTGAAATTGAGCAATTGTTACAATCCAGAAATATTGCTTCTTATAAATTTTCAAAAGAAGGCGAAGGTTTTTCTAACTTAACTGATGAGGAATTCAAACACAATGTGGCTTTGGCAAAGAAGCATTGTTTTAGGGGCGATGTATTTCAATTGGTTTTATCACGTCGTTTTACACAAGGTTTCAAAGGTGATGAATTCAATGTTTACAGAGCTTTACGCAGTATCAATCCATCTCCGTACTTATTCTTTTTTGATTATGGAGATTTTAAAATATTTGGGTCTTCGCCCGAAGCACAAATTATCGTAAAAAATAGAAAAGCAGAAATTCACCCAATCGCCGGAACGTTCAAGAGAACCGGAAATGACGAACACGATGCGGTTTTAGCCAAACAACTTTCTGAAGATAAAAAAGAAAACAGCGAACACGTAATGTTAGTTGATTTGGCCAGAAACGATTTAAGCCGAAATGGACATGATGTGAACGTAGAGAAATACAGAGAAGTTCAGTTTTTCTCGCACGTAATTCACCTGGTATCTAAAGTTACAGGACATTTACACGAAAAAGCCACAACAATGCAGGTGGTTGCAGACACCTTCCCAGCCGGAACTTTAAGCGGCGCGCCAAAACACAGAGCGATGCAGTTGATCGAAGATTACGAAAAAACAAATCGTAATTTCTACGGTGGCGCAATAGGATTTATGGATTTTGAAGGAAACTTTAATCACGCCATTATGATTCGTACTTTCTTAAGCAAAAATCATCAACTGCATTGTCAGGCCGGAGCCGGAATTGTTGCCAGCTCAGATGAAGAAAGCGAAATGCAGGAAGTTTATAATAAATTAAGAGCGTTGAATACAGCCTTAGAAATGGCGGAACAAATCTAGTTTCAGGTTTTCTTTGTTTCATGTTTCAAGTTGTTGGAACGTGACACGAGGCTTTAGTCAATTGGCGAGCAAACTTGAAACCTGAAACAATTAAAAAACAAACCATAAAAACCATAAATAATCATGAAAAAAGCAATTTCAATTTTATTTTTAATCATTACTATAGCCTCTTGCAAATCGGAAAAAAAAGAGAATCCAATTCAAGGAACCTGGCGTCTTATATCAGCTGAAACGACAGAAAAGGATTCGACTTTCTCAACTTTCAATCCAAAAACAAAAATGATTAAACTTATAAATGATACTCATTTTGCCTTTTTCAATCATGATTTGAATAACGGAAAAGACAGCACAGCAGCCGTATTTTTTGGCGGAGGCGGAAAATATACTTTGAAAGATAGTGTTTACACCGAAAATCTGGAATACTTCAACAACCGTCAATGGGAAAATGGAAAATTTGAATTCGTAGTGAAAATCAAAAATGATACACTAACTCAAAAAGGAATTGAAAAAGTAGAAAAATTAGGCATCAATCGAATTATTACAGAAAGATACGTTCGAGAAAAATAAAAAAATAGTTTCAAGTTTCAGGTTTCACGTTATTGGAACTTGAAACTTGAAACCTGAAACAAAAACAAAATGAAAAAGATATTAGTTATAGACAATTACGATAGTTTCACTTATAATTTAGTGCACTATTTAGAAGATTTAAACTGCGAAGTTACCGTTTACAGAAACGACGAATTTGATATTGAGGAAATCGCATCTTTCGATAAAATATTACTTTCTCCGGGACCTGGAATTCCAGACGAAGCAGGTTTATTAAAAGAAGTAATTCAGAAATACGGACCAACTAAAAGCATTTTGGGTGTTTGTTTGGGACAGCAGGCCATTGGAGAAGTTTTTGGCGGAACGCTTTCAAATCTTGATAAAGTATATCACGGAGTTGCAACCAATGTAAAAACGGTTGTTTCAGATGAAATTTTGTTCGAAGGATTAGGAAATGAATTTGAAGTAGGAAGATACCATTCTTGGGTAGTAGATGCTAATTTACCAGACGTTTTAGAAGCAACTTCAATAGACGAAAACGGACAAATCATGTCACTAAGACACAAAACTTTTGATGTAAGAGGTGTTCAGTTTCATCCGGAAAGTGTGTTGACTCCAAAAGGAAAATTGATATTGGAGAATTGGATAAAAAGTTAATACACAGTCTCAGTTTACAGTCACAGTTCAAAATCTTAGTCCCTTAGAATCTCAGCAACTTAGAATCTCAAAAAATGATAACACTTTCAGAAACCAGAGAAATCAACATTGAAGACATTTTGATTTTATACAAAGCCAATGAATGGAGTTCGGCCGGCAAACCAAACGAATTATACAACGGTCTTTTAAATTCGGAAACCCTAATTACGGCGTGGGAAGGAACAAAATTAGTAGGACTTGGGAATGCGATTTCTGATGGATTTTTAACGGTTTATTATCCCCATTTATTAGTACTTCCGGAATATCAGGGAAAAGGAATTGGAAAAATGATTGTAGATAAAATGCAGGAGAAATATAGTCACTTCCACATGCAAATGTTAACCGCCGACGGAAGATCAGTCGACTTTTATAAAAAAAACGGATTCGAAAGAGCCGGAAAAACAGAACCCATGTGGATTTATCAGGGAAATGAACATTAAAAAGCAGTATTCAGTGTTCAGCGTTTTTAGTATTCAGTCACAGTTTTCAGTCGCAGAATAAACTTGAAACCTGAAACAAAAACTTAGAACCTTAGTATCTTAGAATCTTAGCAACTTAAAAAAAATGAAAACTATATTAAATAAATTAATCAACCACGAAGTGCTTTCTAAAGACGAAGCCAAAGACGTATTGATTAATATCTCAAGTGGAAATTACAATCCTAGTCAGATTTCAGCATTTTTGACCGTATTTATGATGCGCAGTATTACTATTGACGAGCTTTCGGGTTTTCGTGAAGCTTTATTAGAATTATGCATTCGCGTTGATTTATCAGCTTACAATACCATCGATTTATGCGGAACCGGTGGCGATGGAAAAGATACTTTCAACATCTCAACTTTAGCTTCCTTTATTGCAGCCGGAGCGGGGATAAAAGTAGCAAAACACGGAAATTACGGAGTATCATCTATTTCAGGATCGAGCAACGTGATGGAAAAAATGGGAATAAAATTCAGCAATGATTCTTCGTTTTTAGAGAAATGTATTGACAAAGCCGGAATTTGCGTTTTACACGCTCCCCTATTCCACCCGGCAATGAAAAATGTTGGACCAATCAGAAAAGAATTGGCTGTAAAAACCTTCTTTAATATGTTGGGGCCAATGGTAAATCCGTCATTCCCGCAGAATCAATTGGTAGGCGTTTTCAATTTGGAATTAGCCCGAATGTATGCTTATTTATACCAAAACACCAGTATCAATTTCACCATTTTACATTCCCTTGACGGATATGACGAAATTTCCTTAACAGGTCCAACCAAAACAATTACATCACACATGGAAGGCATGTTAAACCCTGCTGATTTTGGCGTTAGGCTTTTATCTCAACCCGAAATTGAAGGTGGAAAAACAATCGAAGAATCAGCAGAAATGTTCACTAATATCATTTCAGGAAAAGGAACAGAAGCCCAAAACAATGTAGTTCTTGCCAATGCCGCAATGGCAATTGCAACCGTTACAAAATGTACTCCCCTAGAAGGGTTTGAATTAGCAAAAGAAAGTTTATTCTCAGGGAAAGGTCATCAAGCATTGAAAACATTACAAGAATTAAGTAAGTAAAAAATAGTTTCAAGTTTTCTTTGTTTCAGGTTTCAAGTTGTTGGAACGTAACCTGAAACTTGAAACCTGAAACCTGAAACAAATACAACATGAACATTTTAGATAAAATAATATTTGATAAACAGCGAGAAGTCGTTCTTAAAAAATCAATCATTCCGGTTTCACAATTGGAAAGCTCTGTTTTTTTTGGAAGAGAAACAATTTCTTTGAGTCAAAAACTGAGAACAAGTTCAACTGGAATTATCGCAGAACACAAACGTCGCTCTCCATCTAAATCAGTAATCAATCATAGTTTTACTGTTGAAGAAGTCGTAAAAGGTTATGAAAATGCAGGAGCGTGCGGAATTTCGGTTTTAACTGATGGAAAATATTTTGGAGGTTCCTTAGACGATTTACTATTGGCAAGAGCGAGTGTTAATATTCCGCTTTTGCGAAAAGAATTCATTGTTGATGAATACCAAATTTTAGAAGCAAAAGCTTTTGGAGCCGATTTAATTTTATTGATCGCCGCGGTTTTAACTCGTGAAGAAATCAAATCATTATCTGAATTTGCAAAGAAATTAGGTTTAGAGGTTCTATTGGAAGTTCACAATCAGGAAGAACTAGAAAAATCGATTATGCCGAGTTTAGACATGATTGGCGTAAACAACAGAAACCTAAAAACATTCGAAGTAAGTTTAGATTTCAGCAAACAACTGGCATCACAAATTCCGATTGATTTTGTAAAAGTCTCAGAAAGCGGCATTTCATCAATCGAAGCCCTCTCAGAATTAAGACCTTACGGCTACAGTGGTTTCTTAATTGGGGAAAACTTCATGAAAACTGATAATGCCGGAGCAGCTGCAACAGAATTTATAAATAAGCTAAGTCTATAAAGGTTTGCCACAAAGTCACTAAGGCGCAAATTTAATTTGTGCTATTCGGGAAATTAATGGTAATAATAAAAACTTTGTGTCTTAGCGCCTTCGTGGCAAAAACATCAAAAAAATGAAACTCAAAATATGCGGAATGAAATATCCTGAAAACATACTCGAAGTAGGTGCACTCCTACCCGATTTTATGGGTTTTATTTTCTGGGAAAAATCCGCGAGATACTTTAACGGAGAAATTCCGGAACTGATAGAAACGGTCAAAAAAGTGGGCGTTTTTGTAAATCAGAGTCAGGAAGAAATTCTGGAAAAAGTTCAAAAATACAATTTACAAGCCGTTCAATTACACGGAAATGAATCGGTTGAATTTTTATCAGAATTAAAAAAACAATTACCAAAGAAAGTCCAAATCATAAAAGCTTTTTCTGCAGATAATGATTTTGATTTTGAGGTTTTAAAACCTTACGAAGTAGTCTGCGATTATTTTCTTTTTGATACAAAAGGAAAACTGCCAGGCGGCAACGGAACCACATTTGACTGGACCATATTAAAAAAATACAAGTCTGAAAAACCATTCTTTTTGAGTGGCGGCATTGGAATAAACGAATTAAAAGCGATCGAAGAAATTTCAAAAAGCAATTTACCTATTTATGCTATTGATGTAAATAGTAAATTTGAAATCGAACCGGGGCTGAAAAACAAAAATCTATTTAGCAATTTCAAACGAAAATTTGATGTTGCCAACTTTTAAACTTTAAACGAAATGAACTTTAACGTTAACGAAAAAGGATATTACGGAGAATTTGGAGGCGCTTACATTCCCGAAATGTTATATCCGAATGTAGAAGAATTACGTCAGAATTATTTAAAAATTACTAGCGAACCCGATTTTAAAGCGGAGTTCAATCAGTTATTAAAAGATTACGTTGGACGCCCTAGTCCGCTTTATTTTGCTAAGCGTTTATCTGAAAAATACAATACCAAAGTCTATCTAAAAAGAGAAGACTTAAATCATACCGGCGCGCACAAAGTCAACAATACTATCGGGCAAATATTAGTTGCTAAAAAATTAGGCAAAAAACGAATTATTGCCGAAACCGGAGCTGGTCAACACGGTGTTGCAACGGCTACAGTTTGCGCTTTAATGGGAATGGAATGTATCGTTTATATGGGCGAAATCGACATTGCGCGTCAGGCACCAAATGTGGCTCGTATGAAAATGTTAGGTGCAGAAGTGCGTCCGGCACTTTCGGGTTCACGAACGTTGAAAGATGCAACAAACGAAGCGATTCGCGATTGGATCAACAATCCTGTTGACACCCATTATATTATCGGATCCGCAATTGGCCCGCATCCTTATCCGGATATGGTGACGCGTTTTCAAAGTGTAATTTCAGAAGAAATAAAATGGCAGTTAAAAGAAAAAGAAGGGCGTGAAAATCCTGATTATGTTGTAGCTTGCATCGGTGGTGGAAGTAACGCTGCCGGCACCTATTATCACTTTTTGCACGAGCCAGAAGTTGGGATAATTGCCGTTGAAGCAGCTGGAAAAGGTGTTGACAGCGGTCATAGCGCGGCAACCAGTAAATTAGGAAAAGTGGGCGTTATTCACGGTTGTAAAACTCTTTTGATGCAAACACCAGACGGACAAATTACAGAACCGTATTCGATTTCCGCAGGTTTAGATTATCCAGGAGTTGGTCCAATGCACGCGCATTTGGCACAAACCGGACGTGGAGAATTTTTCTCAGTTACTGATGATGATGCGATGAACGCAGGTTTACAATTGACTAAATTAGAAGGAATTATTCCGGCTATTGAGAGTGCACATGCATTTGCAGTTTTAGATCAAAAGAAATTTAAACCAACTGATGTTGTGGTAATCAGTCTTTCGGGACGTGGCGATAAAGATTTAGATAATTATATTGAATATTTTAAATTGTAAAACAAAACAAGAAAAATAGCAATTATGGAAAAGTTATTCTCTTACGGAACATTACGATCAAAGCAAATTCAAATGCAGCTTTTTAATAAGGTCTTATCCGGAACTAAAGATCAGCTTTTGGGTCACAGACTGAAAAGTCTTCAGATAGAAGAAGAATTTGGAATGGCAGACTATGTTGTAGCTGTGCCAACAGAGGGTTCTTCAGACCCAATACATGGTATTGTTTACAATATTTCTCCTTCAGATTTAGCTAAAGTAGACATATTCGAATCGAATGCTTATAAAAGAGTTGAAGTTACATTGAACTCAGGAATCGTTGCCTGGATTTATATAGAAAATTAATAAAAAACAGAAATGATTCTAGCAGCAGCACAAACAAAACCAACCAGGGGAAATATTGAAGCTAATTTAACAGATCATTACCGTCTTATCGAATTGGCAGTGCAAAATGGAGCACAATTAATCGCATTCCCTGAAATGTCTATTACAGGTTACGAAAGAGAAAATGCTGAAAAACTGGCTTTCAAAAAAGACGATTCGCGATTGAATCATTTGCAGCAATTGGCTTCGGAAAATAATATTACAATTGTAGCCGGAGCACCGATCCAAATTGAAAATGAAATGTTCATTGGAGAATTTGTTATTGCCCCGGATAATTCGGTTTCTATTTATACGAAGCAGTTTTTACACGAAGGCGAAGATGAGTTTTTTCAACCTTCGTTCGATTACAATCCGATGATTACTATTAAAGATCAAAAGATTTCATTTGCCATTTGTGCTGATATTGATAATCCGCTGCATCCGGAAAATGCCTGTAAGAGAGCAACTGATATTTACATCGCCAGTATTTTCTTTACACCAAACGGGATTCCGAATGCGTATCGAGATTTACAAAGCTATGCTGAGAAACACAAAATGAATGTTTTGATGTCTAATTTTAGTGGTGAATCGTGGGGCTCGTCTTCGGCAGGACAAAGCGCTTTTTGGAATAACAAAGGAGAATTGGTTGGACAAATGAATGATTTGGATTCCGGATTATTATTGGTTGAAAATCAAGGTAACAATTGGACGAGTCGAGTTATCATCAATTAAATAGAACTTAAAATATACCTGCAAGGTTTTGAAAAGCTTGCAGGAGAAAAACATAAAAGAAATGAACAGAATAACACAAAAATTACAAGAAGATAAAAAAATACTTTCTATCTATTTTTCTGCCGGATATCCTAATTTAAACGATACCATTCAGATTATTCAGGATTTAGAAAAAAATGGCGTTGATTTAATTGAAATTGGTTTGCCTTTTAGTGATCCTTTGGCAGATGGCCCAACAATTCAGGCGAGTTCGACGACGGCGCTTCATAACGGAATGACCACTCAAATTCTTTTTGATCAGCTAAAGAACATCCGCGAAAGCGTAAAAATCCCGTTAATTATCATGGGGTATTTTAATCCGATGTTACAATATGGAGTTGAAGCATTCTGTAAAAAATGTGCTGAAATTGGTATCGATGGATTAATTATTCCGGATCTACCAGTTGATGTTTATGCAGACGAATACAAAGCTATTTTTGAAAAATATGGATTAATCAATGTATTCCTGATTACGCCTCAAACTTCAGACGAACGCATTCGCTTTATTGACAGTGTTTCAAACGGATTTATCTATATGGTAAGTTCTGCAAGTGTTACGGGTTCTCAATCTGGTTTTGGAAATATTCAGGAAAGTTATTTCGAAAGAATCGGTAGTATGAATTTGAAAAATCCTCAAATTGTTGGTTTCGGAATTTCGAATAAAGAAACTTTTAATCAGGCTACGAAATTTGCAAAAGGTGCCATTATTGGAAGTGCTTTTATCAAACATTTGAGTGAAAGTGGTTCTGGTAAAATTGCAGAATTTGTTGGTAATATTCGCTAATTAAATGTAATTTACAGGGGTTTTTTAAGTCAATTCAAAATCCTTGTTATGCCCAAACATTTGATAATTTCAAAAAAAACACTTTTTCTGATTCTAAATCTGTGGTTTTATTCACTACAAGCTCAGGAAGGTCAAACTCTGAATATCCCAACCAAACAAGATACCTTGAATGGTTCGATTACTCCAGAACGAATTTGGTGGGATATTCAGCATTATGATTTAAGCATTAAACCTGATTATGTCAATAAAACAATAACAGGCAAAAATGTAATTGAATATAACGTTACTAACAAAAAGCATTCGGACTTAATGCAGATTGACTTGGTAAGCCCACTTAAAATTGACAGTATATTTCAAAAAGATAAAAAAGTCGATTTTACACAAAATCAGAATATCTGGTATTTAAAATTATCTAAAAATCAAGCTTCTAAAAAAAACAAAATCACGATTTATTATTCTGGAAAACCAACAGAATCGATAAAACCTCCTTGGGATGGTGGTTTAGTATGGGCAAAAGATTCCTTAAATCGTCCTTGGATTTCAGTAGCCTGCCAATACAAAGGAGCAAGTTTATGGTACCCTTGCAAAAATACCATGTATGATGAGCCTGATCACGGAGCCTCGATTGCTGTTACTGCTCCAGATACCTTAATTGCGATCTCAAACGGGCGATTAAAAAACACAATTAAAAATCATGACGGTACTCACACCTATCAATGGGAAGTTAAAAATCCTATAAGTCATTATGCAATTTCATTTTATATTGGAAAATATATAAATATTAGTCAAGCATACCAAGGCAAAAAGGGAAAACTAACTATGGATTACTGGGTTCTTGACTATAATAAGACCAAAGCCGAAAAACATATGATTCCAGAAGTAAACTGTACTATGAACTCATTAGAACATTGGTTTGGTCCCTTCTCTTTTTATGAAGATGGTTTCAAAATGGCAGATGCACCTTATATTGGAATGGAGCATCAAAGTGCCATTGCCTATGGAGGCGGATATAAAAGAGGCACGAATAAAAAAGGCGGAGATATATCAAATACAGGCTGGGGCAAAAAAACAGATAAAATAATTGTTCATGAAATGGCTCACGAATGGTTTGGCAACAATATGACCGCTGCTGATATTGCTGACCGCTGGATTCAGGAAGGATTTGCCGGTCTGGCCGAAGAACTTGTGATCGCTGACATTGCAGGTAAACAAGCAGGCAACGAATTTATGGCCGGAAGATTTAGAACTATAGACAACGACAAGCCGATAATAGCACGCTACGGCATAAATGAAGATGGTAGTCAGGATAATTATATAAAAGGCTGGGCTATTTTGCATATGATTAAAAGTATTATAAACGACGATGTGAAATTTCAACAAATATTACATGGCTTAAATAACAACTTCTATCATAAAGTGGTTACTACAAATCAGATTGAAAATTATATCAATTTAGAATCTGGGATTAACTTTGATTATCTTTTTGACCAATATCTGAGAACTAAGGATGTTCCTGTTTTAGAGTATAAAATAAAAAATAGCGAGTTCCTTTATCGTTATACCAATTGCAATGATAATTTTTCAATGCCAATTAAAACTAACTTTACAAAAGATGTCTGGATCTCACCAACACCTAGTTGGAAATCATTAAACATTGACAAATCAATAGGAAAAGAAAATTTAAAAATTGATATTAACTTCTATTTGACAATAAAAAAATCAGAATAATTATTATCCAAAATTAACAAAAAACAACTACACCGTTTTATGTTAATATTATGTTAAACAAAAATTAAACGATCGTTTAATTTAAACACTTGTTTAATTTTGTAACCGATTAGAAACACTACTATGTCAAACATCGAATTAAACGATAAAAAAATTCAGATTCTCGAGGTTGCTGAAAAGCTATTTTCTGAGAAAGGATTTGAGGGTACATCGATACGGGATATCTCAAAACATGCAAAAATTAATATTGCAATGGTCTCGTATTATTTTGGCTCAAAAGAACGACTACTGGAGGCTTTAATTCTTTATAAAACCTCTGATTTAAAATTACAACTCGAAAATTTACTGCAAGAAAATCTCGAACCTATTGAAAAAGTCAATAAATTAATCGAAATTTACATTAACAGAATCAGTTGTAACAAAGGGATTTTCAGAGTTTTACATTTTGAACTCAATTCAGAAAAAAGAGAAAAAAGCATGATCGCTTTTACTGAATTAAAAAAAGGAAATCTAAAATCTGTAGAAACGATTATCGCACAAGGGCAGGCAAAAGGCGTTTTCAGAAAAGATGTTATAATTCCGCTTCTTACGCCAACCATCATCGGAACCTTTTTTCACTTTCACATGAATAAATCTTTTTTTGTGGAGTTACTGAATTTAAAAACCGAAGAAATGTATAATAATTACATTAAAACCAGTCTTACAAAGCACATTCAACAAACTATAAAAGCGCTACTTGTTTATGAAAATTAATCCATTATTGCTCTTTGGTATTTTCTTCATCGGAATCTCATCAATAGAAGCACAAGAAAAAACAAGTTTAACCTTAGACGAAGCCGTTAAAATGGCTTGGGAAAAAAGTAACGAAGTTACGCTTGCCAACACTAAGGTAAACTCAAAAAAATACGAATTACAAGAGGTTAAGAACAATCAATATCCAGATATTAAAATTTCAGGACAATATCAACGATTGACAAAAGCTTCAATCGACATGCATAATGATCAGGCTAGTGCCGAGCCAATGCCATCTCCGGATCAGGCATTGTTAGGAATGGCAACTTTAAGCTTGCCAATATTTTCCGGATTTAAAATTCAGAACAGCATCGATGCTTATGATAATTTATATGAAGCTGAAAGTGCTTATGCTGCCAAAACAAAAGAAGATGTTGCTTTGCGTGTGATCACTTATTATACTGCATTATACAAAGCGCAAAAAACGTTGGATCTTTTAAACGAAAATCAAAAACAAGCTAAACAGCGTGTTACCGATTTTACAGAACTAGAGAAAAACGGAATCATTCCAAGAAATGATTTATTGAAAGCACAATTATTGGTTTCTAAAACGCAATTATCTATTGATGAAGCTAACAACAATATCAATAATATTAACTTCTATCTGACTACTTTACTTAAGTTAGATTCAAGTGTAAAATTGACTGTTAATGAAGGTGATTTCTTTAGCTTGAAAACAAGCAATGCTCCATCATCTGATGCAATGGCACTTGAAAATAGAAAAGATTTAGAAGCAGTTCGTTTGCAACAAAAAGCGAGCGAGGCCAATATCAAAATAGCAAAAGCGGGCTATTATCCTTCACTTGCTTTATTAGGCGGATATACAGCGTTGGATCTTAAAGATTTTATTACGGTAAAATATGCAATGAATTTTGGACTTGGTTTATCATATGATATATCAGGGCTCTATAAAAACAGTGCACACGTAAAAGTAGCTGAGAGCCAAGCTTTAGAAGCAAAAAGTTCAGAAGCAATTTTGACTGATCGTATTAAAAATGAAGTACAGAAATCTATTGAAGATTATGACTTAGCGATCAATCAAAGTGTAGTTTATGATGAAGCTTTACAACAAGCCTCTGAAAATTATAGACTTGTAAAAGATAAATTCGACAATGGTTTATCAGACACAAATGATTTAGTTGAAGCTGATGTTGAGCACTTAAGCGCTAAAATTAATACTGCTTTATCTAAAGCCACTATAATTCAAAAATATTACGAATTACTTTCAGTATCAGGACAATTATCTCAATCATTCAATCTTTCTAAAATATAATCGATAGCTCTCATGGAAAAGAAAAAAACAAATACAAAATTCATCATTATACTAACCGTTTTGGTTTTATTGGGGGGAACTTACGGAGTATCAAAATACTTACACGGACAAGCGCACGAAGAAACGGATGATGCTCAGATTGAGAAAAAAATGAATCCGATTATTCCGAGAGTATCTGGATACATTAGCAAAGTGTATGTAAAAGATAATGACTTTGTAAAAAAGGGAGATACTTTATTTACTATCGATAAGAGAGATTATCAATTGAAAATTGACGAAGCAAATGCTGCTTTATTAGGAGCTGAAGGCCAGTACGAAGCGGCAAAAGCAGATATTGGAAGCGCATACGCAAGTATCAATGTTTCTGATGCCAATATGAGATCTGCAAGTGGTTCTATCGAAAGTGCAAAAATCAGATTAAGACAGCTTACAAACGATTTTAACCGTTACAATAATTTGTACAAAACACATACTATTACAAAGCAACAATTTGAGCAGGCTCAAACTGCAAAAAAAGAAGCTGAAAATCAAGTACGTGTTTTAGAGCAACAACAAAGAGCTAGTTCTTACCAAAAATCGGTAATCGAATCTAAATCTAAAGCTTCTGACAAACAAACAGAAGTTGCTGCAGCAAACATTAAAAGAGCTAAAACAATGTTAGATGTTGCTAAATTAAATCTTACCTATACCGTTGTAACTGCTGCAATTGATGGTCAGGTTTCTAAAGTTGATATTCAGCCAGGACAATTGGTTCAGCCAGGGCAATCTTTATTTTACATCATCAATAACAATGAAGCCTGGGTTGTAGCTAACTTTAAAGAAACACAATTAAACAAAATGATCGTGGGTCAAAAAGTAAGCTTAAAAGTAGATGCTTATCCTAACTATGAGTTTAAAGGAATTGTAACTTCATTCTCTCCAGCTACAGGATCTCGTTTTTCATTATTACCTCCTGATAACGCAACAGGAAACTTCGTAAAAACAATTCAGAGATTACCGGTAAAAATTAGTTTAGATCCATCGAATGACCCTGAGAAAGTAAAACTTTTGAGACCAGGAATGAATGTTGATGTAGACGTACATTTAAAATAAATAAATGGCAACAGCAGTACAAGCAGACGACGATTTAGTAGAATACGGTTACAGACGAGTTATTATTACAATTACAGCGGTACTTTGTGCCTTACTGGAAATTGTAGATACTACGATTGTAAACGTAGCTCTAACAGACATGCGCGGAAGTCTTGGTGCTACCTTGACCGATGTGGCATGGGTTATTACAGCATACGCAATTGCGAATGTAATTGTAATTCCGATGACTAGCTGGCTATCGCAGCAATTTGGAAGACGTAATTATTTTGTGGCTTCTATCATAATATTTACCGTCTGCTCCTTTTTATGTGGTAATGCAAGCAATATATGGGAACTAGTAGCTTTTAGGTTCGTTCAGGGTATGGGTGGAGGTGCCCTTCTGGTAACAGCCCAAACCATTATTACCGAAAGTTACCCCGTTGCAAAACGTGGTATGGCGCAAGCTATTTACGGAATGGGTGTAATTGTGGGACCAACATTAGGCCCCCCTTTGGGAGGTTATTTGGTAGATAATTATTCCTGGCCTTATATCTTTTATATCAATATCCCTTTAGGAATTATTGCTACTATTTTGGCATTAACTTTTGTAAGAAGTCCGAAATATGGTGAAAAATTGAAAGCCAATCAGGTCGACTGGTGGGGAATTATATTGTTATCCGCTTTTATCGGATCATTACAATTTGTTTTGGAACATGGTCAACAAGACGATTGGTTTAACGATTCTACAATCGTGACTTTAAGTGTTGTGGCGGTTCTTGGATTGGTGCTTTTCATCTGGAGAGAGCTAACCTATAAGCATCCAATTGTAAACTTAAGTGTCTTAAAAGATGGTAACTTACGAATTGGAACCGTAATGTGTTTTATTCTTGGTTTCGGATTATACGGATCAACTTTAATTATTCCGATTTATACGCAGTCAATTTTAGGATGGACCGCAACTGACGCGGGATTATTATTGATTCCAGGTTCGATCACTACTGCGATCATGATGCCATTTGTTGGAAACATGATCCAGAAAGGAGTTCCGCAAGGTTATATGGTAGGAGTTGGATTTTTAGTTTTCTTCTTCTTTACTTTTATGATGCAAACTCGTATGACACCTGATACCGGTGTAGAACATATGTATTGGCCATTGATTTTGAGAGGAATTGGTTTAGGACTTTTATTTGTACCTATTACCACCCTTTCTCTTTCAACCTTAAAAGGAAAACATATTGGTGAAGGAGCTGCTTTTACCGGAATGATGCGTCAATTAGGAGGTTCATTTGGTATTGCTATTATTACCACTTTTATTACCCGTTTTAGTCAGGAACACAGAGTAAATCTGATCAATAATCTAGATCCTGCAAAATTTGAAGTACAACAACGTATTCAAGGAATGCAGCATGCCTTTATGGCAAAAGGATACAGTGCCGATGTTGCCCTTAAAAAAGCCTATCAGGCAATAGATTATGCTGTATTGAAACAAAGTACTGTAATGTCGTACATAGACATTTTCATGTATTTAGGTATCATGTTCTTATGTTGTATTCCAATTATCCTCTTTATCAAAAGAGGTAAAAACAAGATTAATCCTGCTGATGCAATGCATTAATAGCGTTAATATAATAATTGATTTATAATTTATAATACGAAAAAGCCGGGTAATTCATTTCACCCGGCTTTTTTATTTTTTATAATTAATATCCTTCTAATTAATCATATCGCATAGATTACAGGGATTAAAATCCCTTCCTACAATATTGGTAGAGTCTACGACTCTTTTAAATCTCTCAACCTTTGTCCCTTTGAAACTTTGAACCTGTAGGAAACCTATCTCGTAAAAACCAAATTATTTCCCTTAGAAAGATTCGCATCAAACTGATATCCTTCGTAATTGAAACCTTTTAAATCGTCAATAGTTTCAGCATTGGTATCGATGATATAGCGAACCATCATACCTCTCGCTTTTTTCGCGAAAAAACTGATCATCTTTAGTTTTCCATCTTTATAATCTTTAAAATCCGGAGTTATTATAGGAACTTTCAAGGCTTTTACATCAACGGCAGAAAAATATTCGTTACTGGCTAAATTCACAAACAACTCCCCTTTTGTCAACTCTTTATTTAAAGCTTTTGTAACGGTTGGCTTCCAGAATTCATGAAGATTTTTGTATTCACCCACTGGCATTTTTGTTCCCATTTCTAAACGGTACGCCTGCATTAAATCTAGTGGTTTTAAAACACCATAAAGTCCCGACAGAATTCTAAGTTTATCCTGTAACACTTCTAATTTTTCTAACGGGATGGTATAAGCATCCAAACCGGTATAAACATCACCATCAAAAGTATAGACTGCCGGACGCGCATTTTCGGGTGAAAAAGGAGTTTTCCATTTTTGATTACGCTCCCAGTTTAAGTCGGATAATTTATCTGAAATCGACATTAATTCAGATAATTCTGCTGGTTTTTTACTTTTTAAAATTTTATGAACCTGGCGTGCTTCTTTTAAAAAAGACGGTTCAGTATATTGAGTAGTTGGTAATTCTTTTTCGAAATTCAGTGACTTCGCTGGCGATATAACAATTTTCATTTGTACGTTTTTCTATGATTCAAAAATACAAATTGATATTTTAAAAATGATGTATCAGAATTGATTTGTTTGATAGTGTCATAAGTGTTTTTTTTAACCACAAATTGCACAAATTCTCGCAAATTTCTATTTTAAATTTTAATATAATTTGTGCAATTTATGGTTGCCTTTTTCTACTTTGACAAAATTCAATACTCAAAATTTTCAATTTCCTTAAAAAAATGGTCGATAGATTATAAAAGGCATTTTCTATGTTGTAAATTTGCACACGTTTCATTCTCTTCAAGATTAGAAGCAATTATTTTAAAAATTCGTGAATTCGTGGCTATACAAACAAATTATAAAACAGCTTTACAACATAAAATCTTCGGAATTATTTCGCAGGCCTCTCAAGAACTAAACGTAGACAGTTACGTTATTGGTGGTTTTGTTCGTGATTTACTTTTAAACCGAGGTTCTAAAAAAGACATTGATGTTGTTGCCGTTGGAAGCGGAATCGAATTGGCTTTGAAAGTTTCTGAATTGCTTCCAAAAAAACCAAAAGTACAGGTTTTTAAGACTTATGGAACTGCAATGTTACGTTTTGAAGATACTGATATAGAATTTGTTGGTGCCCGAAAAGAATCTTATAATTTCGACAGCCGAAATCCAATCGTTGAAAACGGAACGCTAGAAGATGATCAAAATCGTCGTGATTTTACGATTAATGCTTTAGCTTTATCATTAAACGAAAAAACATTCGGAGATCTTTCTGATCCGTTTAACGGATTGGCTGATTTGGAGAATAAAACTATTAAAACACCTTTAGATCCGGACATTACCTATTCTGATGATCCGTTACGAATGCTTCGTGCCATTCGTTTTGCGAATCAGTTAGGTTTTGAAATAGAGAAAAATTCACTTGATGCAATTACTAAAAACGCAGAGAGAATTAAAATTATTTCGGGAGAAAGAATTGTCGATGAATTGAATAAAATTCTTTCGACAGATAAACCGTCAATCGGATTTTTACTTTTATACCAAACGGGACTTCTAGATATTATTCTTCCTGAATTAATAGCTTTAAATCAGGTAGAAGAAATTGAAGGTCATACCCATAAAAACAACTTTTACCACACATTAGAAGTTGTCGATAATATTTGTCCGAATACGGATGATGTTTGGTTGCGTTGGTCGGCTTTGTTACATGATATTGGAAAAGCGCCGACAAAACGTTTCACTAAAAAACAAGGATGGACTTTTCACGGGCATGAATTTCTTGGTGGAAAGATGGCAAAGAAAATATTTGAACGCCTACATATGCCATTGAACCACAAAATGAAATTTGTACAAAAAATGGTTATCATGAGTTCGCGCCCGATCGTACTGGCACAGGATATTGTAACAGATAGCGCCGTTCGTCGTTTGGTTTTTGATGCCGGCGAAGATGTTGAAGATTTAATGACACTTTGTGAAGCAGATATTACCACTAAAAATCCAGCAAAGTTCAAGAAGTACCATAAAAACTTTGATATTGTCCGCAAGAAAATTGTGGAAGTTGAAGAACGCGACCATGTTCGTAATTTTCAACCACCAATTTCTGGTGAAGAAATCATGGAAATCTTCAACTTGAAACCTTCCCGTGAAATTGGAGTTTTAAAAGAAGCTGTAAAAGAAGCAATTCTTGAAGGCGACATTCCCAATGAGTATCAAGCCGCATATGATTTTGTAATCAAAAGAGCTGAAAAAATGGGTTTAAAAAAAGGTGCATAGCAACAAAGGCACAAAGCAACAAAGGTTTATTTAAATCTAAAATATTAAATGTTTCAAATCAAGTGTTCCTATCCTTTGAACCTCTGCAACTTTGAAACTTTGCAACTTTAAAAAAAAATGAAAAAACATTTCCCTACAATCGCAAAAACAGCATTAGTTTTAGTTTATTTAGTAATTGTCGCAGGAGCTTTGGTTCGTATGACAGGATCTGGAATGGGCTGTCCGGATTGGCCAAAATGTTTTGGATATTTTATTCCACCAACCGATTTAAAAGAATTAACCTGGGAGCCGAACCGTGCATTTGAAAAAGGACAGGTAATTATTAAAGACGAAAGTCTTTTGGTTGCAAAAGATAATTTTACGACTGAAACATCTTTCGATGCTTCACATTGGGAAAAATACACCAAACATGATTATGCAATTTTTAATCCGTTGCATACCTGGATTGAATATATCAATAGACTTTGTGGTGCTTTAGCTGGAATGGCGTGCTTTTTCATGGCAATCGCTTCTTTCAGATTTTGGAAACAAAACAAAAAAATCACATTGCTTTCCTGGTTGGTTGTCTTTATGATGGGCTTTCAGGCCTGGTTGGGTGCAAAAGTGGTTTACTCCGTATTAAATCCAATAAAAATAACAGTTCATATGGTTATGGCCTTGGTAATTGTTGCTGTAATTTTATACATCATTCAATTGGCGAGACCAAAATTAGCTACTGTAAAATACAATTCTAATTTTAGAAACGTGCTTTTGTTTTCGCTTTTACTGACTTTAATTCAGGTAGCCATTGGAACACAAGTGCGTCAGTTTGTAGATGAACAAGTTAAAAACGGATTGACTGCAAGTATTCTTTGGTTACAAAACCCATCGGTTACTTTTTATGTTCACCGTTCCTTTTCTATTGTTGTCTTTTTAGTTAATGTTTATTTATACATTAAAAACGCCAAATTTGGTTTAGGATATTCAAAAATAAACTGGGTAATTGCGATAATTGGAATTGAAATTCTGACTGGAATGGCAATGGCTTATCTGGATTTCCCAATAGGAAGTCAGGCAATACATTTAGTATTGGCATCAATCTTATTTGGAATACAGTTTTACATGATTCTGGAGGCTAAGAAACCTAACCCAGCCAATTCTTAAAATCCTGTACTTTTTCACGGCTTACAATGACCTCATCTTCTTTATATGAAGGTAAAATAACTTTTAGGCGAGAATTGGTATAAACCTGAATTTCTTTTATCGCCTGAAGTGGTACAATGAATTTTCTGCTTACGCGGAAGAAATCCTTCATATCTAACTCCTGTTCCAGAATTTCTAAAGTGGAATCGATTAAATAGTTTCTGTTATCGAAAGTATGAATGTAAGTTCCTTTGTTTTCGCTGAAGAAACATTCAATTTCATCGGTAGTAATTACTTTTAAATGCTGGCCTATTTTAACGGTAAATCGCTTTTTATAATTCTTCTCAAAAGGATTTGACAACATTCGGCGTATTTGTTCAAAATCAAGCTGAAGATTTTGATTTTCTGAAGTTGACTTTGGCATTCGAGCCTTAAATTTAGTAACGGCCACTTCTAAATCATCTTCGTCAATTGGCTTTAGAAGATAATCTATACTGTTCAGTTTAAACGCTTTTAAAGCATATTCATCATAAGCTGTTGTAAAAATGATGGCGCTTTTGATATCTATTTTCTCAAAAATTTCAAACGATAAACCATCAGACAACTGAATATCTAAAAATATTAAATCGGGATGTTCGTTGTTGGTAAACCAATCTACAGATTCCTCTACAGAGTGTAACATGGTTTCTACGGCAATTTCCAGCTTTTCCAGCTTTCGCTGCAATAATCTTGCTGCCGGTTTTTCGTCTTCTATAATTAATGTGGTCATGTACTAAACTGAAAAAATTGAAAAAAAATAATTCAAAATTACTCCCATTTATTGGTATTTGAAGCGTCCTTATCCATATATTCCCGGATTTTCTTTTGTTCCCAATCTCCATTGAAAAAAATATCCGGTCCGAACACTGTAAAGGCATGAATCACTAAAGCAATGCCCCAATAAAATGCTGTTGAATAAGTATGCCAATCTAATAAACCCTTTTCCTCAAGGTTCCATCCAAAAAAATCTCCATCCAAATTCGAAATGATAATTAGAAGATTAATTATAATGTAAACCTTCAGGTGCGAGTAAAAGTCTTTTATTTTTTTTACTTTTTGGTATGCCCTTTCAAAGCTTTCGTCATTCTTAAATTCCTGTGCGTATTCTTCGTACATGCGTGTTCTAAAACGTCCCATTTTTTTAAATTTTAAAAATTATTGCCACTTGCTTTGATTCTCTTTTTCTTTATCCATGATCTCTTTGATCTTTTTTTCTTCCCAGCCTTTTCCTAAAACCGGAAATACTTCGAAAACTTTCAAACCATGAAAAACGACTCCTACTCCCCACCACATTAAAGGCCAATAAAACCATAAATGATCTGGTGTTGTATATAGATTGATAAAAATCAAAACTATATTAACTACAATAAAAGAAGTTAAATTACCATAAAATCCTTTTATATTTTCAACTTTCTTTTTAGCCAAATAATATCTATCCTCATCATTAAAATTTACTTCCATAATTACTCCCATTTTTGTGTTTTTGTTCTTTTTTCTAAAAGATTTTTCACTTTGCGTTCTTCCCATTCTTCTCCGAAAATCTTATAATACGCAAATAAATCAATTGCGGACACTAAAAATACACTGGTCCAAATTATCATTACAACGCTATTCAAATATATCACCAGAAAGAAATTTAGAGGTATTCCATAAAACTCTTTTAAAACATAAAGAACTAATCCGACACCATAAATAAATGCATGTATATAAAACGATCTTAGTCTAACTATCTTTTTACTAAAGATCGCTCCAAATTTAAATTTTCCCTGATTATAACTACAATTCGTTTCCATGACTATTTCCAGGTTTGTTTTTTACTTTCTTTTTCTTTTTCCAGAAATTCTCTGATTTTTCGTTCTTCCCATTCTTTATTAAAAAATGGTGAAACTCCAAAAGCTTTTAATCCGTGGAAGAGGACTCCTACTCCCCATCCCAGTATGCACCAAATAAACCATAAATATTCTGGCGAAGTCATTAGGTTTACCACAAGTAATATTATCGTTATAAGAGTAAAAACTGTTAAATGCTGATAGAAATCTTTTATCTCTTTCACCTTTTTCTGAGCCTGATGATAGCGTCTTTCTTCATTATAATCTGGTTCCATGATTATTCCCAAGTTTGTGTTTTATTTTCTTTCTCCAAAATCTCCCGAATTTTTCGGTCTTCCCATTCTTTATTAAAAACTGGTGAAACTCTAAAAACTTTCAATCCGTGCATTAAAATTGCAAATCCCCAGCCAAATACACACCATAAAAACCACAAATAACCAGGTGAAGTCATAAGATTTACAACCATGACAACCGGGTTACAAATCAGGAATACGGTCAAATGTTCGTAAAATTCTCTTATTTCTTTGACTCTTTTTTGAGCCTGATAATAACGTTCAGCTTCGTCATACTTTGTTTCCATGATTATTTCCAGGTTTGCTTATTGTTTTCCTTTTCCAGAATCTCTCTTATTTTTCGTTCTTCCCAATCTGAGCTATAACCGAAAACTTTAAAAGCGTGCATTACAACTCCAAATCCCCAGCCTAAAGCCGAAAACCAAAACCACTGAAATCCAGGAGAATACCTCAAATTTATAAAAATTAAAAAGGGAATCACACAACAATACGAAATTACATTTCCGTAAAATCCTTTTAGTTCTTCTACTCTTTTTTTAGCTCTGAAATAAGCCTTATTTTCATCGCTATAGTCTGCATTTGTTTCCATAACTGATATTTGTTTCGTTAAAATCGGAATCTTAACTGTGAATGTTTCTTCATTTTGTTCTACCAATACTTTTCGATTGGTTATAATTGCGTATCGGTTTACTATATTCTGCAATCCAACTCCCTGCCTGTCCTGCAAGACCTCTTTCTTTTGAAAATCATTTTGAATTGCTAAACAATCTCCATCAATAAAAATTCGAATATGCAATGGTTTCTGCTCGCTTACAACATTATGCTTAACCGTATTTTCAAGTAAAAGCTGTAATGATAACGGAACTACTTTTGCGTCCGGATTAATCGCTGTTGTTGGCAATTCGTAAAACAAACTATTTTCAAAACGCATTTTAAGCAGATTCATATAGGTTTTAGCGAATGACAATTCATCTTCTACCGAAACTAATTCTTTATCTTTTTGCTCTAAAACATAGCGATAAATTTTAGATAAAGAAGTAGTAAATCGCTGTGCATTATCCGGGTTTTCTTCGATCAAAGAACTTAATACATTTAGGCTGTTAAAAAGAAAATGAGGATCAATTTGATTTTTTAAACTTTCGAATTTCGCATTTGCCGTTCCTGCGATAATCTTTTGTTGTGTAATTTCAAATTTTGATGCCTGTTTCCATTTTACCATAAAACTTCTGGCCTGCATGAAAGTCGAAACTCCGAGAGATAAAATGATATAAAAAAGATGTATCCAGATCATTCTTTCGCTAAAAAATTTATCTAACGGCATATTTTGTAAAACCACATAGATGTAGTAATTTATTCCTAAAACTACCGGGACAGTGTACAGAACAGTAACCAATATTCCGTAGTAAACCCTCAGGTTTGTTTGCTCTAACCAATCCCATTTTTTGTCTAAGAGAACATTAATATATCCGTTGCCAAAACCTACCCCGAAAGAATAAAGACAACTTATGAAAAAAGTTATAAGAACATTTCGAACATTTAAATCATCTCCTAAACAAGCTGAAAATATCACTGTAAAAATCATGGAAATCTTAAACGAAACGATCGTTCCACTTTTTAAATCCGCATATGTATTTCCAGTGTTTTTCATTATAATCAGCTTAAATTAGTTTTACTTTTTGCAATTTTTTTGTGCTTCCAAAGCTCTTTCCAATCCCCATTTTGGAGAAAAAGGTGTTTCTGGTTTAAAAGTAGCAAAAAGTTCGATAGCTTTATCAACTTGTGCGCAAAGCGGTTTTGTATCAACACCTGACCATTTTGCTCCTCCTATCTGATAATCTGCTTCACCAAAAACGATTCTTGGGTTGTTTGGGTCTATCACTTTTCCTTTCGCGTAAGCTTCCATTACTTTAGCCGAATATTTCATTCCGTTAGTCATCGGATCTGCAACTACCCAAGCTGTATAAATCAAAGCCTGCATCGCATATAATTCTGCATTATTTTGATCCTTAATGAATTCTACATCTAAAGCGTCTTGTGCTTTTGTCAATAACAAATCAATTTTTGTTTTATCTTTCTCATTAAAAGCTGATGTAGTGTTGATTAAAGCTACATAATAATTTGGCAAATAACTTGTTTTCTCAGCCGCCGCGATTCTTTCAAACATTGCCGAGGCATCAGCATTTTTTCCTTCTTTCCAAAGCCCAAAAGCTTTTCCCATTCCTTGTTCAAATTGTGTTTGTGCAGATAATAAACTGCAAATAAATAAAGTGGTAATTGTAATAATTTTGGTCATGACTCTTAGTTTTAAATTATTTCTTTTTGTTTTATGTTTCAAGTTTATTGATTGATGATCGAAACCTTTCTTATTAATTTATACTTCAAAAGTAGATCTGATTTTACTGTTTAAAAATTAAATGATACTGAGTTGTCGAATTTGGTGACTGAATTGTTTTTTTTGAGATTCTAAGTTGCTGAGTTACTAAGATTATAAGTTTTTTTCTTAGTGGCTTAGAATCTTAGCAACTTAGAGACTATAAATTTTTCAACTGATTCTCATTTTTATTCTTACTAATAGTCCAAAAGAAACCTACGAAGAAAAAACGATCTGCGGTTGGGACTACCGCTTGTCTTTGGTACACTCCGCTGGCGTCTGGAAGTTTTGCGTAATCATATCCAAAAACATTTTGGCTTCCTAATACATTTGAAACCGAGAAATACAAGATTTTTTGTGTTGTCAATAAATACGCCCAGTTAAAACTCAAACTATTGTATGATTTCGTTTTTCCGTTCATAAATTGTGTTTGGTTTGGATCATTATATGGACGTCCTGAACTGTAACTGTTGGTAAAACCAATTTGCGATTTCCAATCGGTAATGAAATATTTGGTTACAATTGATAGACTATGATTGGCAATAAAACTTGGTGTCGCCATTGTTGAAAAATTCTTATATTGTCTCTCTGAATCGATGTAAGAATACGAAATCCAATATTCTAAGTTTTTATACAAATTGCTGTCTCTCCAAAATAAATCTAATCCTTTTGCGTATCCTGAACCGTTATTATTGAAAACCGAATTATAGGCTATATCTCTTGTATCATATTGAACCAAATTGCTGTAATCTTTATAATATGCTTCAGCTCTAAATGTTTGTCCGGGTTTTGTAAATTGATAATTTAAGATATAATGTCTTGCTTTTTCACTTTCAAATTGATGGTATTTCGAATATTTAATATAATCAACAACAGGCGTTTGAGTAAAATCTCCATAAGCAAATGAAAACTGACTCCTTTTTGAAACTTTATAAGCGATAGAAGCTCTCGGCGCAATATTGGTTTCATTCAACAAACTATTATTTGAAAGCCTGAAACCTACTTTTGCTGCTAAATTTTTAGAAAATAAAATATCTCCTTCGGTATAAAAAGCGGCGATGCTCGAATTGTAACCGTTTGCAACCTGAATAGAAACATTATCGTCAAAATTTTCATTGAATTTGGTAATGAAATAATCAGCTCCAAAAGACAATTTAAAATAATCTGAAACATTTTTTCTTAGTTTCAATTTTAATTGTGCTGCATTTTCGTTACTGTCAACATCATTAATATCGTATTTTACTTTGTTGTTATTGTAGCCATAACTGATTCCTGATGTTAATTGCCAGCCCGTTCCAAAAGTTCCTTTGTAAGAAGCATTCAGGTAGAAATTATTGTTATTTAAATCAGTTCTGATTTTATCTTCAAAGTTTACATTTTTCTGATTTAAATCAAATTTCTCCGAATCAAAAGCAGCGTATAATTTAAAAATTCCGTTTGTAAAATGATAGCGATAAACAGTTTCTCCAGACAAAGATTGGTACGGATTATTCCAATCAACATTTTGCGGAACTATTGCCTGATAAGGTGCTAAATTGATATAAGCAGTGTTTACGCTCAACGAACTTTTTTCCCATTTTTGAGTATTTCCCAAACCCAAACCAACGGTCATTAAAGCGATGTCGGTTTTATTCATATCTGGCTCGTCTTGTGTATTCAATAACAAAACACTCGATAAAGCCTCGCCATATTCAGCCGAATAGCCTCCGGTCGAGAAAGCAATTCCGCTGAATAAAAAAGGAGAAAATCTTCCTCTTGTTGGTAAATTATTAGTTGTTGCTCCATACGGTTGTGCGACACGAATTCCGTCAACAAAAGTTTGTGTTTCGCTGGCTTCTCCTCCACGCACAAATAAACGCCCGTCTTCGCCCACAGTTTGAGTTCCAGGCAAAGTTTGTAAAGCTGCAATAATGTTTCCTGCAGATCCTGCCGTCGTTACAATGTCTAACGGTTTCAAAACAGAAACTCTTGCCTTATCTCCAGATTCTAAAGTTCCGGCGGTAATGACAACGGCATCAAGTGCGTTTACATTTTCTCTTAATTTTACGGTTTGATTTTTAAAATTGGTAACATCAATTTCTGTTTTGAATGTTTCGTAAAGTAAAAAACTAACAATTATAGATTGATTTCCTGTTGCGGTGGTTTCAAACGAAAATTCTCCCGTTTCAGAACTTGTCGCTCCGTCATAAGTTCCGTCGATATAAATATTGGCTCCTGGAACCGGTTTTCCTTTTTGGTCAACCACTTTACCGGAAATAGTATTTTGAGCAAAAATGAAAGCTGTTAAAAATAAAAAGACAATTGTAAAAAATGTTTTGGTTTGCATGATCTTGGTTTTTGATGAAGCAAATGTATTTTAACAGTACTTGTTAAAAAATATTAAATAACCCAATTGTAGAATTTCGGGGATGAGTTGTAAAATACTTATTTGTATCTTAGCTTTTAGTTCGTAGTATTAAATAAAACAACAATAAATGAACATAGCAGTCGCACAAATAAAGCCTGCAAAGGGAGATATTCCATCTAACATAGAAAAGCATCTTCAATTTGTAGAAATAGCATCATCATTAAATGCAAATTCTATTTTTTTTCCTGAACTTTCCTTAACAGGGTATGAACCTGATTTAGCCAAAGATCTCGCAACTGACAAAGATGACAATCGTTTTGACACTTTTCAGAAAATTAGCAATCTAAAAAAGATAACGATTGGAGTTGGAATCCCAACAAAAACAAAAAGCGGACTACAAATTAGTATGATTGTGTTTCAACCGGATCAACAGAGAATTTCCTATTCAAAGCAACAACTTCATGAAGATGAGTTTTCTTATTTTGAAAATGGTACTGAACAAGTCATAATCAAAATTGAAAACCAAAAAATTATCCCGGCAATTTGCTTCGAAAGCCTACAAATAGAACATGCCGAAAAAGGAAGTAATCTTGGAGGTGAAATTTATGTTGCTAGTGTAGCCAAATCAAAAAATGGAGTAGAAAAAGCCTTTATACACTACCCGGAAGTGGCAAAAAAATATTCTATGCCTATTTTAATGTCAAATTGTATTGGAGAATGTGATAATTTTGTAAGTATTGGTTTTAGTTCTGTTTGGACAAAAGAAGGAAAACTAGCCGAACAACTCGACAACAAAAACGAAGGTATACTTGTTTTTAGTACGGCAACTGAAGAAGTAATAAAACAGATTATCTAGCAAAAATTTGATTTACACAACTGAAAATCAGCTTTAAAAAACATATTAAAAAACACAATTAATCCCTATTAGCTATGTCAGAAAGTAAAAGAGTTTCGAATTTATATCAATCCATTTATAATGGAAATCCCTGGCTGGAAGTAACTCTGGCTGATACTTTAAGAAATGTAACTGCTGAACAAGCTTATAAAAAAGCAAATCCAAACCTCAATACGATTTGGGAAATTGTTAATCATCTCATACAATGGAGAAGGAATATTTTGAGAAGAGTTCAGGGAGAAATCGTTACAACTCCGGATCACAATTATTTCGTGCCAATTATAGATCCATCAGAAGCCTCCTGGGAACAGTCTCTTCAAAGTCTTGAAAAATCACAGGAATTATGGACCGCCTTTTTTAATGATTTCGATGATGCCGATTTTGATAAAATAGATCCAAATAACAATCATAATTTTTATGAAGATATTCATGGTATTATTCAGCATGACGTTTACCACTTAGGACAAATTGTGATTTTGAAAAAGCTAGTCTAAACTATTCCAAATGAAAAACATTGATAAAGCACAAAATTTACTTCCTTTAGGATATCTTTTTCTCATAATTTTAGGAATAGCAAAAGAAAGCATATTTTATTATCAAATTGGAATAAACATCGTGAGGTATTCTTCTATCATGGACATTTTGATTAGTCCGGTAGCAGCAATTACATCAAATCCCATATTCTTTATAACGGTATTAATTTTATTCATTTTTTCTTTTAAACTTCCACAGATCTTGCTAAAAAATGAAGATAAAAAAGGTCTGCATAAGGTTTTTGGATCGAAGATTACTAAAACTGAGAAAAATAAAAATGAAGTTCCTGAAAAGGAAAGAATTGATTATTATAACAACGTTGCAATAGAATTTCTTGCTGCTTTTCTAATATCCATTTTCCTTGGATACGGATTTGCTGATGGCAGATATATTTCTCAAAAAATAAAAAACAATAAAATTGACTATAATTATAAGCTAAATTATACGAATGATGAATCTGAAAATGTTTATATAATTGGTTCTAATACTGCATACTACTTTTATTTATCAGAAGGAAATCCGACAGTCAAGATTGCACCTGTAGCCGCGATAAGGAATTTGGAATTGACAAAAAACAGAATGCTAAATAAATAATACGCTGAAGATGAAAAAATCTATACTAATTCTATTTCTCTTGTTTTGCTATGAGGGATTTTCACAGGAAACAGAAGTGAAATTCGATGAAAGTTTGGCAAAATCTTTGAACGCCGATGAATACGGAATGAAGAAATACGTTTTCTGTCTCTTGAAATCCGGAACTAATAAAACGGCTTCAAAAGAAGAAACTAAAAAATTGTTTGAAGGTCATATGACGAATATCAACAAATTAGCCATAGAAGGAAAATTGGTTGTTGCCGGACCTTTTATGAAAAACGACCGAAATTACAGAGGCATTTACATTTTTAATGTTGAAACAGTTCAGGAAGCAGAAGCACTTGTTGCAACTGACCCGGCCATACAGGCAAAATTACTGGAGGCCGAATTAACGCCTTGGTATGCGACTGCGGCTCTGCAGGAAACTGTAAAAATTCACGAGAAGATTTCTAAGAAAAAAATGTAGTATTAAAATATGAAAACAGAAAAAGAAAAAATGATCTCGGGAGAATATTACATTGCAGGCGATCCTGTTTTGGTAAAAGAACGTCGAAAAGCCAAGAATTTATTGCATCGCCTAAACGTAACCGAATATCGTTTGACTAAAAAAGCCAAAGAAATTTTGGCCGAATTAATTCCGAATACAGGAAAGAGTTTTTATATAGAACCGCCTTTTCATTGTGATTACGGTTACAATATTGTTTGCGGTGACAACGTTTATTTCAATGTTAATTGTGTTGTGTTAGATTGTGCGCCAGTAACTATTGGATCTAATGTGTTTTTTGCTCCGAATGTTCAAATCTACACAGCTACACATCCACTTGACGCCGAATTGCGAAAATCATTAGAAAATGCTTTACCTATTTCAATTGGAGATGACTGCTGGATTGGCGGAAACTCCGTGATTTGTCCAGGCGTAACTATCGGTAAAGGCTGCGTAATTGGAGCTGGATCTGTAGTTACAAAAGATATTCCGGACAATTCGTTGGCCGTTGGAAATCCGGCGAAAATTATTAGAAAATTAAATCAAGAACCTGAATCAAAATAAATAATGCTTACTTTAAATAAAGTTCATCACATTGCTATTTTATGCTCCGATTATCAAAAATCTAAAGCTTTTTATACCGAAGTTTTGGGATTAACTATTATACGTGAAATCTACAGAGAAGAACGCCAGTCTTATAAACTAGATTTGGCTTTGAATGGCACTTATGTAGTTGAACTATTCTCGTTTCCAAATCCACCGAAACGCCCCTCAAGACCGGAAGCTGTTGGTTTGCGACATTTAGCTTTCGAAGTAATTAATTTAGAAGAAACGATTGCTTTTTTAAACATAAAAAATATTGAATCAGAACCCATCAGAATTGATGAAACAACTGAAAAACGATTCACTTTTATCGCTGATCCTGATAAATTACCAATTGAGTTTTATGAGAGATAATTTTTTGAAGGTTCAAAGGATCAGAGGTTCATAGGGACAAAGAAAAAAACTTTGCCTCTTTGCACCTTTATAACTTTGCACCTAAATAAGCGATATTCAAAGAAAAACATACTGAAAGATTTTTCTTATATCCTCAATTTTAACATATTATACTGAGTATTTTTTAGTAAAAACCGATTTTGATCTCTAATTTTGTAATCCGCATAAAAACATTGCGGTTTACAAATTTACTTCTGATGAATAAAACGGCGCAAATCAAGAAAAATCATCAATTTATTAAATTACGAAAATTAGTTATTGTTTCTGTTTTAATTGGCTTTCTTTCTGCCTTTCTCGGAATTTCACTTAAAAAAATTACTGAGTATTACGAAGAAATCTTCTTTCATGAAGTCTCGGTAAATCCGATTTTCTATATCATTTTTCCTGTTTTCGGTTTATCCGTAATTTATTTTCTCAGACAATATCTTTTCAAGAAAAAAGAAAACAAAGGCATCAAAGAGGTTTTCGAAAGTACCAAATCAACTTCAAAAAACCTTCCTTCCTATAAAATTCCATCGCACTTTATAAACGGATTATTGACTGTTATTTTTGGCGGTTCAACCGGAATCGAAGTTTCTACTGTGGTTGCCACTGCCACCATTGGTTCAGTCGCACAACAAAAAGAAAACGTTTTTCGCCAATACAAAACCGAATTAATCTGTGCGGGTGTTGCGGCCGGAGTTACCGCTTTATTCAGCAGCCCGATTGCCGGAATTTTATTTGCCCTAGAAGTTATTTCCAGAAAAGTGACACGTGCTTTTATCATTTCAAATGTTATTGCCGTTTCAATTGCTTTTGGATTGCTTACTATTTTGAAAGAAGAACCTTTGTTTGCCGTTACCATTACAACCTGGCATTTAAAAGCGATTCCTTATTTTATTCTATTGGGTATTTTGGCCGGAATGAACTCAGTTTACTTAACAAAATGCGTTTTGTTTTTTAAATCTCAATTCGGGAAAATCGATACTCATTATTATAAAATCATTTTAGGATCGGCAGTTTTAAGTATTTCATTGTTTATTTTTCCACAATTATACGGAGAAGGATATCATGCCATTAAAACCAGTTTCATTGCTCCAAATCAAATCATGACACTTACTTTAGCTTTAACTTTTATTGGAATATTACTTCTTAAACCAATTGTGACTTCGATAACATTAGCTTCAGGAGGCGATGGTGGTGTATTTGCTCCCAGCTTATTTATTGGAGCATTCTTAGGGTTGTTACTAGCCTCTACTTTAAATACTTATTTCCATGTAAATGTAATTCCGGTTAACTTCATGATTATCGGAATGGCAGCGGTTCTAAGCGCAAGTATTCACGCACCTTTTACAGCAATATTTTTAGTTTGCGGCTTGACAAATGATTACACTTTGTTCCTACCCATTTTGGTAGTTTGTCTGATTTCTAAATACACGGCAAAAATGATTTATCCGCACACCGTTTATACTTATTCTCCGAGCTTAATAAAATAAACACTTTCAAATTTCACAGATTAATCATTTTAAATCATTTAATCTGTGACAAAAAAATACCACAACGAATATTAGTTACTTATGCCTGTTCAAAAAATAAAAAGAGGATATCGCAAAACACGTTACATTCTTTACAAAGAAACTTTAGTAGATTATAAAGAACATTTTTGGTCTTTCTTAGGATCATTTGTCGGTATCGGAATTCTGGCTTATATTCAGTCGATACATTTTTCAGGAAATGATGCTGTTTACTTAATTGGTTCTTTTGGAGCGTCGAGCGTTTTGGTTTATGGAATTATACAAAGTCCGTTTTCACAACCAAGAAATTTAATTGGAGGACATGTTATTTCGGCCTTCATTGGTGTTACGGTTCATAAATTGGCTCCGGATATTATTTGGATTGCAGCGCCTTTGGCTGTTTCATTTGCTATTATATTAATGCAGATGACTAAAACCCTTCATCCGCCAGGAGGCGCAACAGCACTTATTGCTGTGATTGGTTCTGATAAAATAAAAGATCTGGGGTATATGTATGTGCTTTCTCCTGTTTTGGTTGGTGTTTTGATTTTATTTCTGACTGCTTTAGTTTTTAATAATATGACTTCGAGTAGAACTTATCCGAGTCATAGTACTTATCATAAACATTATCATAAGATTAGAAAACACTTATCAGGGAAATAGATTTTATCAATTAAAATCTTTTCAACAAATCACAATTCCTAATTCGTAAATCATTAATTATATTTTACCTTTGACCTTTCAATAAAAACAAAGATTATGGTTTATAAATTTAGAGTAATTCTAGACGCCGAAGAAGATATTTTTAGAGACATTGCAATTCTTGAAGACGATACGCTTGAAGATTTACACAATGCGATCTTCAACGCTTTTGGTTTTGACGGAACGGAAGTTGCTTCATTTTATACTTGCGATGAAACTTGGAACCAGGAAGATGAAATTCCACTTTTTGATACTGGCGATGTTCCTGGTGAACAAAGAACCATGAACGATTATCCTTTATCATCTATTTTAGATAAAGAAAATACCAAAATCATCTACGTATATGATTTTATCAGTATGTGGACATTCCTAGTTGAACTGGCTGCTATTGAAGAAGAATCTGCTGGTGCCATTTATCCTGAAACATTATTCTCTCACGGAGAAATGCCGGATGAAGCCACAGAAAAAACCTTCGAAGCCGATATGCATGACGATATCTACGGAGAATTTGAAGATGATCTTGACGAAGACGACTTAGACATGTTCGAAGGCGATGATAGCTTTGAAGATTATGGGTTTGAGGAGAATTGGAATTAGTAAAAGGTTCAAAGGCGCAGAGTTGCAAAGGTTCAGAGTTTTTCTTTTTAAATCTTCGATTTAAAAATGTAGGAATATTTTTAATTTTTCGTTTAGTTTTTTAAATACAAAATATGAAAACTTTTCGAGACCTTTTAATCTGGCAAAAATCTATGAACTTAGTTACTGAAATTTACCAATTAACAAATTCATTTCCCAAAGAAGAAATTTATGGACTATCTTCACAAATTCGAAGAAGTGCAATATCAATACCAAGCAATATAGCAGAAGGTTACGGAAGAGATGGAAATAGTGACTATCTACGATTTTTAAATACCTCTATTTCATCCTTGTTTGAAATACAAATACAACTTGAAATTTCATATAATCTAAAATATATTAATCAAATTCAATTTAATAAGACAAATGGAGAAAGCAGAGAAATAGAGCGAATGTTAAGCGCTTTTATCAGAAAAATAAAAGACATAAAATAAACCTTTGCACCTTTGAACCTCTGTAACTCTGAACCTAAAAAATATGATCAACCTTTTCAACACCCACATCGAGACGCTTGCGATACACCGCGTAGGAAACAAAAGCAGAAACGAAGCGATTTTTTTATCGGAACAGCCTTTTAATTTGAATGATGAAATTGTGCCTCTGATAAAAGAGTACTTTTTTAAACCTTTTAGAGAGAAAGAAGAAAACTATTATCAGTTTGCGCATGAAGTCGATTTGGATTACAACGACATGTTTAAATATGCGACTGAGATTTTTACCAATCCGGGGAATTTACAAGAGATCTCAAAAAAAATTACTACACATTTATTTGAGCAATCGAATCATCCGCATATTAAAAACGGAGAGGTTTATGTAACGTACTTAACGAATTTAAGTATCGACAATAATGTTGTAGATGCTATCGGAATTTTTAAAAGTGAGTTACAAGCTGACTTTTTACAATTTGAAGAAAAAGACAGCAACCTGGAAATGATTTTACAGCAAGGTATCAACCTGAGTAAATTAGATAAAGGATGTTTGATTTTCAACTATAAAAAAGAAGAAGGATATAAAATTCTGACTGTTGACAGTAACCGTTATGATGCCCGTTACTGGTTAGAGCACTTTTTATCTGTTGATGCTTTTGAAGATGAAAACTTCATCACAAAAAAATATTTAAAATTCTGTCAAAACTTCGCAAAAGATGTTGTTTTACCAGCAGAAGACAAGAAAGAGGAAGTAATGTTTATGAACCGATCTGTGAATTATTTCGCTAAAAACGATCAGTTTGAAGAGCAAAATTTCCTGAATGAAGTATTAGACAATCCTGACTTAATTCCTGAATTTAAAAACTATAAAGTTGATAAAGGAGAAAAATACAGCATCGAAGATGTAACCTCATTCCCTATTGCAAACGCAGCAGTTTCTGACGCCAGAAAATCGATTAAAAACGTTATTAACCTGGATACTCATATTCAGATTAAAATGGATTTTATCAATCCTGAAAGTGCAGAAAAATTTGTTGAAAAAGGCTGGGATGAAGAAAAACAAATGTATTACTACTTAGTATATTTCAATAAAGAAGAAAAAAGCTAAGAAGTTATTCATTTTCTATTACTTACTTAAAACAGAAAACGGCAGATATAAATTGTATCTGCCGTTTTTTTTTATTTTAAAAACTTCATAACCAAAACATTATGAAAAAATAATATCAAACATATCATAGCCAAATAAAAGAACTATTGCCTATAACACTATAAACGAAACAAATGGCAAAATGCAAAATATTCTTAATTTTTGCTTAAATTTGTGGTTCTAAAAACAAAAAAGATGGATATTCATTTACACAACGAAAGTCCTTTTAAAACTATCATTTCTTTTCACAAGCTAATCGAATCTTTTGAAGAAATAGCTTCCTCAAATATCGACTATCGTGCAAACTATGCGAAGGCCATACTACAACAAATAGAATCAATACCAGAATTAAGAACAGGAATTGAGGATTATTCCATAATCAAAAACAATGAAGGCTTAATCAAATACATTTTAGCTGATCTATTTCCAACTGCTTTAACTCAAAATGAAATAAAAGCCGTTACGATTCCTTTTCAAAATATATCTTTTAATTATACAGAACGTTTCAAAAAAATCCTGCGTAATGCCGGCGACGAATTTTACATGGAAATTCGTGATTTTGATGATCATCAGTTCTACATCAACAACTGTTGTTTAATTCTTAGTAGTTATTACAAACAACACATCGATTTCAACAGACCGTTTTTCTATGACATTCCGGATGAAGAGGGCATCGAAAAACATTATCGCATTTTGTACAATGCAGATTTTATGGAAATTACTCCAACAGAAAATGCCATACAATTAACTCAGGATGACATTGATAACTTAATTGACAACTACGATGATATTGAACTTTGGAAATCTAAATTCCCTAAAGGAAGCTGGGTATTAAAAGGTTTTGGAATCGTTTCTTTGTTTGATGCCACTACAGAAAGTTCCATTTCAAATTTGAAAAGTAATTTACTTAAACCAGATAGAGAATCTGTTACAACTGACGAGGTTGTAGCCAATATTTTCAGATCAATATTTAAAATTCCTGATTTGAAAGTAGGTTTCATTATATACAATCCTGAAGAAGAAAAATTCGTTAAACCTGCAAAATTAGAAAGTCAGTTGAAGAGTTTTTTACTTTCACACGATCAGGAAATAGATTGTAAAAATGCTTTCTTTGGTTGTTCTTTTGAAAATCTATTAAATAATAAAGAGCCGTTTGTTATTTCGAATGTAAACAAATTCATTGCAGAATCTCCAAACAGAAAATTGGGAGAACATTTGCTAAGTCAAAATATTCAAAGCTGTATTTTTGCGCCGGTTATTAAAGACGATCATTTATTAGGCGTTTTAGAATTAGTTTCTTCAAACTCAAGAGCTTTAAATAGTGTTAATGCTCAAAAACTGGAATTGGTTTTACCCTATTTAACAGATACTATTGATCGTTATAATACGGATATGCAACACCAGATTGAAGCGATCATTCAACGTGAATATACTACGATACACCCTAGTGTTTATTGGAAATTCAGAAAAGAATCTCAAAACTACTTCCAAAATAATAACCCTACAAAAGATTATATTTTTAAAGAAATTGTCTTTAAAAATGTATATCCATTATACGGTCAAATTGATATTAAAGGTTCATCTGAGCATCGAAATGAAACGGTAAAAAGAGACTTAAAAAGTCAGCTGAGCACCCTTTTGGAAATTTTTGATAATCAGAAACCAAATACGAATCTGGTTCTTTTGGAACAAAGAAAATTTGAGTTGGAATCGCTTCGAAACGAATTAGATTTTCCATTAAAAGCAGATACAGAGCAACATATTCAAAGATATATTGAAGAAGAAATTCATCCGATTTTAAAAAACACAAAAGGTTCTGATAAAAATGAAAAATTAGAACAATTGTATTTTGAAAATTTAGATGAAAAAACAGGTTTATTTTATCAGGAGAGAAAGAAGTTTGATAATGCAATGTCGATTATCAACAAGAAACTAGCTTCTGTTCTAGATAGAAAACAATTAGACGCACAGCAAATTTATCCGCATTATTACGAGCGTTTTAAAACCGATGGTGTCGAGCATAATTTATACATTGGAGCATCAATTTCACCAACAAAACCTTTTGACATTATGTATCTGCACAATTTACGTTTGTGGCAGCTGCAGACTTTATGCGAAATGGAATTAGAGCATCATCAGCTTAAGGAATCCCTTCCATACGAATTGGATGTGACTTCTTTAATTTTGGTTTTCAGTGCACCACTTTCGATTCGTTTTAGAATGGATGAAAAACGTTTTGATGTTGACGGTACTTACAATGCCAGATATGAAGTCGTGAAAAAGCGAATTGACAAAGCAAATATCAAAGGCACACAAGAACGAATTACAGAAAAAGAAAAAATTACAATTGTTTATTCTCAAAATAACGAAGAAACCGAGTATTTGAAATACATCAAATATTTACAGCACAAAAAAATTCTGGAACCCGCAATCGAACAATTTGAAGTTGAAGATCTTCAGGGTGTTTCAGGGTTAAGAGCAATACGCGTCAAAGTGATTAACAATACCGCAAGTCCGGCAAAAAAAATTACTTATCAGGATTTATTAGATGAGCTCAATTAATTGAGCTCATTTTTCTTTTAAAAATATATTAAATTGATTTAAAAGCAATCACAAACGAGATTACCGTTACGATTAGTCCAACCATAAAAATATTGTAGGCAATTCGCAATAGGTTGTATTTTCGCTGCAAAACCAATCCAAGATAATACAAATCTTTGATCATGGTTGAATACAGATAATCACGATCTTTCATCATTTCGTTCATTGCCCAATCGTATTCTACCAATGGCATTTTGTAGAAATTCCCAAAAAACATTAAGTTCACTTTTTTCGCCTCAACATCGTCGCGTGTAAAAAATCCGGAAGTTACTTTTGGTCGTGTAGAAAGAATGGCAAAAATAATTGTTGTTACACTAGAAATCAGCATCACAAAAGTTGGAATCACTAAATGCGCATTTCTCGGACTGTCTAGTTTTGGAATAATAGACGAAAGCGCAATTGAAATAATAATGGCGTTTACAGACAATAAAATATTCGCTTTACTATCAGCAATACCGCTTAATCGTGTATGATTTCCTAAAGTTACACGAAACAAAGTATCAACACCGCGGTCTGGTTTCTCTACTTTATCTTTCTTTTTATTTTCCTCTTCCATTTTATCAGCCTTTTTCTGTTCTTGTTTTTCAATTCTTTTCTGTACAAAAAGTATGTTTCTTTCTTTAAGAGGCTGCCATTTTTTCAACGCAAAATCAGTATAAAAACGATGTTTGTTCATTAAAAAACTCAAATTTTCTTTCGCCCAATCCGCATTTGAATACGAAACATTAAAAGCATTTTTGAGTTCTAAACGCAATAATTCGCAGGTAATCTCATACTCATTACCCATAAGATGTGCATAATCAGCATCTTTAATGATCTTTTCTAAAAGCGTTTTCGGAATATATTCTTTAACTGTGGCTAAAATAAGGTTAGAAACTTTTTCGATAAAATCATCAGATTGGCCTTTCTCTTTCAAAAAAGCAGCTGCAATTTTCACGCTTTCCTTTTCATGATTTTCAAACCCAACTATATATCCCGTATCGTGAAACCAGGCAGCCACAAGCAAAAGTTCTTTTTCTTCTCCTTTTACTTCTTCTTTTTTGCACAACTCTTTTACAGCACTTACAACTGTTAAAGTATGATTGAGATTATGATAAGAATATAAATTAGAAAGTTTATCTTTGAGTAAATTACTGACGAAATCTTCGGATTGTTCTATAAGATTCATTGAGAATATTTTTATACCACTAAATTATGAAATTGTTTTTGTATAACCATTTTATTACGAAGATTAAAACGTATTCTTTTGTAATAACCCTATTGCTTTTGCTTAATTCCTGTGCGACGCATAAAGCCCAATATGGTAAAAATGTTAGCGCTAACGAAACAGAGAACGCAACAGACACTATAAAAATTGCGCATACCTTTTTCTTAGTAGGTGATGCAGGAAATGCAGATGAAGAACAAGCCCGGCAAACTTTAGAATTATTACACGAAAAGCTAAAAAAAGCGAATAAGAAATCGACTTTGGTTTTCCTGGGAGATAATATTTATCCGAAAGGTTTCCCTGCGGATAAAAATGATTCACAAAAGGCTTTGACCGAAACGAAACTGACCAATCAATTAAAATTAACTAAGGGATTTAGAGGAAAAACCATTATGATTCCGGGAAATCATGATTGGTATAGTGGCATAAAAGGTTTAGAAAATCAGTCTGATTTTGTGACCAGATACCTTAATGATAAAAAAGCATTTCTTCCTCGAAAAAGTTGTCCGATAGAAGATGTGAAAATTGATAGTACAACCACCTTAATTACCGTTGACAGTGAATGGTTTCTGGAGGATTGGGACAACCATCCAACAATAAACGACAATTGTGACATTAAAACACGTGAAGCTTTTTTTGACGAGCTGGAAAACATTTTAAATAAAAATCAGGAAAAAACAGTTGTTCTAGCCATTCATCATCCGTTATTAAGCAACGGATCACATGGAGGGCAGTATTCGTGGGAAAAACAATTGTTTCCTTTAGAGAAAAAGATTCCACTACCAGTTGTAGGTTCTTTTATTAATTTACTTCGAAAGACTTCCGGGGTAAGTCCACAAGATCTTCAAAACAAACAATATACTATTTATGCTAAGCGAATTAAAACGCTGTTGCAAGGCCAGAAAAATGTTATTGTAGTATCCGGACATGATCACAATCTGCAATATATAAACAATGAAAACATCACACAGATTATTAGCGGTGCCGGTTCCAAATCTGAAGCAGCGAGAGCCATAAATCCAAATGATTTTTCATATGGTGGTAATGGATATGCAACACTAACCTTATTTAAAAGTGGTGATGCGAAAGTGGCTTTCTTTGGAAATGAAAACAATCATGAAAAAATGCTTTTTGAACGTGAAATTATCAAAGCTAAAGAAATTAACTGGGCTGCAACTGTAGACAATAAGTTTCCGCCAACCGTTACGACTTCTATTTATTCAACTAAGATGACGGATAAAGGTTTGTTTCATAAATTCTTGTTCGGTCAACATTACAGAAAATATTACAGCATGCCAATTGAAGCCAGAACAGCTACTTTAGACACTTTAAAAGGTGGTTTAAAACCTATTCGTGAAGGCGGAGGACATCAATCAGTTTCTTTAAGAATGTCTGATCCAAAAGGAAGAGAATATGTAATGCGTGCAATGAAAAAAAGCGCAACCGTATTTTTGCAATCAGTTGCTTTTAAGGACCAATATGTTGTAAATGATTTTGATCAAACCTATGCAGAAGATTTTCTTTTGGATTTTTATACTACAACGCATCCTTACACACCTTTTGCAATAGCTAGTTTGTCTGATCAATTGGGGCTTTTACACACCAATCCGGTTTTATATTATATTCCGAAACAAAATGGACTGAAAGAATTCAATTCGAATTTTGGTGACCAACTATATATGGTTGAAGAGAGACCTGCAGACAATCATCTTGACGGAAAAAACTTTGGCAAACCAACCAATATTATTAGCACTGATGACATGATGATGAACCTCCACAAAGACGAAAAATATTCGGTTGATCAAAAAGAATATATAAAGGTTCGTTTATTTGATATGCTTATTGGCGACTGGGACAGACATAGTGATCAATGGCGTTGGGCAGAACACAAGATTGGTGACAAAGTGGTCTATACGCCTATTCCGCGCGATCGCGATCAGGCTTTCCCTAAATACGACGGAACTTTACTTTCACTCTTAATGAACGTTCCGGCGATTCGTCATATGCGAACTTTTAAAAGCAAAATTGATAATGTAAAGTGGCTTAATAGAGAACCTTATCCGTTAGATTTAGCTTTCCTAAAAACAGCAGAGGAAAAAGACTGGATTGAACAGGCTAAATATATTCAGGAAAATTTATCGGACAGCGACATCGATAATGCATTTAAAAATTTACCTAAAGAAGTTCAGGACGGAACAATTGAAGACATCAAGCAAAAACTAAAGAGCAGAAAAAAAGAGCTTCAGAAATATGCTTCGGAATATTCAGATGTTCTTGATAAAACGATCATGATTGCTGGAACTGACAAAAAAGATAAATTCGTTTTGAATCATAATGGCCGAAAAAGTATCGAAATTCAGGTTTACAGAATGAAGAAAGATGGTGATGAATTGATTTACACCAAAATTGTAAATGACAAGAAAACTAAAAATCTATGGATTTATGGTTTAGATGATACCGATGTTTTTAAGGTTACCGGAGAACAAAAGTCTGCTATTAAAATCCGTTTGATTGGTGGACAAAACAATGATACTTATAACATTGAAAACGGAAAAAAAGTTATTGTTTACGATTTTAAATCAAAAGAAAACACTTATAATTTAGATTCTAAAACCAAAACCGAGTTGACAGATGATTACGATGTTAACTTATACAATTACGAAAAACCAAAATATAATGTGGTTTCAGGATTACCAAATATTGGATTCAACCCTGATGACGGCGTAAAAGTGGGAATTAATTTGAACTATACTGTAAATAACTTCAAGCAAAACCCGTATACTCAAAGACATGTTTTAAATGCTTTTTATTATTTTGCTACAGGAGGTTTAGAATTTAATTATGTTGCACATTTTCCGGGTTTGCTAGGGAAATGGGTTATTGATGTTGAATCATTATACACTACCCCAAATTTTGCAATGAACTACTTTGGATTCGGAAATGAAACTCCATATGATAATGAAGACGATTTAGACTATAATCGTGTAAGAATTCGAAAGTTTAATATTTCCGGCGCCATCAGACATGTAGGACGCTATGGAAGCGAATTTAGTGTACAGCCTATTTTTCAGAGAATGACAGTTGAAGAGACAGAAAACCGATATATTGATATTCCGAATATAGTGAACCCAATTGTTTTTGACAGTCAGAACTATGGAGGCCTAAAAGTCAAATATTTATTTAAAAATGCTGATTTTGCATCTAAACCAACTTTAGGAATCGCCTTTATGGCATCAGCCACCTGGCAAACCAATTTAAAAGATACGAAACAAAATTTCCCAACACTGGAAAGTATTTTAGGTTTTACGCATCGAATTGATCATAATGGAAAGCTAGTTTTGGCTACACTTTTTAAAGGAAAAGCCATTTTAAATAATAATTTTGACTTCTATCACGGTGCTGCTTTAGGAGGAGATACTGATTTACGTGGTTATAGAAACGATCGCTTTTTAGGAAGTTCTTATTTCTCTCAAAGTACAGATTTAAGATTAAGTATTGGTAAAATCCAACGTACTGTTGCGCCTTTGACTTACGGAATTTTAGGTGGTTTTGACTACGGAAGAATTTGGCTTGACGGTGAAGATTCTAAAAAATGGCATCAGGATTACGGAGGTGGACTTTGGTTAAATGCCATCAATGTGATCACAGCAAGAATCTCTTATTTCCAATCTCCTGATGAAGTGGGAAGAGTTATTTTTGGTGCAGCATATAGTTTTTAGAAAGGTTCTAAGGTTCTAAGGTTTTTTCTTAGGTTCAAAGTTGCAAAGGCTCAAAGTAACAAAGGTTTTTTTTAGCCACGAATTCACAAATTATTTGTAATAAAAATTCGTGAATTCGTGGCTAACTTTTTCTTAGCATCTTAGAACCTAACTTTATTTTAATTTGAATTCATAGACATTTCCCCCTACTTTATTCGTTTTTTCGTCAGCGATTAGTAAAGTGTTGTTATCTTTAAAAACTATGGCTTCTTTTTGAGAAAAGTGATTTAAGTTTATTTCTGTTTGAGTTCCTTTGTGGAATAAATCTCCTTTATAACCTTTGAACAAAACAATTTTATCGTGGCTTAATAGTACTACTTTTTTTCCGTCAGGACTAATGGTTGCACTGGTTAACACGCAATGATTGTAATTATTACAAGTTTTAAACTCTCCAATTTTAGTTGCTTTTTGAGTTCCGGGCTTATTTGCTATTTTATAAATAAAAGCAGTTCCGTCAAAACCTTTACTTCTGTTTTTTGTAAAAAGATAAAAGTAGTTTCCGTGTTCAAAAAAGCCTTCAACATCATAAAACATTTCTTTTTTCTTTGGAGGAAATTCTGTTTGTTCCGGATACGAAAATGAAATTTTATATTCGGCAGAAGCCTGATCTTTATTGAGCTGATTTTTATTTATTTTATAAATACAAAGATCTTTTCGTTCATTGTCGTTATTTCCAAAATCTCCAATATAAATATTCCCGTTTTTATCTTTAGTAATATCTTCCCAATCTACATTTTTTGCATTTGAAATCGTGATCGTCTTATCTAATTTACCTTCAGAATTTATAGCATAAATAGCATTTTTATTTCCGCTGTCTTCTAAAGTATAAATTAGTTTCTTTTCAGGAAAATAAGTAATTCCGGAAACTTCTTTTAACTTTTTCGGAAGAGAATAAAGCGTTTTTAAATCATTATCCGATTGTTGTTGACAAGCTAATAAAAAAACAGAAGCTACCAATAAAAGAGACTTTTTCATAAATGTTATTTTAGTTTAATTAAACCTTTGTGCACTTAAAGTTAAGCATTTCAAACAATAGCTTTGAGAGCTTTATATAAATCTTAACGGACTTTGCTTTCAGTTAATTTTACCGAAAAGCACGCAAAAGTTTTTTAATTGGAGTATTTACAATTGCTCTAATAAGTTCGCAAAGCTATCTGAATAAAACATTGCGAACTTTGCGTAAACCCTTTGCAGTCTTTGCGGTTACAATTTAAATCAGGTTTGTATTTTTAAAGTTACGCGTAATAAATTCAAATGCTGCGAACATAATATGTCCCATTGATTTAGCATTTTTAAACTTCATATCATTGGTATAACGGTACAATTCCATTTTTAGTTGATTCAGATGTTCCTCTGTCGAAATGGTATCATGACACATTATATTCAATAGTTTTTTAATTCTGTTTTCGGCAGAATGAATACGTTTGGCCAGAATAGCTCTTTCTTCATCTTTATATTGAATAATCGAACGTTCTTCTAATTTCTCCTTAATCAGTTTTATCATCGGATAATTTTCCTTGAAAAACTGTGGACGATAAACTTTAAAATTCCCTTCATAACATTGCTGATCAAAATCGATCGGACGTATTTTATAAACTACCTGATCAAAATCATGAATCGGGACAATTACATAATTATACGCACGCATATCTCCTAACAGACGAATCATACAACGCTCGTTGAACTTCACAAACTCTTTTGCAATTTGGGACTTTTCGGTTTCGGTACAGCTATCCAATAAAGTATCCATGAAAACGTCACCCGGAATTCCGATAATGTGTTCTTCGATTAAAGTGTCTTTAAAAACTAAAAAGTTGATTTTATCCGGCGAAAGAATATCCTCTAATTCTAAACCATAAATTCTTGAAGCATCTGCTTTTTTAATATAAAAATGAACATAATTATCATTGAGAATATTTCGGACCTTAATTCGGAAAGGTTTTGAGTTTCCGAAAGTACAATAATCAATAGCATCAATATTTAGAAACTGAATAATCTCGCTGTTTCCATCGGAATGCAAAAGAGAATAGATTTTTTTCAGATTTAAATCAATTTCATTTCTTTCGAATTCACTATAATAAACGCGAATCCACAAAGTATCGGTTTCATTTTTATCGTAGACATTTATAGAGCCCGCAAATCGCAACAGATCATCATAGAACACAGATACTTTCGAGATCCGTTCGTAACGTTCTAAATAACTTAAAAGAGAAGGTGTTAAAGGATAAGACGGTTTTTTCAAAACCATTAAAGGTTCACTCATTTTTTAAATATCTTTAGTACAAATTTACATCAATCGCATGATATAAATAAATTTAGCGTAACAATATACAAGTTGGATCGTCATACTAAAAACTAAAACCGAAATAAATTTGGAAACCATTCTTACCATTGAAAATCTTAGTAAAAGATACGGGCGCATTCAGGCCTTAAAAAATGTATCTTTTGAAATACAAAAAGGCCGTGTTTATGGCATTTTAGGCCCTAACGGAAGTGGAAAATCGACTACTTTAGGAATTGTTCTTAGTGTTGTAAACAGGAGTTCAGGCGATTACCGTTGGTTCAACGGACAAATGCAAACACACGAAGCTTTGAAAAAAGTGGGAGCTATTATTGAGAGACCCAACTTTTACCCGTACATGACAGCTGAAGAAAACCTGAAATTGGTTTGCAAAATAAAAAGCATCAATTATACTAAAATCAATGAAAAGCTTGATTTGGTTGGCTTAACCGAAAGAAAAGACAGCAAGTTCAGTACTTTTTCGTTAGGTATGAAACAGCGTTTAGCCATTGCTTCAGCACTTTTGAACGATCCTGAAATTTTGATTTTAGATGAACCAACAAATGGTTTAGATCCGCAGGGAATTCATCAGATTCGTGATATTATTAAAAAAATCGCTTCACAAGGAACTACCATTTTACTGGCTTCGCATTTATTGGATGAAGTAGAAAAAGTATGTTCACACGTAATTGTTCTGAGAAAAGGCGAAATTTTATACTCCGGTTCGGTTGACGGAATGTCGGCTAACGAAGGTTATTTTGAAGTTCAGGCCGATGATAATTTACTTTTAAAAACAGCTTTACAAGAACATCCTGCTATAGACCGAATTACTGAAGGAGATGGAAAAATTTTGGTGTACTTAAAATCAGAATTATCAGCTTCAGAATTAAATCAGTTTTTGTTTTCTAAAAATATTGCTTTAAGTCATTTAGTAAAACGCAAAAACAGTTTAGAAGCACAATTTTTAGAATTAACAAAAAACGCCACTATCCAAAAAAACTAAACCATGAACAGACTTATCTCTATAGAACTTCAAAAAATCTGGAAAAACAAAGCCAGCCGTGTTCTTACCTTAACCTATTTTATTTTACTTTCCTTCATTGCGTTAATTGCATCTATAAAATTTGACATCGGCGTAATCAAATTTCATCTGGCCGAAATGGGAATATTCAACTTTCCTTTTATTTGGCATTTTAATACCTATATCGCCGCATGGTTGAAATTTTTCTTAGCCATTGTAATTGTTTCCATGATGGCAAATGAATATAGTTATGGTACCTTGAAACAAAACTTAATTGACGGATTAAGTAAAAAAGAATTCATCTTATCCAAATTCTTAACCGTTGTTGTTTTCGCTTTGTTTTCAACCATTTTTATCTTTATCATGAGCTTGATTCTTGGGTTGAGTTTTTCATCTTACACAGAATTCGGAATTGTTTTTAGCGATTTAGATTATCTTTTGGCCTTTTTTGTAAAACTTACCGGTTTCTTTTCTTTCTGTTTATTCCTGGGGATTTTAGTTAAACGTTCTGCTTTCGCCTTAGGCTTCTTATTGGTTTGGAGTATTTTTGAGGCCATCGCAAAAGGACTTTTAGTTTTTAAAATTTTTCCGGAAAGTACTATAGGACATACTATAATGAAGTTTTTTCCACTGGAAGCAATGTCCAATCTAATTGTAGAGCCTTTTACAAGATTGTCTGTAATCCGAAATATAGGAACTCAAATGGGTGTTAATGACATAAAAGATTATGATGTTCATTTTTCTTCTATTTTAATTGTTTTAGTCTGGACATTCTTATTTGTTTACTTCTCTTACAAATTATTAAAAAATCGAGATTTATAGTATATTTGTTATACTATGAATAAGGCAAAAAGTTTTTTAATCGTTTTATTTTTATGCTGTCTGTCTGCAAAGATAAATGCACAGGTCATAACTATTGATGATCAAAGATCACCGCAACAACTTATTGAAAACACTTTAGTCAATAGCTCGTGTGCCTCCGCTTCAAATTTTTCTGGTAGCGGAGACACTTTTACCCAAGGAAAACAAAGTTTTGCTTATTTTAATAACAACGGAAGCAATTTTCCTTTTAATGAAGGTATTGTTTTAGTAACATCAACAGCTCAAAGTGCGGTTGGACCATTTAGTAGTGATGCAAATGAAGGCGCTGGCGATAGTCCTCAGTGGGGCAATGACAGCGATCTTGATGCGATACTCAGCATTAATTCTTTAAATACGACAGTTTTAGAGTTTGATTTTATTGCTTATACAAGTTTATTAAGCTTTAATTATGTTTTTGCTTCAAATGAATATCAGTATAATTATCCTTGCCAATATTCCGACGGATTTGCTTTTTTAATAAAAGAAGCAGGAACTACTGATCCGTATAAAAATTTAGCTGTAATACCCAATACCAGTATACCAGTCTCTTCTATAAACATTCATCCGAAAATTGAACCTGGAACGAGGCCTGGTGGTATTTCTTACACAGGCTGCGAGGCTTCAAACACAAGCTATTTTAATGGATTAAATACCAATATCAGTCCAATAAATTATGCAGGACAAACTGTTGTTATGACTGCTCAAAGCACTGTAGTTACAGGAAAAAAATACCATGTAAAATTGGTAATCGGCGATGCCGACGTTAGATATCAAAATTCAGCAATTTTTCTAGAAGCAGGCAGTTTTGCTTCAAAAATTGTTCTTGGAGAAGATCGTACAATGGCAACCAATAATCCCGCTTGTTTTCAAGAAAAAATCCTTTTAGACAGCAAACTTTCTCCTGCAGACTATACGTTTAAATGGTATAAAAAAGACAATCCTGCTACCATTCTGGGTACAAATTCAACTTTTGAAGTTGCAGAAACCGGAACCTACAAGGTTGAAGCAACTGTTATAAATACAACATGTATACTATCGGGTGAAATAAAAATTGATTATGCTCCGGAAATTCTTTCAGCAAATACTTCTCTATTACAATGTGATGATAATACAGATGGGATAACTATTTTCAATTTAACCAAAGCAGATAATATTGTAAAAAATAATAATTCCGAAATTTCAAATAAGGGATATTACGAATCATTAGCCAATGCCGAAGCAAAAACAAATCCTATTTTATCTCCTGATAAATATGAAAATAAATCAGTTAACCAGGTTGTTTTTGGAAGATTAGAAAATAAATATGGCTGTTATAAAATCGCAGAAGTCACATTGCAAATTTCTAATAATACGATAGCAAATCAAAATCCAATAGAAACATGTGATGAAGATGGAACTCAGGACGGTCTTTATCAATTTGATTTGAATGCAGAAGCAACTCCGCAAATTATTTCCGGATTACCAAACGGACTTACTGTACAATATTATTTAACTGCGATCGACGCGGTAACAGAAACCGGTGCGGTTCCAAATATCTTTAAAAACACTACCGCTTTTTCCCAAACCATTTATGCCAGAGTTGTAAATGGTCCTGATTGTTATGATATTACACCAATAACACTTGTAGTAAATACTTTTGATCCGCCAAATTTTGAGGACGAGTCAGTAATTTTATGTAAAGATGGCAATATAACACTAACTGTCGATCCGGGTTTTAACAGCTATTCATGGAACACTGACCCCACAAATGCCACTAATTCATTAGTTGTTTATAATGCTGGAGATTATTCGGTTACTGTAAAAGATAGTAAAGGTTGTGAGAAAACTAAAACTTTCAAAGTTATTTTATCAGAACCTGCAACAATAACCGTAGCCATAATCAAAGATTTTTCCGCCAATAACAATTCCGTTTCACTTGAATATACCGGTGCTGGAAATTATGAATTCTCAATAGATGGCCTTGACTTTCAGGATGAACCAATGTTTAACAACGTAGAACCAGGTATGTACAATGCTGTTGCAAGAGATAAAAATGGCTGCGGACTTTCTAACACTTTTCAGGTAATCGTTTTGGACTATCCAAGATATTTCACACCAAACGGAGATACTTATCATGATTTATGGGCAATTGAAAATCCCAGCCTGCTTCCTGATTATAAAATTTTTATTTTTGATCGTTATGGTAAATTATTAAAACAAATGAATCAAAACAGCCCTGGATGGAACGGGCAATTTAATGGCCAGGAACTACCCTCAGACGATTATTGGTTTACTTTAACTTTTGATGACGGCAAAAATGTTAAAGGCCATTTTAGTTTAAAAAGATAAACTAACAAATTCCAATCTCTCAAATATCCGGATAAATTCCAACCTCCAATATTGATCTTAAATAAAAAATCCCAAACTCCAGTAATTGGAATTTGGGATTTTAAATATTGAAAATTTAAATATTAGATTTTAAATCTTTTTCTATCAGTTTCAGTCAAATAAATTTTTCTTAAACGAATAGATTTAGGAGTAACCTCTACATATTCATCTTTTTGAATATACTCTAAAGCTTCTTCAAGAGAGAAAATAATTGGTGGAATAATTCTTGCTTTTTCATCATTTCCAGAAGAACGAACGTTAGATTGTTTTTTCTCTTTAGTTACGTTCACACACATATCATCTCCACGAGAGTTTTCTCCAATTACCTGACCTTCGTAAATTTCAGCATTTGGTTCAACGAAAAACTTACCACGATCTTGTAATTTATCGATAGAATAAGGAATAGCTTTTCCTTTTTCCATAGAAATTAATGAACCTTTGTTACGTCCGGCAATTTCTCCTTTGTAAGGCTCATATCCTATAAAACGGTGTGCCATAATAGCCTCACCAGCTGTAGCAGTAAGTAATTGATTACGTAATCCAATAATTCCACGTGATGGAATATTAAATTTTACAATCATACGTTCCCCTTTAGTTTCCATAGAAAGCATTTCTCCTTTACGCATTGTAACGAATTCAACTGCTCTTCCAGAAAGTGATTCTGGTAAATCGATTGTCAATTCCTCAATTGGCTCACATTTTTTACCATCAATTTCTTTGATGATAACTTGTGGCTGACCAATTTGTAACTCATACCCTTCTCTTCTCATTGTTTCAATAAGAACAGATAAGTGAAGTACTCCACGGCCAAAAACCATGAATTTATCAGCAGAATCAGTTTCACCTAGCTTCATAGCTAAGTTTTTCTCTAATTCTTTTGTAAGTCTTTCTCTAATATGGCGAGAAGTTACAAATTTACCTTCTTTACCAAAGAAAGGTGAGTCGTTGATAGTAAACAACATACTCATTGTAGGCTCATCAATATCAATTGTTTTTAAGCCTTCAGGATTTTCAAAATCGGCAATAGTATCACCAATTTCAAAACCTTCAACTCCAATGATTGCACAAATATCTCCAGCAATAACTTCTTGTACTTTTTTACGACCAAGTCCTTCAAAAGTATGAAGTTCTTTGATACGAGACTTAGATACAGTACCATCTCTTTTTACTAATGAGATTGGCATACCTTCTTTAAGAACACCTCTTTCTAAACGACCAATAGCAATACGACCTGTAAAGGCAGAGAAATCTAAAGAAGTAATTAACATTTGTGGTGTTCCTTCAGAAACTTTAGGAGCTGGTACATTTTCAACAACCATATCCAATAATGCTTCAACATTATCAGTTACGTTTTCCCAATGATCAGACATCCAGTTGTTTTTAGCAGAACCATAAACTGTTGGAAAATCCAACTGCCATTCTTCAGCACCTAATTCAAACATTAAGTCAAAAACTTTTTCATGAACTTCTTCAGGAGTACAGTTTTCTTTATCTACTTTATTAATAACTACGCATGGCTTAAGACCTAAGTCAATAGCTTTTTGTAATACAAAACGAGTTTGTGGCATTGGACCTTCAAAAGCATCCACTAGCAAACATACACCATCGGCCATGTTCAATACACGTTCTACTTCACCTCCAAAATCGGCGTGGCCTGGAGTGTCAATAATATTGATTTTTGTTCCTTTATATTGAACTGATACGTTTTTAGAAGTAATAGTAATCCCTCTCTCACGCTCTAAATCGTTATTATCAAGAATTAAATCACCTGTGTTTTCGTTATCGCGAAATAACTGACAGTGATACATAATTTTATCAACCAAAGTGGTTTTACCGTGATCGACGTGGGCAATAATTGCAATGTTTCTAATAGATTCCATCTGTGATTTTTAATGGGTGCAAAGGTACACTTTATTTTGATATAAAAAACGTTTCTTTGATACTTTGCGTATATCCAACTAATTAGTTCACTGATCAATGTAAATTTAACTGTCAAATTGACATTCAATAATTGCTGAATTATAGTTAATTTAACTATATTTGAGTAATGAAAAGTAAAACTCTCCAAATTACTCTAGTTTATATTATCATTTCGTTATTTATGACCATAATCTGTCATAAATTACTCACGATTTACTTTTCACCAACAGAAAACTATAATTTATTCCTTGCCAAAGACATTTTTTTTATTTTAGCCACAGGACTGGTATTCAAATATATACTCTCTAAAAATGAAGTCAAAAATAAATCTGTTTTTGAAAAACTAAAACAGACTAACGAAGAAATTAAAGAATCTAACGAAAAATATGATATTGTAGCCAAAGCAACAAGTGACACTATTTGGGACTGGAAAATCCAGGAAGACAGCATCAGCTGGAACAAAGGTATCGAAGGAATATTTGGCTACAATCAGGAAGATGTCGGCAAAACTTCAAAATGGTGGTTTGATAAAATTCACCCTGAAGACAGCATTAGGATGTCCATAAAATTATATTCGTTCATTGAGCAAAAAACCGAAAAATGGCAGGATCAATATCGTTTCAGATGCGCCGACGGAACTTATAAATATGTATTAGACAGAGGCTTTTTATTAAAAGATGAAAAAGGAAGAGCTATCAGAATGATTGGAGCTATCCAGGATATCACGAAACAAAAAGAAGAAGAACAACGATTAAAACTTTTAGAAACTGTAATTACACAATCTAAAGACTCTATTTTAATTACAGAAGCAAATTCCGTAGCCCGCAGGATCCCTAAGATTGTTTACGTAAACCCAGCATTTTCTCAAATGTCAGGATATCAATCCAATGAAATAATTGGAAAGTCTCCAAATATTTTTAAAGGACCAAAATCAGATTCAGAGGAGCTAAAAAAACTATTAAGAGCTATAAAAAATGAAGAAGAATGTTTAATTGAAACCATTAGCTACACCAAACAAAAAGAAGAATTTTGGGTTCGATTTTCAATGATTCCAATTTTCAATAATGAAGGCGTAATTTCACACTGGATCTCCATACAAAGAGATATTACCGATGAGAAAAAACTGGAAACAGAAAAAGAACATCTTATACGCGAATTAACACAAAACAACAAGGATTTAAAACAATTCTCATACATTACATCACACAATCTTAGAGCTCCTTTATCTAACTTAATTGGTCTTTTAAATCTCATTGAAGACATACCTGTTGAAAATACCGAACTCGAAGAAATCATAGCAGGATTCACAAAATCGACACACTTGTTAAATGAAACAATCAATGACCTGGTAAAAGTCATCATTATTAAAGACAACCCTTCTATGCAAAAAGAAGAAGTCTCTTTACAAGAAGTATTTGAAAACGTATTTAGTCAATTATCATTTCAGATAGAATTACACAAACCAATCATAAAACTCAAGTTTGACAGAGTCCCGTTATTAAACACAAACAAAGCCTACATAGAAAGCATTTTACTTAATTTACTAACGAATTCCATAAAATACAAATCAGAAAATCGAAAATTAAAAATATCAATAATGGCTGAACAAATAGATCACAAAGCCATATTAACTTTTAAAGACAATGGAATTGGCATAGATCTTGAAAGAAACCGGGACAAAGTTTTTGGCCTATATCAACGATTCCACAATTATCCTGATAGTAAAGGATTAGGATTATATTTGGTAAAATCGCAGGTCGAAACCATGGGCGGCACCATAAGTATCGAAAGCGAGGTCAACAAAGGAACCACATTTACAATAACATTTAAAAATTAACAGATTATGCTTGAGCAAATCTTATGCATTGATGACGATCCAATCACATTAATGCTCTGCAAAAAAGTAATTTCAAAATCCGAGTTTTCGAATGAAATTATTACGGCTCAAAATGGCGAAGAAGCACTACTCCACTTCAATACCTTAAAATACACCAATAGCAAAAACAAAGTAAGCAAAAAACCTGAATTAATTTTTTTAGATTTAAATATGCCCGTCATGGGTGGCTGGGAATTCCTGGACCATTTTACATCCGGAGATTACACTGAGTTCAGCAACGCCGCAAGTGTTATTGTTTTATCTTCAACAATTGACCCTGACGATTTAGCCAAAGCAAAAAAATACCCCATAATTATCGATTTTCTTTCAAAGCCAATTACACTGCCAATGTTAGAATATCTTAAAAAGAAGATAGATATTTAAAAAATCAAATCAAAAAAAAAAAAAAAAAAAATCCAAATCCCAATACTACTAAACTTCATTTAAAAGCAATATTGGAATTTGGGATTTTTTTATTTGGAATTTATCCTATTTATACAAACAAAAAAGCCCTCTAAAAGAGGGCTTTCCGTATATTTAGGAAATTGTAATTAATTACAATTTAGCAACATGCTTAGTTAATTTAGACTTCAAGTTAGAAGCTTTATTATCATGAATGATGTTCTTTTTAGCTAATTTATCAATCATAGAAATTACAGTTGATAATTTAGAAGCTGCATCAGATTTTTCAGTAGCTAATCTTAATGCTTTAATTGCATTACGAGTAGTTTTATGCTGGTATCTGTTAAGAACTCTTCTTTTTTCGTTACTTCTGATTCTTTTTAATGCTGACTTATGATTTGCCATTTTCTTTTAATTTTAGATGTAATAATTATTATAAATACTAGTTAAAAAAGAAAAACCTCCCACAATTGCAAAACAATCACTTTGGTTTTAACTAATAAAATAAAAATCGAGACACCAACTTTTATTTTACAAAACTTATTTACAACTAATTCAGTAGTCTGTAAGGGAATCGAACCCCTGTTACCAGGACGAAAGCCTGGAGTCCTAACCCCTAGACGAACAGACCATATCCTTCTAAGTTTTTCTATAATTAAATAGAGGTATTATTGTAGCCCGTAGCGGAATCGAACCGCTCTTACATGGATGAAAACCATGCGTCCTAACCGATAGACGAACGGGCCATTTTATTCTCAGTATTTTAAGAACAGTTTCGCAGTAAAAAGTAGTAGCCCGTAGCGGAATCGAACCGCTCTTACATGGATGAAAACCATGCGTCCTAACCGATAGACGAACGGGCCTGCTTCTCTAATGCGGATGCAAAAATACAACTATTTTTAAGATGTACAATACCTGATGCAAAAAAAATTAAAAATTTTTAATATGCCTTCGCAAACAACACTCTTTTTGTAGAAGGATTCCCAGTAAATATACAGGTTCCCGCCTCTTCTTTGCTATCTAAAGGAATACAACGAATTGTTGCTTTTGTTAAGTCTTTTATTTTTTCTTCAGTCGCAGCAGTACCATCCCAATGCGCTGATACAAAACCTGCTTTACCTTCTAAAACTTCCTTAAATTCCTCAAAACTATTTACTTCCGTTATATGTGTATTACGATAATCTAATGCCTTATTAAATAAGTCTGTCTGAATCTGCTCTAACAGATCATTTACATAAGTAACAATTCCTTCAGCAGAAACCACTTCTTTTGTCAATGTATCACGTCTCGCAACCTCAAAAGTTCCGTTTTCTAAATCTTTTGGCCCCACAGCAATTCGAACAGGAACACCTTTCAATTCCCATTCAGCAAATTTGAATCCTGGTTTTTGAGTTGTTCTATCATCATATTTAACTGAAATTTTCAACTTTTTCAATTTCACAGTTAAATCATTAACCGCAGTTGTAATTTCTGCCAATTGTTCATCTGTCTTATATATAGGAACAATCACAACTTGTATAGGTGCTAAATTTGGAGGCAAAACTAATCCCTGATCATCAGAGTGTGTCATAACCAAAGCTCCCATTAAACGAGTTGACACTCCCCATGAAGTTCCCCAAACGTGCTCTTGTTTTCCTTCAGCATTAGCAAACTTCACATCAAAAGCTTTTGCAAAGTTTTGTCCTAAAAAGTGAGAAGTACCAGCCTGCAATGCTTTACCATCCTGCATCAAAGCTTCAATACAATAGGTTTCATCTGCACCAGCAAAACGCTCTGTTTCTGTTTTTATACCTTTAACAACCGGAATCGCCATAAAATTCTCCACAAAATCAGCATATACATTCATCATTTTTTCAGACTCTTCTATTGCTTCTGCTTTTGTAGCATGTGCCGTATGCCCTTCTTGCCATAAAAACTCTGCGGTTCTTAAAAACAAACGCGTACGCATTTCCCAACGAACCACATTTGCCCATTGATTAATCAATAAGGGCAAATCTCTATAAGACTGCACCCATCCTTTATAGGTAGACCAAATAATAGCTTCACTTGTAGGACGAACAATAAGCTCTTCCTCCAACTTAGCATTTGGATCAACCATTAGTTTTCCGGGTTTATCCGGATCATTCTTTAATCTATAATGTGTTACGATTGCACACTCTTTCGCAAATCCTTCTGCATTTTTCTCTTCTGCTTCAAACATGCTTTTCGGCACGAACAAAGGAAAATATGCATTTTGATGTCCTGTCTCTTTAAACATTCGATCTAACTCCGCCTGCATTTTTTCCCAAATAGCATATCCGTACGGTTTAATAACCATACATCCTCTAACTCCTGAGTTTTCAGCTAAATCTGCTTTAACAACCAGCTCGTTATACCATTTCGAATAATCTTCTGATCTTGTAGTGAGGTTCTTACTCATATTGAATAGTTTGGCACAAATTTTGTTTTAATAATTTTAACTAAATAGTTTGACAAAACTAACTATTTTTGTAATGTGCAACAATAAAAAACACCACAGATATGAAAACTTCTACTACTCTCCGCCAAAACTCAAGTCATTTTTACTTAATTGGACTACTGAGTTTACTAGTTGCTTCGTGTGGTTCTTATCAAAATACATCCTATCAGGACAATGATGGCGTTTATGGTGGTTCGACAAGAACATACGCACAATCAACAAATACTTCTGCTAACAGCCAATATAAAGATTATTTTAAATCACTACAAGACACTGATGATCAGCCTACAGAGATTTTTACTGACGTAGACAGCTATGGTAATTATGCAGAAAACGACAGTACACAAACCGCAGCAAAAGCTTATCCTGCATGGGGAAGCGCTAATACAGATGTATCTGTAACCGTTTACTCTGACCCAATGTGGTCATGGGGAATTGGATTTGGATGGGGATACCCTTATTACGGATATGGATATGGATATGGATGGGGCTATCCTTATTACGGATGGGGCTATCCTGGATATTATCCAGGCTGGGGTTACCCGGGTTACTACCCAGGTTACGGCTACGGATACAACAACTACTCTTATAACTATGGAAGAAGAGGATCTGCAGCTTACTACGGATCAAGAGGATATTCTACAAGAAGCTCATACAATACTGGTAGAAATTATGCCGGAAGAGGAAACTATACCACAAACAGAAACGGGTACACAACTAACAGACGTACGGACTACTCTGACTTTAGAAGAAGTTCTAATGCAAACGGCAGAAGCTACTCAACAAGTCCGACTTTCACAAACAGAAGAGGTACAGCACAAGGGCAAAGCAACAGTTATGACTACAGAAGATCTGGCACAACTACAAACAGAAGTTACAACAATACCAATAGTAACTCGACAAGATCCTACTCTCCTAGCCCATCTCGCTCAATGAATAGCAGCGGAGGAAGCATGAGATCGTCAGGCGGCGGCGGTGGATCATACGGCGGTGGTGGAAGATCTGGCGGTGGCGGCGGAGGAAGAAGATAGTTTCTCCTTCTCACTAATCAGATAACTCACATTTAAAACTTAACCACACATGAGAAAAATATTTTTCCTTTTTATTACAGGACTAACTTTTAGCGTCTCACATTCTCAGGAAGTATCAGATGCAGTGCGTTATGCGCAAGACAACTTAACAGGAACGGCAAGATTTAGAGCTATGGGTGGTGCATTTGGAGCTGTTGGAGGAGATTTATCTTCTTTAACTGTAAACCCAGCAGGCTCTGCAATATTCAATAACAATCAGTTTGGAACAACTTTTAGTAATCAAATCATTAAAAACAATTCTAATTATAACCAAACTCAAACCAGTGATAAAGAAAATTCTTTTATTCTAAATCAGGCTGGTGGCGTTTTTGTTTTCAAGGACCGAAATCCAAATAACAACTGGAAAAAAATTGCTATTGGAGCAACTTATGAAAACACCAACAACTTTGATAATGAAGTTTTTTCAGCTGGATTAAATCCCAATTCTATTGACGGTTATTTTTTAGCTTTTGCAAACAATAGTAATGGGGGATCGCCTGTACCTCAACAATTTGTAAAATTACAACCTGGTGAATCAATCAGCGATCTATATCGTTTTTTAGGCTCAAATTTACCCAATTATCAATATCCAAACTTATCAGGCTATGCTGCGCAACAAGCCATGTTAGGCTATCAGGGATTTATAATAAATGCAGATGACCCAAACAACCCGAACAGTACCTATATTACCAATGTTCCATCAGGAGGAAAATATTATCAAGAGAATAACGTTTACACCACAGGATACAATAGTAAATTAAGTTTTAACATTGCAACATCATATAAAGAAAGAATTTATTTTGGAGCCAATTTAAATGTTCATATTACAGATTACAGAAGATCAAGCAGTTTTTACGAAACTAACGATAATCCATTAGTACCTAGAGAAACTATATCTAACTTAACTTTCAATAATGAATTATATACTTACGGAAACGGTTTTTCTTTTCAACTTGGAGCAATTGGTAAAGTTACAGAAGCTTTCCGTCTTGGTTTAGCATACGAATCTAATACATGGTACGATCTTTACGACGAAGTTCATCAAAGTTTATACACAGCACGACAAGCCACAAATGGCCCTGAAGTATACGCAAATTTAAACCCTAATGTTATAAATGTTTACGAACGCTACACTTTACAAACTCCGGCAAAATGGACTTTTAGTGGCGCTTATGTATTTGGAAAATCAGGTTTACTAAGTATTGATTATGCGATTAAAGACTATTCAAACACAAAATACAAACCAACAAATGACCCTGGTTTTAGCGGATTAAACGGAGACATAAATAACCAATTGACTAGTAATGGTGAATTGAGAATTGGTGGTGAATACAAAATAAACCGATTAAGTTTAAGAGGCGGTTACCGATTTGAAGGAAGTCCTTACAAAAACGGATCAACAATTGGAGATTTAAACGGCTACTCAGGAGGTTTAGGCTATAGTTTTGGATCTACAAAATTAGACTTGGCTTATTCTTATTCAGAAAGAAAATCAAATCAGGGATTTTTTGCCACCGGATTTACTGATGGCGCCAACATTTCATCGAAACTTAATAATGTTTCTTTGACTTTATTATTTGAATTGTAATTATATTAAAATAGATTAATTTGAAATTTCCGTTAAGTCTGGCTTAACGGATTTTTTTTAACTCTGATAGCTCCGAGACTTCCGGAAGTGTACTTAACAAACCTCTATATTTTCTGTTTTACAAAAAGGACTACATAAAAAGATATAGCGAATCCTGAAATATCGGGAGATTAGCTTCACAAAAATCATCTAAAAGAAACTGAAACAAGCGGTGTTTGAATAAAAAAGTGTAATTTTGCACTCCAATTTATAAAAGTATGAGAACCAAGTCTTTAAAAAAGAACAAAATTAACGTAATCACTCTTGGGTGTTCGAAGAATGTATATGACAGTGAAGTATTAATGGGACAACTTCGCGCCAATGGCAAAGAAGTACAACATGAAGCACCTGCAGCCGAGGAAGGAAACATTATCGTAATCAACACTTGTGGTTTTATTGATAACGCAAAAGCCGAGTCAGTAAACATGATTTTGGAATATGCAGATAAAAAAGACAAAGGTTTAGTTGACAAGGTTTTTGTAACCGGATGTTTATCGGAACGTTACAGACCAGATCTGGAAAAAGAGATTCCAAATGTCGATCAATATTTTGGCACAACTGAGTTACCTCAACTATTGAAAGCTTTAGGAGCCGATTATAAACATGAATTACTAGGAGAACGTTTAACTACAACCCCTAAAAACTACGCTTATTTAAAAATTGCAGAAGGTTGCGACAGACCTTGTAGTTTTTGTGCGATTCCTTTAATGCGAGGTAAACACGTTTCTCAATCAATTGAAAAATTAGTTAAAGAAGCTGAAGGATTAGCTAAAAATGGCGTAAAAGAATTAATCTTAATCGCTCAGGACTTAACGTATTATGGTCTTGATATTTATAAAAAAAGGAATCTTGCTGAACTTTTAGAAGCTTTGGTAAAAGTGGAAGGAATTGAGTGGATTCGCTTACACTATGCTTTTCCTACTGGTTTCCCAATGGATGTTTTAGAAGTTATGAAACGCGAACCTAAGATTTGTAATTACATTGATATTCCGTTACAACACATCTCAGATTCTATTTTAAAATCGATGCGTCGTGGTACAACACAAGCGAAAACAACTCAATTACTAAAAGATTTCCGTGCAGCAGTTCCAGGAATGGCCATCAGAACTACTTTGATTGTTGGCTATCCGGGAGAGACACAGGAAGATTTTGAAATTTTGAAAGACTTTGTTCAGGAAATGAAATTTGACAGGATGGGATGTTTTGCTTATTCTCATGAAGAAAATACACATGCTTATTTATTGGAAGATGATGTACCAGACGATGTAAAACAAGCCAGAGCTAATGAAATCATGGAATTGCAATCTCAAATTTCATGGGATTTAAACCAGGAGAAAGTTGGACAAGTTTACAAATGTATTATTGACAGAAAAGAAGGCGCTCATTTTGTTGGAAGAACAGAATTTGACAGCCCGGATGTAGACAATGAAGTTTTGATTGATGCGTCTAAACATTATGTAAAAACAGGAGAATTTGTTAATATACGCATAATAGAAGCAACAGAATTTGATTTATACGGAGAACCTGCTTAAATTTACGGTAAACTATTATGAATTTTAGATAAAATATTTTTATGAAACCTACACACACACTTTTTATTTTATTTTTCACTTTATTGTGTTTCAATTCTGTTTCTGCACAATATGGGAATGGATATAATAATGGCTATGGTGGAGGTGGTTATGGAAGAGGTGGCGGAATGGGAATGGATAGAAGTATGATGTCTGGCCCGCAAAGCACTCCGAGCAAGCCTAAAGAAATTCCTGCTGAAGAAACTGCCGCAAAAATTGTTGAGCAAATGAAGCCAGAGGTAAAATTGGATGACTTACAAGCTATCGCAATTACCAATGTTCTTGCAGACAGCATGAGAGAACAAGGAATTCTTTTGAAAAACGAAGAGAGCAGTCAAGATCAAAAAATCGAACAATTGACTGCATTAAGAGAAAGTACCACTAAAAAAATCACTGCTTTTTTAAATCCTGATCAAATAGAAAAATACACCAATTTCATGGCTAATTTTAAAGAGATCAAGAAAACGAAAAACAAAAAGAAAAAAGATTCTGACACAAAAGAAGTAAAAGAAATAAAAGAGGAAACAGAAGCAATAAAAGTTCACGAATAATTGTTTATAACCTAATCCTAGAATGTAACTAATCATGACGACAAAGCATTTTTATTATTTGATTTTAGCAATTGTAATAACTTCGTGTTCCACGAATCCTTATAAATCCACAGAAAAAGTCTACGATCAGCAGCTTAAAAACTTAGAAAACCAGATTACAAGCAAAGAAGCAAAAACAATTCCCGCTGTTAGTCCAGTGGTTATTGACACTTCGTATGCTTCGCAATTAGGAATTGTAAAAGATACTTTATCAAAAACAGGTTCAACTGCCCTATTAAATGGCATTAATACCGAATGGATTGGTACGGTTAATTTTAATTTAAGAAAGCCGAGCTTTATCATTCTGCATCATACGGCACAAGATTCTGTACAACAAACCATAAGCACTTTTACCAAAACCAAAACACAGGTTAGCGCCCATTATATAATTTCTGAAAACGGGAAAGTCGTCCAGATGCTAAACGACTATTTAAGAGCTTGGCACGCAGGTGCATCTACCTGGGGTAAAAACACAGATTTAAACTCATGCTCTATTGGTATTGAAATTGACAACAATGGCTTTAAACCTTTTACCGAAGCACAAATTAGCAGTCTTGTAGCGCTTCTAACAAAATTGAAAAAAGATTATAATATTCCAACTCAAAATATTTTAGGGCATTCTGATATTGCACCAGGAAGAAAGCAAGATCCAAGCGCTTTATTTCCCTGGAAAACTTTGGCAGAAAAAGGATTTGGCATCTGGCCGGATGAAATTCTGGAAGAAGCTCCTTTTGATTTCAAAATAGAACCTGCTTTGCGTATTATTGGCTACAATACAAAGAATCTTTCAGCCGCAATACAGGCTTTTAAATTGCATTATATTCAAACAGATGCTACATCAGTTTTAGATAGAAAAACAATAGATACTATTTATTCGATTTACAAAAAACAGATTCAGTAAAAAGACAATTAATAAAAACACAAAAACGCGTTTCTAAGCACTTAGAAATGCGTTTTTGTGTTTTTGAAGCATACCTTATGATGAAGGATACAAGAGTATAGGACAAAGAAAAGAAATGACCGAAATTATATTAAGCTCCTTAAAATACTCATTAAGCAATCAATATTTAAAAGTCTTTATATCTCACTACCCCCTCTCCTATTTTATCTTTACTCTTTACTCTTTCTTCTCTACTTTAATATCGATCTTAAACAAATAAAAAAGCTGCCAAAACATTTGAATGTTTTGACAGCTCCAAAAAAAAAAAAAAATATCAATCTTTATCTCTAGAAAGAGTATGTTGTAGCAATTAATCCAAAGAACGACCCTCCTGCTGGAGCAGCATCACTATCTAAAAAGATATCTTCTGATGCAGCATCGTATCTAAACTCAGGAATTATAGTAAGTTTTCCAACTTTATAATTCAATGAAATTGTATTTGCGAATACGTTTGATCCTGTTAGTGTTCCTAAACTTGCCGGAGCAGCATCTTTAGCATCAAAATATTCCAATCTGTATGCCAATAGTAAAGACGGGCTAAATGAATAATTAGCATATCCTACTAGTGAAAACCATTCACCATCACCTAAGCTTGAAATATCATTTTTAGTTTTAGCATATGTTGCATTAAAACCAAGACCAAAACTATCACTTATTGTTTTTGAAGCTACTAAATCAAATTGTGTTTTATTATCTTCAGAAGCCGGATTACTACTTCCTGATGTAAAGTTTAGATAAGCGCTTCCTGTTTCACCTATATACCCTAATTGACCTATATATGTTTTTTGTGATGAACCTGCATCCATAGCCGATTTAAAATCAGTTGGATTAGTTATACCAAACATTGCCGTAAACTTCCCTGAAGTATATTGTGCTTTTACTCCAGTATTAAAGAATGGTCCATATGAAAAAGCATATGACATACTGTAGTTTTTATTACCTACTGCGTCAAGCACTTCATAGCCTATATGGGTTCCAAAACTTCCCGCAACTAATTTAAATTTTTCTGTAAGTTGGTATGTAAAAAATAATTGTTTAATTAAAAATTTTGCATTTATATCTTTATCTGTTGTTTCATTATATGAAAATTCTCCCGCTCTTTTTCCGAAACCTAAATCTACAAATACAGATGCTTTTCCGAAAGTATGACCTGCATTAATAGACGCCATTCCTAATTCAAATGAATCTTGTGAGTTGGTAAAGCTCGTTAATCCATTCATTTGTTTTGAAAAATCATATTTATAATACGCATCTGCTGATCCTCCCCATGTAGTTGCTGGTACAACTGGAGTTTCGGTATCTTCCTGAGCAAATGCAAAAGAACTCGTTAACATCGCGGCTAAAATGTGCAATACTTTTTTCATGTTTTAATTGGTTTTTAGTTATTAAATTGATTCTGGTTAGTTAATCTTTTATATATGTACATTCTACTATAAGTCACTTCTAAAACCTCTAATCTCCCCCTAAAACCTCTTCATTTTCATTAGCGAATTTATTAACTTTTGTACGAGCAAAAGAATTGAAGTCTATTTTTTTGACGTTTTATAAGCAGAATTATGGATTACAAAAATTAAATTAACAATAATCGTTATTTGACATTAATACTGATTTAATTTTGAAAAATCCCTAATGCAATTTTAGTAAAAATCAGAAAATTTTTAGGGCATACAACAAAAAACAACGCACAAACAACCAAAAAATCACCACAGAAAGCAACAAAAAAAATAAAACCCCTCTTAAAATAGGGGTACTTAAAATTTTAAATAAAAACTAATTCACAAACATTAATTTATAAATATTTATATAAATTATGTTTTTGAATTAAAAATTCTTACAAAAAAACAGAAACCAAAAACCTTCTTAGAAGCTTAAAACACTCAATATAATTTTTAAATCAAAAGCAAAAAGTTTTACAATTAAAAACAAAAAGCCTGATCATAAACTGAACAGGCTTTTTTGAAATAAAAGTAACTACTTCTACTCTTGCGAATTATACTTTCTTAAAAATTCACGAACTTGTATTCCGGATTCTTTTAAATCTTCCCCTTTCCATTTTCCTTCTGATTTTGCAGATTTTTTAAGAATAGAACACGTTTCCTCTTTATCAGAAACTGACCATGTTATCCAACTCAGCTTTCGATCTTCCATCCAATCTATGTATTCCTTCCATGCTTTTGTATTTAAAGGCCCATCTCCAGATGCTTCCATTCCTGCAGACTCAGAAATAAATATTGGCAGGCCTTTATTTAAGGCTTCATCTGTCCTGTCTCTTAATTCTTTACCGTGTGTGGCAGCGTAAAAATGCATGGTATACATTATATTACTATAACCTTTTATAGGATCAGCAGCCGGAAGATTAACATCCTGATCCCAATGTGGCGAACCAACCAAAATAACATTGTCTGGATCGTTTTCTCTAATTACTCTGATTATTTCTTCGGAGTAGGCCTTAATTTCAGGCCAACTTTCGTCATCCGGCTCGTTGAAAACCTCATATATTATATTGGGATACCTGGCATACTTTTTAGATATTTCAGCAAAAAAAACTTTTGCTTCTTTTAGATTTATATTATGACTGTGCCAATCGATAATAACGTATATATCCGATTTAATCGCGCCATTTACAACGGCTTCAATTTTCTCTTTTGAGAATTCCGGTTCCTTTATATAAGCCATCTTCCCTAGTTCAATCCCCATCGCTGCACGAACCACATTGCAACTAAAATCTTTCTTCAACCAATCTACTGCCTTTTCATTATAAAATCTCGGCCACATACTGTGCCAGCCAAAACTCATTCCACGTAATACAATTGGATTATTATTTTGATCTGTTAACTGAGTTCCTTCCACACGAAGTTGCCCATGATATTTTACAAATTGCGCTTTTGAAGCACAAAACACAAACAGCACAATAAGTGTAAAAAAATTAGCTTTTGATTTCATTTTAAATCACGTTTACGGAATTAACTTTAATGTAATTACATCATGAGAAGCGATATCTGCCTGAAAACTCTTTTTTGTATTACTGATTTCCTTATTCTTCCAAAGGTCTTTTAATTTAAAAACCGTTTTATTAAAATCGGCTTCATATCCAAAATCAACATCTTTAATTGTATTCTTTTTCCAATCGAAGTTAATTTTTTTAGCAACATCAGTTCTATTTAAAAATGTCACAGCCCAGTTTCCATCTGATAGCGGTTTTACCCAAACTTCCAATCCGTCTTCTGCACTATATTTGAATCCCTGAACTCCTAATTTATCCTGATTAACCGCTATTAATTCTTTATTGGTTAAAATGGCAAGCGTTTCTTTTGACATTTTTCTATAATCATTTCCTGAAAACAATGGAGATGCCAACATACACCACATTGCAAAATGAGCTTTATCTTCAGTATCATTCATCTCGTTTCCAACTTCCATCATATCAAAATCATTCCAATGATCCGGTCCCGAATATTTGCGGATATCTTTTCGCATTTCGGCAATTTTCATAAATCCCCATGACGACCAGTTTTCAGGATGTTTGAATTCGCAATCAAAACAAGGGTAAATATCTCCGGAAATTCTCCAAAGATTTCCAACAGGTTTTCCCCATTCCCAAGGCTGGTTATCCCCCCATTCACAAAGACTAAAAACAATTGGCCTTCCAGCTGTTTTTAACGCATTGCTCATTGTTGCATAAGCTTCAGGTGCAGTTATTCCTTTCGTGTTACACCAATCGTACTTTAAAAAATCTATACCCAATTTAGCATAAAAACGCGCATCCTGATATTCGTAACCACGCGTTCCCGGATATCCGGCACAAGTTTGAGTTCCGGCACAATTGTACAAACCAAATTTCAATCCTTTACTGTGTACATAATCTATTACAGTTTTCATTCCGTTAGGAAATTTAACAGGATCAGGAACCAAATCACCATTTGCATCACGCTCTTTAGCCATCCAGCCATCATCTAATACTATATAATTATAACCTGCTACGGCCAATCCTGAAGAAACCATAATGTCGGCAGTTTCTTTTACTAACTTTTCATCAATATTAGTAGCAAAAGTATTCCATGAATTCCAACCCATTGGCGGAGTCATTGCAAGACCTTCAAATTTTCCGGCTTGCTGCTCATGAGTATTTCCTTGACTAAAACAGATCCCGGATATACTTAAAACAAGTAATAAAGCAATTTTTTTCATTCTTTTTCAAATTAAATACTTAAAAAAATGTTCCCTAATCTTTCAATAAGGGAACATTTTCAAACTGACTCAAAACAAATAATATTTTATAAAAATCCTATATCGTCATAGTAGATAGTATTTCCTGGCGTAAGTGATATTCCAGAATACTCTTTAATAAACACATTATTAAAAGTAGGTCCTACCTGATCCAGCTTCAAATCTGACATCGGAATTGAAATATTATTCCATTGTCCGGCAACTAACTGAACGGTCGTTCCAAAAGCATCATTCTCATTTCCTTTAGGATGTATACTTACTAATATTTTTGTACTTTCCGTAGCATACACAGATATTTTAACAAATTGATAATCACTTGTGTTCAAAGTTTCTTTAAAACCTATGTAAAATCCTGACCAAGGCCCAGTAATTTTCTTAATAGAATGTGTACCTCTACTAACCTGCTCGGTATTTAGCATATCAAAACTACCACCCCAATCCCATTGGTAACTAATTTTAGATGCATCATCAGCATATAAAAGGTATGTAATCCCTATGCTACTCGGAGCAGACACTCCAAATTCAGTCTCGACCACAATTGATGCGTACGAACCAAAATCAGCTGGAACAGTTGCCTGGATTTCTGTTTTAGATACTACTGTAAACGCAGCCTCTGTAGTTCCAAATTTCACACTTTTAACCTTAACAAAATTCTGGCCTTTAATCGTAATAACATCTCCCGGCGAAGCTAATACTTGTGAAAGAGTTGAAATTACCGGAGCTGGAGGAGTTAATTCAATTACATTACTTAAAACTTGAACGAAACCATTTGTTGCGTAATAATCCAACCCCGGCGCTGCTTTATCAGATCCGTTTACCTTTAAAACATTGTTGGTTACATTTATACTCAATAAATACAAATCAGGATTTACGGCATTTGCCATTGTAGCATAATCGCCAGTTGTTAAATAATCAGCTTCAACACCTTCAAGTCTGGCTACTCGTTTTTTAACGCCTTTAATAACATGACTCAAAACAAGTTGTTTTAAATCTTCTACCGGAACCAAATTAATATCTGGATATCCCAACTCATTTACATAACCATTTGCAACTAAATAAGCAGCAAAAGTTTCGTCATTAGGAACAAAATAAGTATAATCATCCGGTGTGTCTAATGTTGACTGCAATCCTGTTAATTGTATTGCTTTTACAAACGTAGACAAATTACTATTTGCCTGAAGCAATCCGTATGCCGTGTTATAATTTTGCTGCGCTCCTCCAATATCTTTAATATCATTATCACAAGAAGAAACTGCAACAATCAAAAAGACACATATAGCAATATGTTTTACTTTATTATATATATTTTTCATACTTCTCTTTTAGTTTTTAATTATGGATTCTTATAAACAAAGTCAAGTTGACCATTAAGATTTATTTTTTTGAATCCTTCACAATTATTTTAATACCAATCCAATATCATCAAGTAAGATGGTATTTCCTCCAAAACCACCAAATTCCTGCCATCCGATTTTGCTTAATACAGCCGGATAACCTAAATCGCTAAAAGGAATTTCTATATAAGTCCATGAATCAGATTTAAATTCTACAACCTTGAAATTACTATCTGCATTTCCATTAATAAAAAACTTTACTTTTCCAGCTTTTGTGCCTTTAACAGAAAATCTTACAGCTTTAAATTTATCTGTATCTGTAAAATTCCAGGAAGCAAGAGCAATAAGATAACCATCCCACTCACCTGATTTCCATTCAATACATTTAGATCCCTGACTAAAATCTTTAGTATAAGCCAAATCGAAAACATTCGTTCCATCCCATTTTTCATCCCAACCCCAGATATTAGTAGGAGCATCATCATAAAGCGCACTGCCAAATGCCTGATTAGCAACAGTTGTTCCTGAAACGTTCGTTATCGATAGGTATTTATATTTAAAATCATCCGGAACTTTTACTTTTATTTCAGTCAAAGATGACTCAATAGGTTCCACTTTCGTAGTTCCAAAATTTACTACAGGACGTAAAAAATATTCTCCTTTAATCGTGATTATATCTCCCGCATTAGGATTGATTGGAAACCCTTTAATACTAGGACTTGGAGGTCTTATAGCTACTTTATACTTCAAAGTACCTACGTTGGTAACTATTTTCATTTCATCCATTTCATTGTAATATGGAGTTTTTTCATCAACTAGTACAACGATAGCATTATCTGTTACGAATGTTGAATTAAAATAGGATTCTAAGCCATTAAATGAAATTGATTTTAATGTACTAAAACCAGATCCTCTAATGATATAATAATTTCCAGCGTTAATAATATCTGTAGGAACATCAACTTCTCTATCCCCGTCAACCAAAGGATCATCAACAACAGATTTACTAATTCCGGTTACTTCAAGCTTTCCAGTGGAGGAACCTCCTGAATCTCCTGAATCATTTGAACAGGAAGTAAACAGTAAAATTGAGATCGAAGCCAAAAGACACAACTTCAATAACATTCTATTTTTTATATTTTTCATAGTGATTTACTTTTAAAAAATTATTTGAAACTGTAAGGAACTGGTGCCTCTTTCAATTTTGGATTTTTTCTAACTTCGATATCTGGTTTTGGGTAAGTAAAATCAGCTGGTGTCGGTGTATAATGTATTACTCCCTGAGAGTCAAAACCTCTATCCTGTTGAGAGATTATACTAATTGCTTCCTGACGTGGCAGTCTGCCTAAATCAAACCAAAATTCTCCTTCAAAAGCAAATTCAACTCTACGCTCATGAAATAAAGCTGCTTTTGTTAAAGGAACATTATTTCCTAAAATACCCAGACCAGCTCTACGTCTCACTTTATTATATGATTCTTTTGCAGCAGGACTTGCAGTTTCATCGGCTCCAGCCATAATAGCCTCAGCATGAATCAATAAAAGATCTGCATAGCGCATAATATAATTGCAATTATTCATCCCTCCCCATGAATCGGCAGGTCCTGTTTCACTAGTAGCCTGACCCACTACGTATTTCTTAACTGCGGCACCGGTATTAGCTAATACATCGCCATATTTATCCTTATCCATTACAAAACCTACCTCTCCTTTAGCTTTTAAATTAGGATAAGAATCACCGTAAATCATAAAAGATTCTTTTCTTCTTAAATCTCCAATTTCAAAAGCATCCTGAACATCATTACTTGGTACGTAAGTAGCACCATATGAAGCGTTATCATTCAAAATATCCAAACCATATTGAATATTTGAAAAATTTCCTCCACCATAAGTATTGATAGCACCAGACCATTGCCAGGAATAAATAGACTCTTCGTTATTATTTTTACTTGTCAAAAACAAATCTGCAAAATTTGGCACCAAACCAAACTCACCAGAATTAATAACTTTTTCAGCCACTAATTTAGAATCTGCATATTTTTTCTCATACAAATAAATTTTGGCTAGAAATGCTTCGGCAGAGCCCTGAGTTACAAAAATATTTTCACCACCCGGAGTTCTGGATCTAATTTTTGATTTTAGATTTGCTGCTGCATACTTTAAATCGTTTTCAATAAACGTATAAACATCTTCAATTCTATTTGTATTAACCAATGGATCTTTTGCCAAAGCTAAATTATCTTCAATAATAGGCACCGGCCCATACAAACGAACCAAATAAAAATAAGCTATTGCTCTAAAAAAATGCGCTTCTGCAACAGTATTTTTAATTACAGCTTTACTTACATTTCCAGTAGCATCTTTCTCTATATTATTAATTAAATTATTGGACTGTGCCACAATTGCAAAACAGGCTCTCCAGGGATCTAGCAATATTGGACTATCAGAAGTTAATTTAAACTGAATCAGCTCTGGTCCATCTGCATACGCTAAACAATTCCCTGATGACAATTCAGCTAATGCATAGAAATTTTTAGTATAATAAGGAGCCCACATTGCGCCATACATACCATAAGTTGTTCTCTCTACCTGTTCATCACTATTATAAAACTGGTCACTGCTGTAACTATCTTCAGATGGGCGATCCAAGAAATCTTCGCTGCAAGAAGTAGTTACCAAACCTAGTGTTAAGAATAAAACTAAGGTCTTTATATTGATATATTTTTTCATAAGGATAGTAATTAAAATTCTAAATTCATTCCAAAAGTAAAACTGCGATTGGTTGGGTAGCGCCCTGAATCAATTCCGACTAATAATGGATCTTGATTGTACGCTCCTATCTCTGGATCATAACCTGTATATTTGGTAAATGTGTAAAGATTTTGAATACCGAAATAAAATCTTAATTTACTAATACTCGCTTTTGAAATTACATCCGAAGGCATGTTATAACCTAAAGTTACTTGTTGAATTCTCAGATATGACCCATCTTCCACATAACGATCAGAGATTGCTATATTTGGATGTCCGTCTCCACCATCAGGTCTTGGATATTTTGCATCAACATTTTCCGGTGTCCAAAAATCCGCAGCTTCAGCCAATTGATTTTCATACAAACGTTGGTTTTTAGTACCGGCACGTCTGGTTAAGTTCATAACCTTATTACCATAAGACCCCTGTAAAAAGACTCCTAAATCAACATTTTTGTATTTAAAAGTATTATTGAAGCCATAAGTAAATTTCGGCTGAGGATTACCAATATAAGTTAAATCCTTGTCATCAATTAAACCGTCTTTATTTTGGTCTACATACTCAACATCTCCTAATTGACTTTTCACAGCTTTATTTCCTGTGTAAGGAATAGGTGCATTTGCTAATTGTTCATTGGTTCTGATAATACCAACGGTCTGGTATCCGTAAAATTGACCAACTGGCTGACCAACCACTGTTTTGGTTACTGCTTTATTAGTATAATCATTAAGCATTACATCTTTTGTCAAATCAAAATTATCTTGCAAGCTTAACAATTCATTTTTATTTGTAGAGAAAATTACTTTTGAATTCCAGCTAAAATCTTTTCCGAACTTTTCATTGTAATCTAAAGTCATCTCAAAACCCTGGTTTCTTAAGCTTCCTAAATTTACATTTGGTGCTCCTAAACCTCCTTGATAAGTATCTGTACCCGTAACATAATAAGGCAATGGCAAAACGAATAAAAATCCTTCTGATTCTTTTCTATATACATCGAATGTAGCCTGAAGTTTTGACTTAAAAAGTGTAAAATCCAAACCAAAGTTTGTTTGCTTAGAAGTTTCCCAGGTTAAACCCGGATTTGCAATATTATTAACGGTAAAGAAATTACCCAGTGCTGATTTTATTGCACGAACTGTACTCATGTAACCTGCACCGCCAACATTTTGATTACCAGTCTCACCATAACCAGCTCTAAATTTAATGTTGTCAATATATTCTTTGGTACCTTCCATGAATTTTTCATTTGAAAGTTTCCAATAACCTGAAAATGAAGGAAAGTAGCCCCATTTTTCGCCTGGCCCAAAATTAGAACTTCCATCCGCTCTCATTGTTGCCTGTAACCCATATCGATTGTCATAATCGTAATTAAAAGACCCGAAGAAAGAGTACAATCCAGAGCTCCCTTTGTATTCTGAAGCTGTAAGTGTATCAGGATCTCCCAAGCTAATAGAATGAATATCATTGCTTACCAAACCAGAAACTGATTGCGAATTTCCTGTCCAATGACTATCATTTGCCTCTTGACCGGCTAAGACATTAAAATGATGCGCACCTGCATCAATTTTATAAGTTAAAACATTTTTAATATTAAGACCATACCAATTATTCGATCTCTCTACTAACTGATTTGTTTCTTTAACGGCAGCCCCCCAAGTATAAGTAGGTTCGAAGCCTTCAAAATTATCAATATTTGTAGATCCTCCCACATCAAATCGATACTCAAGCCCCTTTGCTATTCTAAAATTAGCATAAAAATTTCCTATGAAGTTCTTTTTAATCAACTTGTTAGTATTCATCAAAGCTGAAGCCACCGGGTTAATCCAAACCCCAATTGACCCATCTGCCGGCGGACCTGCATAATTTCCATTAGTATCTTTTACTGCAACATCCGGAGTAGATAAAATAGAAGTACTAATAATACCATTACTTGCACCATTAATTGTAATATCCTCATTTGTTACACCTGCTCCAATAGAAACGCCAACAGTCAACCAATCTTTTATTTTGCTATCTACGTTTGTTTTAAAATTATATCTTCTAAAACTAGAACCAATAACAATACCTTCCTGATCTACATAACCTCCTGAAATATAATACGTAGTACCTTCTTTTGCCCCTGAAAATGAAATCTGGTGATTACTCATCACCGCCGTTTTATAAATCTCATCCTGCCAATTTGTTCCTTTACCCAAAACAGACGGAACAGCAAATTCATCACGTGGCGTTACACCGTAAACCGCTGCCAAAGCATTTTGCTGCGTGGCGTATTGACTCAAAGTCATGGTGTCCAACAAACTCGTTACATTTTGAATAGAGAAATAGGTATCATAAGTAATTTTTCCTGCACCCTTCTTACCTCTTTTTGTAGTAATAATTACGACCCCATTTGACGCTCTGGAGCCATAAATTGCAGTCGCAGAAGCATCTTTCAAAATATCCATCGTTTCAATATCATTAGGATTCAAAAATGCAATAGGGCTCGAAGTTACGTTTCCTGTGTTTGCACCCAAATAACCGCTAACAATTGAACCTCCTGTATTTGTATTGGCAGCATCTCCTGAAATCGGAATACCGTCTACAATATACAATGGCTCATTAGTTCCGGATATAGAAGTAGTTCCACGTATTTTTACTGACACACTACCACCTGGCTGGCCAGAGTTATTTGTAACTGACACCCCTGCAGCACGTCCTTGTAATAACTGATCTACTGATACTTGTGGAGAATCTGCAATATCCTTGGAGCCAACTGTAGAAATTGCTCCTGTTAAATCTTTTTTCTTGACACTGCGATATCCTACATTTACTAACACTTCACGTAAATCTTCGGCACTAAGTTTCAAAATTACATTGATAGTTCCTCCGTTTTTTACATTAATTGTCTGCGTAATGTATCCAATAAATGAAACAGAGATTGTAGAATTTGCAGGTGTTTCAACAGAATATCTCCCATCAAAATCTGTTGAAGCCGTCTTTTTTGTTCCTGTAACCAATATGTTGGCACCAGGAATAGCTAATCCCTTATCATCAGATATTGTTCCCGAAACCTTTACCTGAGCTGTAATAAAATTACTCGTCAGTAACAAGAATAAAATCAAAGGAACCGCTCTGTGGCCAGCATTCCAATGAATAAAGTTAGTCATTAGTTTTTTCATAATAAATGTTTGGTTAGTTTAAATTTGTTAGTTCATAATGAAGTAATAAAAAGGGTGTGATTTATTATCTAAATTATTTAACAAATCTATAACAGAACAAAACATTAAATCGATAGTATTATATCATTTGATGATAATATTTTTACTATATCGTCTTAAAAAAACACATATGAAAATAAAAACTATAAAAAAATGCATTTTTCGCAACAACCAACCCTTAATCCAGTACGAATTATAAATAAAAATTAACGAATCATTAAAAAAGCAAACGATTTCGTTAAAAATAATATTTGTTTGTGCTAAAAAAGTATCACTACAAAATACGCTTTAACCCAGAAAAATCTTCTCTATATTGACTAGGTGTACAGTTTTTAGTAGCTTTAAAACTACGATTAAAGTTCGCAATATTATTAAAACCTGATTTAAAAGCTACTTCAGATACACTCATATCTTTCTCAACCAGCCAACGAGCCGCATATCCAATTCGGATATCATTTATATAATTGACAAAAGTTTTTCCGGTTCGCTTTTTAATAAATCTGTTAAAAGAAATTATCGACATACTGGCAACACCCGCAACATCTTCTAAAGTAATTTTTTCAGCAAAATGTTTTTGCACGTATTCATATACGAGCTTCATTTTATCGTAATCATCAAACGTATCATAATCTACCGTATAAGTTGAGAGCAAACGTTGATTCCTAGAATTGGCAAGATCATATAATAAGGAAGTGATTTCTAAAAAATAATCCATACCATCTAATTTAGAAAGTCTTACAAGCCTCGGAGTTAATTCTTCGGCCACTTTTTTTGAAAATAAAATACCATGAATCGAACGATTAAACATATCGCGAATTGGATTCATAATTCGTCTCGACAATAAAGATTCATGAAATAAATCGTTATGAAACTGAATGGTAATTTCGTGAATCTTTTTACTGGTACATTTATTTAATTCCCATCCATGATATAAATTTGGTCCTATTAAAACTAGTTCAACACTGTCAATTTCTTCTATATTATCGCCAACAACCCGCTTTACTCCTTTTCCATTTAAAATAAAATTGATCTCAAATTCCGGATGATAATGTACCGGAAAATCAAAACTATCTTTAACCCTGTCGAAAACTAAAAAACTATCTCCAGCTGAAAGCGGAGCAATTTCCCTGTAAAAATTTTTAGCACTACTCATCTTTAAAATCTATTTATGAAGTATTTTTATCCTTTTTGTTTTGCAATAATATGATATATAATTGATAAAATAATATTAATTACACGATAAACATCGGATTATCTTTGAAAAATAGAATTATCATTTTTCTAAAAAGTATATCAATAATAAACATTAATCATTTTTAATATAATAACTTTTTAAAGTTTTAATAATTTTAGCAGAAAAACAATATTGATTTAAAGATTGAAAAATTGACTGTTTTATAATACATTTATCAATTGTTATTCATACACTTATTACACTAAAAAACAACTCATTTCGAATGAAAAAAAACATACTAATATTAATAATAACAATACTTACAGGGACTTCATGTTCTTCCAAAGCCATTATCACTAATACTAATTTGTCACTTTCAGATAAAAAAGCGACACCTGAAACTGTTTCTCTTTATAAAAAACTAAATGAATTGGTTCAAAAAGGTTATTTATTTGGACATCAGGATGATCTTGCTTATGGCGTAAACTGGAAATACGAAAACGGCAGAAGCGATATAAAAGATGTCGTTGGAGATTATCCAGCAGTTTATGGTTGGGACTTGGCCGGATTGGAAAAAGACAGTCCAAACAATATAGATGGAATCCCCTTTACAAAAATGAAGCAATATATTGAAGAAGGCCATGAAAGGGGTGGAATTACAACCATTAGCTGGCATTTTGATAATCCCGCAACCGGAAAAAGTGCATGGGACAACACACCAAATGCGGCAAAAACCGTTTTACCAGGTGGAGAAAATCATCAAAAATTCACTATTTGGCTAGACAAAGCGGCCAATTATCTACTATCTTTAAAAGATAAAAAAGGGAAAAATATCCCAATTCTTTTCAGACCTTATCATGAACTTACCGGAGGCTGGTTTTGGTGGGGAAAAGGAAATTGTAGTCCCGAAGAATTTAAATCATTATGGAAATTCACTTTTGAATACCTTCAAAAAAAAGGTGTTCACAATTTAATTTATGTCTACAACACAAGCAGTTTTAACTCAAAAGAAGATTTTTTAGCCCATTATCCAGGCGATACTTATGCCGATGTTTTGAGTTTCGATTCCTACCAGAATAATGATGATAAAGAGGGAACTAAATTTATTAGCGAAGTTCAGAATCAACTTAAAATCATAAATGAAATTGGTGCTGATAAACATAAATTAATCGCGATTGCAGAAGCAGGTTACGAAGCAATTCCCGACCCAAAATGGTGGACAGGAACACTATCAAAAGCCATTGGTGATTATAAAATCTCTTATGTTCTATTATGGAGAAACCACGGCTGGCAGGAAAAGGAACAAAAAATGCATTATTATGCTCCATACACAGGGCAAATAAGCGAAAAAGATTTTGTTGATTTTTATAATCTTGACAAAACTTTATTTGAAAAGGACATTCAGAAAGTACTAAAATAATAACCAAATCTAAATTACAACCTTAAAAAGAACCCAATGCACGACAAAATTAGTTTAAAAGAAAAAGTAGGTTACGGTCTTGGAGATGCTGCGTCATCCATGTTCTGGAAAATTTTCAGCATGTACCTCCTCTTTTTCTATACCGACGTTTTCGGAATAGCACCTGCCGTGGTAGGAACCATGTTTTTAATCACCAGAATCTGGGATTCCTGCTTTGATCCAATTGTTGGAATCATTGCCGACAGAACAAAAAGCAAATGGGGAAAATTCAGACCGTACTTATTATGGGTAGCCGTGCCGTTTGCCGTAATTGGAGTTCTAACTTTTTACACACCTGATTTTGATGAAAAGGGGAAAATAATTTATGCCTACGTTACCTATTCTTTAATGATGATGATTTACTCGTTAATCAACGTACCGTATGCTTCACTTTTAGGCGTAATGTCGTCTGACCGAAAAGAAAGAAACACGTTATCTTCTTACCGAATGGTTTTTGCTTTTGGAGGAAGTCTTTTGGCACTTTGGTTAATTGAACCGCTTGTAAATTATTTCGGCGGAAGCCTAAACTCTAAGTCAGGCTGGCTGGCAACAATTGCCGTTTTTGGAGTCATTACTACCGCTTTTTTCTGGGCCTGTTTTTTCTTCACTAAAGAAAGAGTGAAACCAATTTCTGATGAACAATCTAACTTAAAAGAAGATTTAAAAGACTTGTGGAAAAATAAACCGTGGTGGATTCTGCTGGGAGCCGGAATTGGCGCTCTAGTTTTCAATTCTATCCGTGACGGAGCTGCCGTCTATTACTTTAAATATTATGTAAGCAGCAGTATAAACTTTGATTTCTCGCTTTTTGGAACAGATTTTCACATGACACCAACCTCTATTTATTTAGTTCTGGGTCAGGCTGCCAATATCATCGGAGTTATCATTGCCACACCAATCGCTAATAAAATCGGAAAAAAGAAAACCTTTTTTGGTGCTATGGCTTTAGCCGCACTTTTGAGTTTAGTATTCTATTTCTTCGGAAAAGAAGATATTTTCTTAATCTTAAGTTTTCAGGTTTTAATCAGTGTTTGTGCAGGCTGTATTTTTCCTTTAATCTGGTCTATGTACGCTGACAGCGCCGATTATTCGGAATGGAAACAAGGAAGAAGAGCAACCGGATTAGTTTTCTCTGCTTCCTCTATGTCACAAAAATTTGGCTGGACTATAGGTGGCGCAGGAGCCGGATGGCTTTTAGGCTACTATGGTTTTCAGGCTAACGTCGAACAAACTGCAGTTGCCCAAAACGGAATCCAATTAATGTTAAGCATACTACCTGCGATCGCAGCCTTCATATCAGTCGCTTTTATCTTGTTTTATCCTTTATCTGAAGAAAAATTGCAAACCATAGAACAAGATTTAAACGAAAAAAGAGACCATACCAATTAATTATCCAGATATCAGAAATAGATTACTATGACAACAATAGCCACTTCCACTACATTTCAGGATAGAAAAGTAGCATTAGAGAAAGAACATAAAACACTGACGGAGCAAAAAAACACTCCTGAAGAAAATGCCGGAAACGGCATCTACCAACGCTATAAAAAACCGGTAGTTACAGCGGCTCATGTACCACTGAACTGGCGTTTTGACTTAAACGAAAAAACAAATCCGTTTTTACAGGAACGAATTGGAATGAATGCTGCTTTTAATGCTGGAGCCATGAAATGGAATGGCAAATATCTGCTTGCAGTTCGTGTTGAAGGAATTGACAGAAAGTCTTTTTTCGCTATTGCAGAAAGTCCAAACGGTGTCGATAACTTTAAGTTTTGGGATAAACCATGTGTGATTCCTCAGACTGCAGAACCAGACACCAACGTTTATGATATGCGTTTGGTAAATCACGAAGACGGTTGGGTTTACGGTATTTTTTGTACCGAAAGAAAAGATCCGAAAGCACCAAAGGGTGATACAAGTTCTGCTGTAGCCAATGCCGGAATCGTGCGCTCTAAAGATTTAGTGAATTGGGAACGACTTCCTGATTTAATTTCGAATACAGGTCAACAGCGAAATGTCGTTTTGCATCCGGAATTTGTAAACGGAAAATACGCTTTATATACACGCCCTCAAGATGGTTTTATTGACGTTGGCGCTGGTGGTGGAATTGGATTAGGATATGTGGAAGACATGACAAATCCGGTTGTAAAAGAAGAAAAAATCATCTTTGGAAAACAATATCATACCATTTATGAATTGAAAAATGGTCTTGGCCCTGCTCCTATTAAAACGGAAAAAGGGTGGTTGCATTTGGCGCACGGCGTTCGTAATACCGCTGCAGGATTACGTTACACACTTTATATGTTTATGACCGATTTGAATGACATTACAAAAGTAACGCACGTTCCGGCGGGTCATTTTATGGGACCTGAAGGTATCGAAAGAGTTGGCGATGTATCGAATGTTTTATTCTCAAACGGATGGATTGAAGATGCTGACGGAACTGTTTACGTATACTACGCATCATCAGATACAAGAATGCATGTTGCGGTTTCATCTGTAGCAAAACTGGTTGATTATGTAACAAATACACCAGCTGACACTTTTATTTCTGCGGGTTCTGTAAAAACAATTATCAATCAAATTGAGAAAAATAACGCCATATAAATTTTATCGTGTCAAAACTAAAAGAACTTAAATCTGAATTATCAGTTGAACTTGATTCCATTTTAAAATATTGGTCAGAACATACTGTTGACAATCAAAATGGAGGTTTTATTGGTCAGATTGATTTTAACGATCATTTGATTGCTTATGCAGAAAAAGGATCTGTCTTAAACGCCCGAATTTTATGGTCATTTTCTGCCAGTTATCAGTTTACTAAAAATGAAGAACATAAAAAAATAGCTACAAGAGCATTTGAATTTCTTTCAAAACATTTTTACGATGCCGAATTTGGAGGTTTGTTTTGGAGTATTAATGCTGACAAAACGCCAAAAGACACTAAAAATCAGATTTATGCTTTAGCTTTTGCGATTTACGGACTATCAGAATACTATGTTATTTCTAAAGAGGAAAAAGCCTTAAAGATAGCCATCAATTTATATTTACAAATAGAAAGACACAGCTACGATTCCATAAACGGAGGCTATTTAGAAGCTTTTACCCGAGAGTGGAAACCCATTGCCGATTTGCGTCTGAGTGAAAAAGATGCGAATGAAAAGAAAACCATGAATACGCATTTGCATATTGTGGAAGCGTATGCAAATTTATTAAAGGTTTGGAAAAATAAAAAACTTCAAAATGTTATTGTTGCGTTATTACAAACGATCGAAAAACATTTTATCAACACTGAAACAGGGCATTTACGTTTATTTTTTAACGAAGAATGGATTGAAAAACCAGACGTGATTTCGTATGGACATGATATTGAAGCAGCCTGGCTTTTAATGCAGTGTGCCGAAATTTCAGAAGATAAAAATTTAATAACCAATTATAAGAAACACGCCATTCAAATGGCCGAAGTTACGCAGGAAGGTTTGGATGCTGATGGAGGACTATGGTATGAATTAGATTCAGAAAATAACGAACTGATTGCTGAAAAACATTGGTGGGTTCAGGCCGAAGCTTTAATTGGTTTTTATAACGCATACCAATTAACAGACAACGAAAAGTATTTAGACCTGGTTTTAAAAAACTGGGATTTCATCAAAAAACACATTTTGGATAAAGAAAACGGAGAATGGTTTTGGGGAGTTTATCGCGATTATACTTTAATTGAAAAAGATAAGGCCGGCTTCTGGAAATGCCCGTATCATAACAGCCGCGCTTGTTTGGAGCTTATTCAGAGAATAAAAGACTAATTAAGCTTATAAAACAAATCAAAATGAAAAAAAATCTTCTAAATATTCTTTTTATAAGCTTATCGATTTTGACAATTTCAGGATGTTCTTCTAATGACGAATCAGATCCAGAAGTTATCGTTGATCCACCAGTTATTGTTGAGACTGATCCGTTGAACACGTCAAATGCAGCAACCTATTTAGTTGACGCAACTGCAACAAAAGAAACCGTGGCTTTATTCTATAATTTAAAAAAACTAGCCAAAACCAAATTTGCAATCGGTCAGCAAGCTGCTTTTAACAGTTTTTACCAGGATGCAGGTGGTGATTCGGATATCAAAAAAAATACGGGTTATGATCCAGCTGTTTTAGGTTCAGACTTTATGTTTATTGCCGATAAGCAAAATAACAACCAACCTGGCAACTGGTTTTATGAAGAGGAAGTAAAAATCATAGCTGATGTAAAACTTGCTTACTCCAAAGGTATGATCAATACGTTTAGCTGGCATTTGAGAGAACCTTACAAAGAAGAAACTTATAATACCTCCGAAATGACATCGGAACAAAAAACTACTGCATTTAAAAGTATTTTACCCGGAGGAGCGCATCACGAATGGTACAAGAAAAAACTAGACAAAATTGCCAGCGTAGTTTCTAATTTAAAAGATGCGAACGGCGAATTGATTCCGATTATTTTCAGGCCCTTTCATGAATTTGATGGAAGCTGGTTTTGGTGGGGAGCAAATTTTTGCTCACCTGAAGAATACAAAACAGTCTATCAGTTTACGGTTGATTATCTAAAAAACACTAAAAACATTCATAATATTTTATATGCTCTTTCTCCTGACAGATCTTATACTACACAAGCTGATTATTTAAGCCGATATCCAGGAGATAAATATGTTGATGTTTTAGGAATGGACAATTACGGCGATTTTGATAATCAGGGTTCAACCGGAGCAAGCCGGGCTAATTCTAAATTAAAAATAATATCTGATTTGGCTAAAACCAAAGTAAAAATTGCCGCTTTGACTGAAACCGGTTATCAGGTTACAAGTAGAAAATCACCGATTACAGATTGGTTTTCGACCTATTTATACAGTGCTTTGACATCAAACAATATTGAGGTGAGTTATGTATTATTTTGGAATAATACTAAAGATGGGTATTGGGTACCGAATGGAACTGTTTCGAATGCGGCTGATTTTAAAACATTTAGTTCTAAAACAAAATCGGCTTTGGTGAATTCTTTGCCGAAAATGTATGAATTGCCGAAATAGTAGACCAAGTCTGTGGAAATTGAAGAAACAAAAGCCATCTTAAAAACCGTAAACCCCTAGCCCTGATAGAAGTGGAAATCCTTTTATTTTTTTTCTTTAAAAAAATAAAAGATTGAAACGGATAGCAGGATAAAGCTCCTAAAAAATATAATAATGAAAAATACATTTCTAAAAACCCTGGGATTAGCTTTAATTTTCTCCTCAATTGCTTGTCAGGCGCAGGAACGAATTACGGTGAAAGGAACGCAATTTTACAAAGGCGACAAACCGTATGCGTATATTGGAACGAATTATTGGTACGGCAGTTTATTGGCTTCGAAAAAAATAGGTGATCGCAAAAGATTGCTTCGCGAGTTGGATTTAATGCAGAAAAACGGCATTGATAATCTCCGAATTTTAGTTGGAGGCGACGGCGGAAAATACGATTTTACCGTTCGTCCTGCGTTGCAATACGAACAGGGAAAATACGATGAAGATTTGCTCGACGGGCTGGATTTCTTAATGAACGAAATGCGAAAACGAAAAATGTATGCCGTTTTATATTTGACGAATAACTGGGAATGGTCTGGCGGTATGTCGCAATATTTGGAATGGAACGCCAAAGGTCCGGTTCCGGTTCCTGGAATTGCGCCTAACACATGGCCCCAGTTTATGGCCTATACAGAACAATTTCACAGCTGTGAACCTTGTATGCAGGCTTTAGAAAATCATGTAAAATTCATTATGGAAAGAACAAATACGTATTCTCATAAAAAATATACAGATGACAACACGATTATGGCGTGGCAAGTTGGGAATGAACCAAGACTTTTTACAGTTGAAAATGAAGCAAAATTCACCGTTTGGCTGAATAATATTGTGAATTTAATGGACAGTCTGGACAAAAATCATTTGATTTCGACGGGTTCTGAAGGATTGAACAGCTCGAATGATGACATTGGAATTTTTGAAAGAACGCACCAAAATCCGAATATTGATTATCTGACAATGCATATCTGGCCAAAAAACTGGAATTGGTTTAAAGCGGATAATGCTGAAAAAACCCTGCCAACTACTTTAGAAAATGCAGGTACATATATTGATAAACATGTAGCTGTGGCGAATCATTTAAAACGTCCGATTATTATCGAAGAATTTGGTTTGGGAAGAGAAAATGAAAGTTTATTACCAACGGCATCGGTTGCAAACAGAGATATTTTCTACAATTATATTTTTGGAAGAGTTGCTGAAAGCGTTAAAAACAATGGACCGTTGCAAGGCGCCAATTTCTGGGGATTTGGCGGCGAAGGAAAAACTATAAATGAAAGCGGAAAATGGAGTCCGGGTGATCCTTTGACAACAGATCCTCCTCAGGAACCACAAGGATTGAATTCGGTTTTTTCTTCGGATAAATCAACTTTGGATATTGTGAAGAAATACAATATGGAATTAAAATAATTTAAACTGCCTTATACGTTTATGTTTTCAAACCCGACAGGTTTTAAAAACATGTCGGGTTAAATCATATAAGAAAGACTATGCTAATATCTTCTCAATCGCATTCAATTCATCTGTTGTAAACTCCGTATTTTGCAAACAATCAATATTATTACATAATTGTTTTACAGAACTTGCCCCAATTAAAACCGAAGTAATTCGTTTGTCTTTTTGCAACCACGCCAAGGCCAGCTGTGCCAAAGATTGATTTCTATTTTTAGCGATTTCATTCAACTGAACTAATTTCTGAATTCTTTCTACCGTAACCTCATCTTCTTTCAAATGCCCATTTGGATTGTGTGCTCTTGAGTTTTCAGGAATTCCGTTCAAGTATTTATCTGTCAAAAGTCCTTGTGCCAAAGGCGAAAAGGCGATACACCCTACTCCTTTTTCTTCCAGAACATCTAATAAACCATTCTCCACCCAACGTTCCAACATTGAATATTTGGCTTGATGAATCAAACACGGCGTTCCCAATTGTTTTAGAACATCAACGGCAACACGAGTTTGCTCAGCTGAATAATTACTGATTCCGACATACAATGCTTTTCCGCTTCTTACGGCGTAATCTAAAGCCATCATCGTTTCTTCAATCGGAGTTTCCGGGTCTGGGCGGTGCGAATAGAAAATATCGACATAATCGACTTTCATTCTTTTTAAACTCTGATCTAAACTCGACAATAAATATTTTCTAGAACCCCAATCTCCATAAGGTCCGTCCCACATGGTGTAGCCAGCTTTAGTTGAAATAATGATTTCATCACGCAAATTTCCCTGAAAATTATGCCAAAGGATTTTACCAAAATTTGTTTCTGCAGAACCTGGAACCGGTCCGTAATTATTAGCTAAATCAAAATGAGTAATTCCTTTATCAAAAGCTTCTACAGCAATACTTTCAGCATTGTCAAAATTATCTACTGATCCGAAGTTATGCCATAATCCTAAAGAAATTTCAGGTAACAATAACCCGCTTTTTCCACATCTGTTATATTTCATTATTTTTATTTAAGGTTGAAGTTTAATAGGTTTTAAAAATACAAAAAACTCTCGAAGTTTTGCCACAAAGACTCTAAGACACAAAGTTTTTTAAAATAATCTCGCGTAGAGATAAAAGAGAAATCGCCACGAATTCACGAATTTAAAACTAATTCATTCGTGAATTCGTGGCGAAAAAAAACCTTGCGCCTTTGAAATTAAAAACTTCGTGTCTTAGTGCCTTCGTGGCAAATTACTATTTTATCTCAAAACCACTCTCCAAACCTTTATCAGAGCTCCCTCCAACCATAATTTTAAAAGTTCCTTCTTCCACTAAATAATTCCCTTCGTTATCATAAAAACCAAGTTCCTTATCCGTTAAAGTAAAAGTTACCGTTTTAGTTTCGCCTTTTTTCAGGTTTACCAATTCGAAACCTTTTAATTCTTTAATTGGGCGAACGATACTGGCAAACTCGTCGTGAATGTACAATTGTACCACTTCTTTTCCGTCATAATTTCCTGAATTGGTAACCTCAACTGCAACCTCAACTTTTTCTCCTTTAGAAAAAGCAGTTTTATTCAATTTCAGATTTTTATAATCGAATTTCGTGTAGCTCAAACCAAAACCAAATGGAAACTGAGGCGTTTTTTCCACATCCATATAATGCGACCAAAACACATTTTTATCCGTATCGACTGGTCTTCCTGTACTGTATTTATTGTAATAGATTGGAACTTGGCCCACATTTCTAGGAAATGACATTGGCAACTTTCCACTCGGATTATAATCTCCATATAAAACCTGCGCGACAGCATTTCCGGTTTGGGTTCCCAATTGCCAGGCTTCTACAATTGCAGGAACATGTTCTGCCGCCCACGGAATAGAAAGTGGACGGCCATTATTTAAAACCAAAACTATGTTCGGATTCACTTTGTAAATTTCCTCTAATAATTCTTGCTGTAATCCAGGTAAATTAAGATCTGTTCTGCTGCGTCCTTCCCCACTCTGAAAACCATATTCTCCTAATACCATTACTACAACATCAGCATTTTTTGCTGCTGTTTTTGCAGCCTCAAAACCGCTTTTATCGGTTGTATTAAAAACAGTTTCAGTTAAAAAAGTAGCTTTTTGTGACAACAAATCAACTCCTTTCTCAAAAGCTAATTGATTGTCTTTATATTGCTGCATTCCCTCTAAAACTGAAACCGCAGTATTATCATCCGCCGCAATTCTCCAGCTTCCTAATGGACTATTTTTATCATTTGCCAAAGCGCCAATCAACGCAATTTTTTGTCCGGATTTCTTTAGCGGAAGCAAATTCTTTTCATTCTTCAATAAAACGATAGATTTCTTCGCCATGTCTAAAACACCGTCATTATTGGCTTTATTTCCAATCGTTGCTTTTTCACGTTTTTCGTCGCAATATCTATACGGATCGTCAAATAATCCTAATTCAAATTTCACTCTTAAAATTCGGCGGACGGCATCGTCAACTAAAGCTTCTTTTACTTTTCCTTCTTTCACTAAACCAGTTAGTTTTGCGACATATAGATAAGATTCCATATCCATATCAGAACCTGCATTAACTGCTTTTGCAGTCGCATCGGCTTCGTCTTTTGCATAACCGTGCGCTATCATTTCACGAATCGAAGCATAGTCTGAAATTACAAAACCGTCAAATTTCCATTTTCCTTTTAAAATATCTCTTTGCAAAAAGGCATTTCCGGTTGCCGGAACACCATTTAATGTATTAAAAGAATTCATAAACGTACGAACGCCGGCCTGTACAGTCGCTTCAAAAGGAGGTAAAACCGAATTATACAATTTAGAATTGCTGATATCTACAATATTATATTCCAATCCAGCTTCAACATAACCATACGCAGCAAAGTGTTTGGCACAAGCGGCAATCGTATTTACTTTCGTCAAATCAGCAATAGTTTCTCCCTGAAAACCTTTTACTCTGGCATATCCCACTTTACTACCCAAATATGGATCTTCTCCTGCACCTTCCATCACACGTCCCCACCGCGCATCATTCGCCACATCGACATTGGGTCCGAAAGTCCAGTTAATTCCCGATGCAGATGCTTCATCAGCCGCAATCGCCGCCGATTTTTTAATCGCCTCCAAATCCCAACTCGCCGCTTCTGCCAACGGAATCGGGCTTAACGTTTTATAGCCATGTATTACATCAAAACCAATAATAAGGGGAATTCCTAAACGGGTTTCTTCGACAGCAATTTTCTGCACCGCACGAACTTCTTTCACCCCACGAACCGTCAGCATACTTCCAACCCAGCCTTTTCGCAAATGTTCGTATTTTAATTCGGCTGTTCCTCCTTTTGGAGCCGGCCCGGTAACATCCCAAAAACCGTTATATTGGTTCATTTGCCCTACTTTTTCCTCCAAAGTCATTAATGGCAAAAGCAAATCAATACGTTCTTCAATGGTTTTAGTTTTATCCAGATACGGCTTTTTTTGTGCATTCATATTTCCAACAGTAAACAGGGCGACAACCCCAATAATTAGTATTTTTTTATTTTTCATAGTGGTTCGTTATTTTATGCCACAAAGGCACTAAGGCACAAAGTTTTTTTTTAAAGCTTTGTGTATTTTATTTATTGTAACGCTACTCAAAGTTCTTCCCGAACCTTGGAATGAATTAGTTTAACAAAAAAAACTAAAGTCTAAAGTCTAAAATCTTGCTCTTGACTCTTTACTCTATTTTCTATATTCTATTCTTTAAAATCTCAGTCCGTTACAAAACAAGAAGCTGGCAAATTCGCTTTATTAAACAAATCGGGCTGAATTGTATTTCCCCATGCAAATCTTACTTTCACCGGATTTGGAACTTTCTTGCTTGTCAAAATCACTTCGTTATTTTTTATGGAAGTTTCTGCAGGATAAAAATTTCCATCGGCTCCGGCCAACTCAAATTGATTGGATGTTTTATTTTTAAAATGCAATCCGTCAGCATAATCAAAAGAAACCGCTACTTTGTTTTTTTCAATTTTAATGTCTTTAAAAAGTGGTCCGTTTACCAGATTGAAATTGACTTTATACGTTTCGGCCAAAGCCAAATTGGCCAGACGAATTCCGACTGATTTTTTATTCTTTGGATGAATATCAATCGTATCTGAAATGTCAGAAGTTAAGACCATTCCGGTTTTCGGAACTTCATTTAATATTTTTCTTTGGGAGTTTCTAACCGTAACATTTGAGAAGTTGTTGTTACCGGTTTTATATGGCGCGATTTGGACGAAATAAAAAGGGAATTCGTCCTGCCAGGCTTTTCTCCAGGAAGAGATTAAAGCCGATAATGTTTTGTCGTACACCAAAGAACCCACATTCGATTCGCCCTGATACCAAAGCGTACCCGCAATTTTAAATCCAACAAGAGCATAAATCATGGCGTTATAGGCGCGTCCAGGTTGTCTTGGTCCGTATTCTTGTTCGTTTAGTTTTTTGGCATTTTCTAATAAAAGAGGATCGTTCTGAACCACTTCTTCCAGCATCCAGATTTCAGCCGGAGTTCCGCCCCAATTGGATGAAATTAATCCGATAGGTACATTTTTTAAATCTTCACGCAGACGTTTAGCAAAGAAGTAACCAATGGCACTGAAGTTCTTCATGGTTTCCGGAGTCGATTCTGTCCAGTTTCCAAGTAAATTATTTTGAGGTGTCGTGGCTGTTAATTTCGGAACGGTAAAAAAACGAATGTTTGGATTCGTCGCGTTTTTCATTTCTTCTTCGCCATTTTCGATTCCCCAGCTTGCCGACATTTCCATATTGGATTGTCCCGCGCAAACCCAGACTTCTCCAATTAAAATATTTTTAAGGATAACTTCATTGTATCCTTTTATAGAAATAGTGTAAGGCCCACCCGCTTCCGGAGTTTTAATGTGAAGTTCCCATTGCGCCTGATTAGTGGCAACTACATTATATTCCTGATTGTTCCAGCTTGAAACCAATTTAATTTCTTCCTTTGGATTTGCCCAACCCCAAATTTTCACTTCAGAATTACGCTGTAACACCATATTGTCACCAAAAATATTCGGAAGGGAAACGTTTGCCATCATAGTACCGGAGATCATCAGAAAGAAAACAAACTTAAATATATTATTTCTCATTTAACAGCTTTTTTAAAAACGGAGCATATTGATCAGCCATTACTTTTTGATCTGCAACATCAGGATGCCCTAAACATCCTTTTGGTGTCATCGGTTTGAATTTGAAAATCTGGATTTCTTTATGGGTTTTATCTGTTGCAAAAGCCGCTTTAACCTTATTCAGGCAATCTTCAAAAATGATTCCTCTTTCGCCTCCAACCATCGGACTATTTGTGATTACAATTTGTGCTTTTGGGTTATGTTCGTAAAGCATTTTTATAAAATTGATGTAATTCGAAACGTACTTTTCGGCATTAAAAGGCAAACGTTCTTTTTTGCCATCTCCACCAGAAAAATCATTCGTTCCTAAAGCGATACTGATAATATTCGGCTGAAAAGCAAAATCATATTTAGGTTTTGAATGGTCATTGGTCAAATACAAATTTTGATAAACATCCGGCATGATTGCTTCCTCTTTATTCTCGTCATTCCAATTGCGATAGATCCCAATTCCGGAAACAGAACTTACCAAATAATCAACGTCAATTTCTCTTGAAAGCACTGGTCCATAAGCGTAATAACCATTATGATGATCCATGTATTCTCCTTTATCACAATCAACCGAATCACTTGCTGCTGCACAGGTTATTGAATCTCCTATAAACTCGATTTTCTTTTTCTTTTTAGAGGAAATTGAAGTCAGTTTTGCTGTGGTTCCGGCAAATAAAACATTACCACTTTGCGCTTCTGTATTTTTATAAATTTCGAGACGATGCTCCTTTTTATTTGAAGTAACTTTTATCGGGAAAGATTGTACGGTACCTTTTTCAATTTTAATTTTCCCTATGTATTTTCCATCTAAAACTAAAGCAACATAATTATGATGTTCATAAGAATCGACACTTTGAAGTTTAATTGCACATTCACTTCCTGTGAAATTAAAAGAAACTGAGGAAGCCGTTCCAATCAAAATAACATTGTCATTTTGAAGTTTTTCAATTCGGCCTGCATATAAAAAAGTCTTTTTATTTTGTGAGATCGAAAGGGTCGAAATCAGCAAAAACAAAATTAAAAACGGTAATTTTCTGATAAACATAATTTATTTGTTAAATAGAAATAGTATTCACAAATATATTTGAAATGAAGGAGTCAGAAAGATACTAAAACGTCAAAATACAATAAAAAAACACCACATAAATACATCAAACCTCACTTTTTCATTCTTTATTCTTACAAATTCATCTTAAAGCGTTTCCTTGCTAATTAAAAACGAGCTATCTTTATGGATACAACACATTAAAAAAATGAAATCAATCTTTTACATATCGATATTCTCAACTGCCGTTTTATGTTCTTGTTTTACTTCAAAAGAAGAACATAAAACAGAAACAAGTCAAATAGAAAAACCGCAAGCTGAAATTGAACGCGACTCAATTATAACTTATGCTAAAAAATATTTGGGAACGCCTTATTTATATGCAGGAAATGATCCGAAAAAAGGATTTGACTGCTCTGGATTTATCAGTTATGTCTATCATCATTTTGATGTTGACTTACCGAGAAGTTCCGGCAGTTATAAAAATCTAGGCACGGCGTTAAATCCGGAAGATTTTAAAGTGGGAGATATTTTAGTTTTTTACGGATACAAAGACAAAACAATGATTGGACATCTCGGAATTATTTGTGAAGCCAACGGAATGCAATCAAAATTTATTCATGCTTCATCCGGAAAAGTAAACAGCGTTACGATTACTTCTCTTGATACAGAACATTATACCAATCGCTTTTATAAGTGTATTAATGTTTTGAGTAAATAGCTTTTTCGAACTGTTTAATTTTTTTCTCTCGCAGATTTGGCAGATTAAGCAGATCCATTTATTATGGATAAGCTTAAAAAAAATCTGCCAAATCTGCGAGAGAAAATTAATAATTAATCTTTTACTCCTCTGTCAATAATTTGATAAGGCTTTCATCTCTTTGGTAAACGTCTTTGTAGAAATTCAGTTCGCCTTTACGGTCTACCCAAGCAGTAAAATACCCGATATATACAGGAATTTTCTTTTTCAGACTTACCCAATTTTCTTTTCCTGCATGCATTGCTTTATCAATTCGGGCCGGAGTCCATGTTGGATCTTGTTTTAAAAGTTCAATCGCCAACTCTCTTGGTTTTCCGACACGAACACAGCCGTGGCTAAAGGCTCTGTTTTCTCTTTCGAATAAACTTTTTGAAGGCGTATCATGTAAATAAATGTTGTTAGAATTCGGAAATAAAAACTTTACTAAACCTAGCGAATTGTTCTTTCCTGGTACCTGACGAACGGCGCCATTATTCCATTCCAGATTTTTCTGTGCCAAATAATTCTTGTTTTTGGCCATTCCCGGTTTGATTTCTTTGTTGATGATACTTGTTGGAACATTCCAATACGGACTAAAAACAATATTATTCATCATACCGCTAAAAATAACAGTTTTAGTCATCGCTTTTCCAACCACAACTGGCGATACAAAAGCAATTTCATGATCGCGAATCAAATACAATCTAAACTCGGGAATATTAACTTCGATGTATTCTTTGCCTTTTTCCAGTTGCGGATCAATCCAACGACAACGCTCCATGTTGACAATAATAGTTTTAATTCGGTCGGAAACTGGGATATTCAGTTCGTCAATATGTTCTTTTAGTATTATATTTTTTGGCGTTAATCCGTGATGTATTTCGTAGTTTTTGATCGCTTTTATCAAAGTTGTATCACACACATTACTTTTGTCATTTTCTTTTAGCTCGCCTGTAATATATAGTCTTTCTCTAATTTGGCCAATAGCGTCAACAGAATCTCCAACTTTAAAATTCTTAAAATCCTCCCCAACCTCAACTGTTTTCCATCCTCCTTTTTTCTCTATTTCTCTGTATTCATGAAGCGCATCACGAAGTTTGTAATATTGACTGAACATTTTACTCTTTTTGTCATCGCTTATTGTAGCTTTTTCATGAATAGAATCTGAAAACACCTGATAATTCACTTTCTTACGTGGTAAAAGCCACTCTAGTTTTTTGGTTGTTTTTTCATCAACGCCTGAAACTTTCTGAACGTAATAAAAATACAGGTTTGAAATCATCAAATCAGTATCTACTTTAGAAAGCTTATTATCAACAGAAGTTTCAAAAATAGGATTGATTTTTTCATTGTAAGGAAAATTGGCTTTTAAACCTTCTGCTTCTAATCCTTTATATTTATTGAATAAAGTATTTCCAAATTCAACAACTCCTTTATTGTCGAGCCACAATTGAGTTGAATTTTTCTTTTCGTACAAAGCCAAAACCTCCGTTTGGAATTTAACCAACTTTGGGAAGGCTTCATAAAATTTAGAAACAGCAACGCTGTCAATATGAAGTTTTAATTCCGGTATCACTTTTTCTGAAGTCTTCTTTAAGTCTTCCTCTTTTTTTTCTGACTTAGAATTACATGAAAAAACTAAAAACAGAACAATAACAACTACAGGCGAATAGAAAATTTTCATAATAATATTTTTAATAAAAATAAAAAAGTTTTGATGAAAACAAAGGCTTTACGAGAAAAATAATATTGGCTTTACAAAGCAAAATTCCTTACTCAATTCAGCTTCACAATAAGGCATAAAAAAAACTCCAAATACATTACATATTTGGAGTTTTTCCCTTTATAAATCAACCTTTATTTAGATTACCGTTCCTTTGAGGGTAAGAATTTTCGGAGTTGTTTCGGCACTGGTTGTAACCGTTACCGTTTTTGTAAAAGCACCTTTGTTTGCCGCATTGTAAGTAGCTGTAACTTTAGCTGTTTTACCAGGCAAAATTGGCTCTTTAGTATAATCTGTTGCAGTACACCCGCAAGATCCTTGCACGTTTGTAATTACAACTGCTGTTTTTCCTGTATTTTTAAACTCATATACAATTGCTTTTGGCGTTCCTTGTGGAATTTGTCCCACATCAATAGTTTCAGCTTTCCAGGCAATTGTTGCAGCCGTTGTTTCAATTTTAGACGCAATTACTTTTACCGGTACAATTGCTGAAAAAGACATTAGGCCTAAAGCCAAAGCCAACATTGAGATTTTGATCATTTTCATAATTATTATATTTAATGGTTATTAGTTCTGAATTTCTATTTCAAAAGTACTTCAGACAAAATCAAATCGCTGTTAACCGGTTTCAAATCTTTGTTAACGACTTGTTAATCGCTGTTTTTCGCTATAATTTTCATTAATATTACATTCTAAAAAACACTGTTTTCTTGAAAATAAATAAACTCAATAGTATTATCCTTTTAGGATTGATTGCCATTATCAGCATATTGGTGGCACAATTGCTTTGGACCAAAGAGGCTTTTACCCTCGAACAAAAAAAACTGAGTCAGAAAGCTAATATTGCTTTGCTTGAAGTGGCCGGAAAATTATACAACGGAAAAGATCACGAACCATCTTGTCAAAATCCTGTCCGCAAAATTTCCAACGATTATTATATTGTAAACATTGAGAATGCTTTTGAACCTGATATTCTAGAGTTTTATTTAAGATCAGAATTCAAAAAAATGCATATTACAACCGACTTTGAATATGCTGTGTACAATTGCCAAAGTGACGAGATGGTTTACGGAAAGTACATTTCAACTACTGAAAAAGGAAAAGCAAAAAAAGCAGTTTCCTTTCCAAAACATAAAGATCTGGTTTATTATTTTGCCGTTCGTTTTCCTAATGAAACCACTTATTTATTCAGTTCGATGCGTTTTTGGTTTATCCTTTCGATTGCATTGATTTTGATTTTATTGATTTACGTTTATTCGATTTTTACGCTTTTACAGCAAAAGAAATATTCTGAATTGCAAAGGGATTTCATCAATAATATGACGCATGAATTCAAAACGCCGTTGTCATCCATTTTAATTGCATCAAAATATTTAATTGAACAAAACCCGATTAAAGAAGATAAAAAACTGCATACTTATACGGATATCATTATCAATCAAAGCAATAAACTAAACAGTCATATTGAACAGATTTTAAATATTTCAAAAGCAGATTATTCGCCTTTGGAACTAAAAAAAGAAACGCTTTTAATTGTTCCGATTCTTGAGGAAACGATTGAAAATATTCAGATGAAATATCCTGAAGCTACAATTAAAATTGATAGTGCTTCAGCAGAATATTATGTTGAAACAGATGTTTTTCATTTTAGCAATTTAGTTTACAATTTGCTTGATAATGCTGTAAAATATTGCTCTGAAAAACCGGATATTACAATTCGGATTTCATTAGAGAATCAAATTTTGAAATTAGCATTTATTGATAACGGAATCGGAATTTCTCCTAAAAACATTTCTCTTATCTTTGATAAGTTTTATCGCGCTCAAAATGAAAAAAGTAATGAAGTAAATGGTTTTGGACTTGGATTATATTACGTCAAAGAAATCTGCAATCTTCAAAACTGGAAAATAAAAGCCGAAAATAACTCCGAAAAAGGCATCACTATAACTTTGTCAATTGCTTATAAAAAATGAAACAATTCAGAATACTTTATACAGAAGACGATGAAACCTTAGCGTTTTTAACCAAAGACAATCTGGAGCAAAATAACTACGAAGTTATTCATTGTCCTGATGGAAAACTGGGTCTGGAAACCTTTAAAAAAGAAAATTTCGACATTTGTATTTTCGATATTATGATGCCCAAAATGGACGGTTTTGAATTGGCAACTGAAATTAGAAAAGCCAATACAGACATTCCGATTATTTTTCTCTCGGCCAAAACTTTAAAAGAAGACCGCATTAAAGGTTTGCGTCTGGGTGCTGATGACTATTTGGTAAAGCCTTTTAGTATTGAAGAGTTGCTTTTGAAAATTGAAATATTTTTAAAACGTTCGCAGAAAAACATTCCGGTTGAAAAAGCGGTTTATGAAATTGGAAAATACCAGTTTGATACTAAAAACTTCATCCTTTTTAATGAAAATGAAAAAATTGGCCTGACCCAACGCGAAGCTGAATTGCTAAAATTATTTCTAGATAATAAAAATTCGGTTTTAAAAAGAGAACAAATTTTGACCTCTCTATGGGGAACTGATGATTACTTTATGGGTAGAAGTCTGGACGTTTTTATTTCGCGACTGCGCAAAATCCTGGCCAATGAAAACGGAATTTCAATAGAAAACCTACACGGAATTGGGTTTCGATTTTCTATTGTGTAACTACATTAAAAGCGTTATAAAGTTTCCATCTTAAATAATAACAATTCTGTTAAAAATAAAGAAAAATCTGTAAATTAAATTTGAAAAATCTTTGTATTTTTAAGTTCTAATTTTCCCTGATATGAAATTACATCATTTACGTAACGCTACTTTAGTTATTGAAACGGAGCAACATGTGATTTTAGTTGACCCGATGCTAGGAAAAAGAAAAACGATTCCGCCCTTTACCCTCTTTCGTTATAGCCCTCATCGAAATCCTTTGGTTTCTTTGCCAAAAAACAGTCGGGAAATTTTGAGCAAAGTAACGCATTGCCTTATCACACATTTACATCCGGACCATATTGACAAAGCTGGAGAAGTTTTTTTAAGACGCAAAAGCATTCCGGTAATCTGCAGTGTGAAAATTGAAAAAGAATTAATCAAAAGAGGTTTAAATATTACTCAAACTTTAAAGTATTGGGAGCCACAACCTTTTCTGGACGGAAAAATAACAGGAATCCCAGCCATTCATGGTTATGGATTTATCGCTAAATTAATGGGAAATGTAATGGGCTTTTTTATTGAATTAGCTAATGAAAAATCTATTTATGTAAGTTCAGACACCGTTTTCACAGAACACGTACAAAAAGTTTTGATTGAATTCAAGCCAGATATTTCAACGGTTGCCTGTGGAACGGCTAGATTAGATATTGGCCAACCTTTATTAATGCGAATGAACGATATTTTGAAGTTTACGGCATTGGCACCTGGAAAAGTTTTCGCGAATCATTTAGAAGCTTTAAATCATTGTCCTACGACGAGAGAGCAATTGAAAACTGCTTTATCTGAAAACGATCTTTTGTCTAAAACGGCGGTTCCTGCTGATGGGACTTTTGTGGAGTATTGATTTTTTTAAGCTTTTGGAACACTTTTAAATAATTCCAGTAACTATTCCTGTTTCATAATTAATATTATATTTGGTTTTCAAATCAAACTAAAATACATGAGTGATTTTCTGAGAAAAATAAACCTTACCAAAGACATTGTCATACAATTACCCGTTTCAAAAATGGATTTTATCCAAAAATTCAGAATTAATGTAGATGAATCTAATTTAGATTACGAACCATTTGAAGTTTTTCAATCTAGTATAAATGAATACAAAGGCTATATCGGTAATTATATCTTCGAAATAAAAAAGAGGAAAAAACTATTCGATACGAATTATTCTTTTGCTAAAGTTACAGGAGAACTAACAGAGGAAAATGATCAATTAATTATAAACGCTGAAATTTCTTGTTTTAGAAAAAGAATGATTGTATTTATAGTTATTGCGATTCTTTTTTATTCGATTTTCTTTATAAGCATGGTTTTTAATGGTGAAAATACTGTTTCCTTCTTTATGGCTCCATTTCTTTTAATTCATATGTCACTAATGATAGGAGTTCCTTATTTTATAATAAGAAGAAGTGTAAATAGAATGGCTTATGATTTAGAAAGAGACTTTCATTATTGGGTAACTAAACACTAGAAAATCTATTTAAAAAAACTACAAAACCAACAACCCAAACTCTCGCAAAGTATTAACTGGCTTTGAATACCAAAACAATTCGAAATCGTCTAAATGCGCTTCGAAATCTGCTTTTATTTCCTGAAAAGTATAATTCTTAGCATTTGAAATCGAGATTTTACTCAAAATTTCAACTAACCATTCGCCTTCATTTTTATTGGTCTGAAGGTTGAAACTTTCCTTTTTATCATGAAAAGTAAAACTCATCATTTCCCAGGAATTTCCTTTTTTTGATTTTGTGAAATGTTCTACTGAAGGTTTCCCACCGAGCCAAACTACTTTTGCATTTGGTTTTGTATTGAAATCATTTCCTTCTTCGAGGGCATTAAAAATAAAATCGGGATCAATCTTAGTTTTTGGAATTTTAAAATCAAACCAATCTTGCAGTTCGTAGTCAAAACAGATTCCGTGCATGAAATTAAAAAGTGATTTCTTTAATCCGAAACTGAATTTATCGTGATTGATTCCTGTTGAATCTGTATAATCGATATCATTATTGGCGAAAGTGCCAATAACTTCTGTTGCTTTTGTCACGCCAAATTTCTCCGGATACAATCCAACCGGACTGTGAGCTGTCATCGCAAATTGATGCCAAAAACCAGATTGTAGAATTCCGGCTTCAAACAATTGACGCACCATTTCGAGACTGTCAACCGTTTCCTGAATGGTTTGTGTTGGATATCCGTACATTAAATACGCATGTACCATGATTCCAGCTTCGGTAAAATTGCGGGTTACTTTTGCTACCTGTTCAACCGTAACACCTTTATCAATAAGTTTCAATAATCTATCAGAAGCAACTTCTAAACCTCCTGAAACGGCAATACATCCAGAAGCTTTTAAAAGCAAACATAAATCCTTAGAAAAGCTTTTTTCAAAACGAATGTTCGTCCACCAGGTTACCGCTAATTTTCTGCGTAAAATTTCTAATGCCAAAGCGCGCATTAAAGCTGGCGGTGCTGCTTCATCTACAAAATGAAAACCATTTTGACCTGTTTGCAGCATCATTTCTTCCATTCTGTCACACAGCAAATTGGCGGCAACAGGTTCGTAAACCTTTATATAATCTAATGAAATATCACAAAAAGTACATTTTCCCCAATAACAGCCGTGCGCCATTGTGAGTTTGTTCCAACGCCCGTCGCTCCACATTCTGTGCATTGGATTTACGATTTCAATAACTGAAATGTATTTATCCAAAGGCAAATCAGAATAATCAGGAGTTCCGACAAATGCCTGTTTGTAATCGTGTTTTAGCGAATTGTTTTTGTAGACCACTTCTCCATTTTCTAATAAAAAAGTTCTTTTATAATGCTTCTCAGCTTCGTTCGAAGTGACAGAATTTATAAGTTCCTCTATTGGAACTTCTCCGTCATCCAAAGTGATAAAATCGAAGAATTCAAAAACACGTTTATCAGAAAGGGAACGTAATTCGGTATTTGGAAAACCGCCTCCCATTGAAATCTTAATTTCAGGATGATTTTGCTTTACCCATTGTGCAGATCGAAACGCACTATATAAATTCCCAGGAAAGGGAACGGAAATTAAAAAGAAAGTTGGTTTTACAGCTTCAATTTTAGCTTTCAAAAGCGAAATTAAAATCGAATCAATATACGTTGGTTCTTGCTGTAAAGCTTCGTAAAGTTCATCAAAAGAATTCGCACTTCGGCCTAAACGTTCGGCATATCGGCTAAAGCCAAAATTTTCATCGACACATTCTACAATAAAATCTGAAATATCTTCGAGATATAAAGTTGCCAAATGTTTTGCTTTATCCTGAGTTCCCATTGTTCCGAAAGCCCAATCTAATTCTTCTAACTGAGCAAAACGAGAAGCTTCTGGTAGAAAATCTTCCTGACAAATCTGCAGTGCCAAGGTTGGATTTTTTCCCTGCAAAAACTGAATTACGGCATCAATGGTTTTGATGTATTCATCTTGTAAAGCAAAAATACGTTTTGAATTATCCGAGATTTCACATCCTGCAACGTGAAACTTTGAATTTGAAACCTGAAACAAATCAATCAAACCTTTCTTCGAAAACAATTCCAAAATCACGTCAATACCCAAATCAGCCTGAGCAGATTCGATATTTTTTGTCTTTAGAAATCCTTTTATATAAGCTGTTGCCGGATACGGCGTATTCAGTTGTGTAAAAGGAGGTGTAATAATAAAAAGCTTTGTTTTCAAAGGAAATGTTTTTGCAAAAATAAGGGATATTTAGGGACTTTCTAGGAAAAGATTCGAATCTTGATTTTAGTTTTATTTTGTAGATATTTAATTACATTTGTGGCAATCCAAATTTTTCAAATGAAGCTTAAATTACTTTTGTTATTTCTTTTTATATCGACTTTATCCTATTCGCAGTATACTTTAATTCCTGATCAAAATTTTGAATGGTACTTAATCAGCAGAGGTTATGATAGTGGTGAAGTCGACGGAAAAGTATTTACTTCAAATATAAATAAAATTACAAAATTAGATTTTTCATCTAATGGCGCCCAAAATTTTATTGCAAGCCTGAAAGGAATTGAAGATTTTACTGCATTAACTGAATTAAATTGCTCTGACAGCAGTTTTTTAACAAGCATAGACATTTCAAAAAATGTAGCTTTGACTAAATTAACTTGCTCATCTAATAGATTAACAAGTTTAGATGTTTCTAAGAACATAGCTTTAGTCGAATTAAATTGTTCTTTTAATTCTATACCTAGTTTAGATCTTACAAAAAATACTGCTTTAAAAACATTATGGGCTAACTACAATTCATTAACTAGTGTGGATATCTCTAAATGTACTTTATTAGAAACAGTATCAGTAAGTACTAATTTATTAACAACTTTAGATGTTTCTAATGCATTAAACTTAAACTTGTTAAGTTGTGGCGACAATCAATTGACTGTTATAGATGTTACAAAAAACACTTCGCTATCTATTTTTACTTGTGGAATAAATAAACTTTCAAGTTTAAATATCTCAAAAAATACAAATCTTAAATCATTTTCCTGCGAAGAGAATAATTTGAGTAGTCTAGATTTCAGCACTAATACTAAATTAGAGTATGTTCGATGCTTAAAAAATAATTTAGTTAGTTTAGACTTCTCTAACAATCCCGTACTTTATGACATTCATTGTTCCTATAATCAGCTAACTAATTTAAATATTTCTAAAAACTCAAAATTATATTCTGTAATATGCAATAATAATAATTTGACTGCTCTGGAAACATCATCGAATCCTGATTTAAATTTTTTAAACTGCGAGTACAATGAAATAAAAAGTATAGATGTTTCCAAAAACAACAATTTAGGCCTGCTACGATGTAATAATAATCAATTAACCACATTGGACCTTAGAAGTAATGTAAGTTGGACCTGGTGGGGTGATTATAACAGCTGGATAAATAATCCGGATTTAAAATGCATCAATGTTCCAAATGCCTACTTTTTTGGTTATTATTGGGATGGGAGAAAAGATATTACCGCCACTTATATTGACGACATACCTCCAAAATTTGAATCAGCTACGCAAACTATTTGCTCTAAACAGAATCCTATATTAAGTGATATAATAGTCACAGGATATGGCATAAAATGGTTTAATTCAGAAACCTCCAACATTGAACTTCCATTAAATACTCCATTAATTGAAGGAAAAACTTATTATGCCATGAATACAGCGGGGAATTGTGAAGGACCAAAATCTTCTGTCACAATCACACTAAAAATAACGGCTTCTCCTACAGTAGTTTCACCCCAAAATTTATGTAATACTGTAAATCCAACCTTAGCCAATTTAGAAGTTACTGGAAACAACATTAAGTGGTACAATAATCTTGTTGGAGGGAATTCTATTCCGGTAACAACGCCTTTAGAAACTGGTATTTTATATTATGTATCACAAAGCTCAAACGGTTGTGAAAGTGAAAGAATAGCTGTATTTGCGAATCTTTTAAATACTGAAAAGCCAATACATACTTCTCCTCAAGCCTTCTGCATTCAACAAAATGCGACTTTAGCTGATATTGAAATCAATGGGCAAAATATAAAATGGTACAATACTCAAACAGCTGGAAACTTGTTAGCAAATACAACAATTTTGCAAAACGGAATAACTTATTATGCCACACAAACTATAAACGGCTGCGAAAGCGAAAGAACTCCTGTAACAATAAACATTCAAAATACACCTCCTCCAACAGGAAATGCTAATCAACCCTTTTGTTCAGCACAAAATCCAACAATTGCAAACCTCGATATTACAGGAAACTCAATAAAATGGTATGATGCCTCAAATGGAAGTTCTTTGTTAGCAGAAACTACAACTCTAGCTGATGGAAAAACCTATTATGCTTCGCAAACTGTCAATACTTGCGAAAGCCCGAGATTTGGAATAACTGTTTCAATTGTCAATACACCATCTGCCCCTTTATTATCTGGACAAACAGAATTCTGTAAAACTGAGAACGCAACACTAAACAACATTCAAATAACAGGACAGAATCTAAAATGGTACGATACCAGTTTTTCTGCTGCTGTTTTGCCTAATACTACTTTACTACAAGACAATAAAACATACTATGTCTCGCAAACTGTAGGATGTGAAAGCGACAGAACTCCAATTTTGGTTCGCGTTTATGATACGGCATTACCAACGGGAAGTACTTCTAAACAATTTTGTATTGATGAAAACGCAACACTTGCTTCTATTGGTATTATTGGAACTAATCTTAAATGGTACGATTCCGCAGTAAATGGATCTACTCTTCCTGAAACAACTTTATTGCAAAACGCCACTTATTACGCTACACAAACAGAAAACAACTGCGAAAGTAAAAGACTGGCTGTAACAGTAAAAATACAAGACACCCAACCTCCAGGTGCTGCTTCATCACAAAGGTTCTGTATTCAAAAAAAGACGACAATAGATGACATTGCTATTACCGGAGAAAATATAAAGTGGTTCGAAAGTGTTTCTTCTGATGTTAGTTTATCTGAATCCACTCTGCTTGAAAACGGAATCACTTATTATGCTTCTCAAACAATAAACAGTTGCGAAAGCGATAGAATTCCGATTACAATTCAAATTCTTGAAGCGACAACTGGGGACTGCATTAATTTTGTAGATGAACTTCCTTACCCAAAATACTTCACCCCTAACAATGATACATTTCACGACACCTGGACTATAGATTTTGCTTATTTAGCCCCTAATACAGGAATTCGAATATTTGATCGCTACGGAAAATTCATTAAAGAACTTCATAAGGATACGGCTTGGAACGGAAATTATTTAGGATCTCAAGAACCAGCGGCAGATTATTGGTTTACCGTTACAAGATTAAACGGAACTGAATTTAGAGGACATTTTAGTTTGAAACGATAAGAATATATAAATAAAAACGCCCTTAAAACTAAGGGCGTTCTTATTGTTACTTTTACTTCGTTTGAACCAATAGCCAATTTGAAATTTCTTCTAATGCAATTGGAGAAAATGTCTGTTCAATTGTTTTATATTCAGTTGGTAAACCTGTTTGACATTCCTGAAATAGGTGATTCAAATTAGGCAATACTTTTGTGGTTACTTTTTTATTGCCACTATCTAGAAGTGTCTTTTTAATAGCCTCCAGATTAACTTCAGCAGGAACTTGTAAATCTTTGCTTCCATTCAATGCTAAAACAGGGCATTTTACCTTTTCCAAAAAGGGAACCGGATCCAGTTTTATAAAATTATACCACCACGTATTTGTAACCTGTGCTGTAAGTAATTCCACATCAGTATCCTTTGAAGGATCATTATATTGTGTTTTTAAATAACTACTGATATTATTTTTTAAGTTTCCATCATTTACAGTAGAGGCAATAATAAGATCGTAGGCACCTTTAAAGATTTCTTTCTCTTTTTGAATTTCAACTTCAGGCATTCCGCTTTGTCTTTTTATCAATTCATTTTGCAAAAGCAATATTTTATCGCCACGAAGTCCTGGTCCGGCCAGTAAAATAATAAAATTAATATCCTTTGAGTTTCCAGCAACTATTGGAGCTATTAAACCACCTTCGCTATGACCAATTAGTCCAATTTTCTTTTTATTGATTTCATTTCGTGTTTTTAAATAATCTACTCCCGCTTGTATATCACTAGCAAAATCTAAGGTGGTTGATGCACTAAAATCACCTGTAGATTCGCCTACTCCACGATCATCCAAACGCAAAACTGCAATTCCTTTTTTAGTCAAATAATCAGATAAAACTAAAAAGGGCTTATGTCCCAGCACTTCTTCGTCTCTATTTTGCGCACTGCTCCCTGTAATTAATATTACAGCCGTAAAATTTCCTTCTTTTTTAGGGAGTGATAATGTTCCAGCCAAAGTAATATTAGCCGTTTTATTGACAAATTTTACATCTTCAGTATAATACGGATATGGTTTTTTAGGTTCCTGAGGTCTTGCATAAACTTGTTCTGAAATATTTTCTTTGGATAAATTCACGTCAAAAGATTGTCCATTTTGAGTAAGTTTTCCAACAATGATATTGTCTTTATTTAATATCCCTGTATATGAACCATTAATTGCAGGAATTTCTAATTTTAAAATAGAATTTTCAAAAGTTGTTGTGGCAACAGGAATTCCCTTCGCCTTTTGATCTGGACTATCCATAGTAGAAACATATCCCGTTTCCGTTTTACCAATATTGGCTACAATTCTTAACTGAGCACCTGGAACTTTTAAAAGACCATTCCATTGTCCTGCAATTTCTTGCCCTATCACGAAAGAAGATGTTAAAATTGTTATTATTATAAGTATTGCTTTTTTCATTTGATTTAAAAATTATGGAATAAAATTAAATTGATTTTTTATCTCTTTTTTGAATTTCTTTAAACTTGATAAAAGAATAAAGTACAGGAAAAAGTACCATAATAATTATAACAAAAACAAAAGCATTAGCAAATGTCGTACTCATAAGCAATCCTCCCAATAGCAGAAGTAATCCTCCAACAACCCAAAGCTTACCAGCAAATAAATGTGTGGCTTTCCATACTTCACTATTTTCCAACGTCCAGGGTGTACGTATTCCAAGAAAATAATTTGGTTGAATTACTTTAAAATAATTCCCCAGAATCACAAAGAAAGTACCCATTAATGCAAAAACCAGATTCGGATTATTTATTGACCTTTCTTTGGTAGTATAAAGAATGAGCAAAGCAATCAGAGACATGAAAAGAACTAAAATAAATTTCAATTGGTAAAATTTTCCTCCCATTAAAGAAATCCTGTTCTTAGGATCTATTCTTGGAATAAAAGTCATTAGCACATATATTAAAACTGGCAATAAAAATAATATGGTAATAAGCGAAAACTTATCTCCCCACCTATCAATTTCTCCCTTATAATTCCAATGTACGGGAACTTTTTCAGGAAGATTGTTCCAAATAATAGCTAAATAGACAAAAGGAGTAAGAACAATTCCAATTAGTGGAAGTTCTTTTTTCAATTCTAAATTCATTTTTTATTTTTTAAAGGTTAGTATCCATTGCAAAACATCTTCCATAATGGTGGTATTAATGGAGTAAATGATGAATTGCCCATTTTTTTCAGAAGTAATTAAATCGGCACGTTTTAAAATATCTAAGTGATGCGAGATACTTGGTTTGGAAATATTAAAAGCATCAGCAATTTCTCCGGCAGATAAGTCCTTCTCTTTTAAAAGCTCCAGAATCTCTCTTCGGGTGGCGTCATTTAATGCTTTAAAAATATCGTTCATCATTTATATATTTAGACAAATATCTAAATACTTTTTCGATCCACAAAAAAAATGGGCAACAATTTAAATTGTTGCCCATTTTATAAGGGTTTAAGAATCTATTTTTAAAACTGATGTACTTTCTTAGAAATCACTAAAAACGAAACTAGTGAAATTAAAGCAGCGGCAGTTAAATAAAAGCCTACATGACTTAATCCGTATGTACTAGCAAGCCAGATTGCGATCATTGGTGCAAATGCCGCACCTAAAATTCCTGCTAAATTAAAAGTCAAAGAAGCACCTGAATAACGAACTGTGGTAGGAAACAACTCAGACAAGAAAGTTCCTAATGGCCCATAAGTGAATCCCATCAAAGACATTCCCATACAAACAAAAGCGGTTACCAAAACTGCATTTCCTGAATTAAGAAAGTACGAAAAGAAAAATCCAAAGATAGCAATGGCAGCGGTAGTGATAATTAATATTTTTCGACGACCGATTTTATCTGCAACCAAAGCTGAAATTGGAATAAAAAAGGCAAAAAACAGTACTGAAAGTAACTGGATTAACAAAGCATCTCTTTTAGTAAAACCTAAGTCAGAAGTCGCCCAACTCAATGTAAAAACAGTCATTAAATAAAAAACCAAAAAGGTAGTTACAGCTGATAATGTCCCGAAAATTAATTGATTTTTGTATGATTTCAACAAAGTTAAAAACGGAATTCTAACTTCTTTCTGTTCTTCTTTAGAATTTTCGAAAGCAGGAGTTTCACTAATTTTTAGACGAATATAAAATCCAACAACAACCAAAAGAGAACTTGCTATAAATGGAATTCTCCATCCATAATCCATAAAGGCTTCACTGGTCATACTATCAGTTAATATTAAAAAAGTACCCCCGGAAAGTAACAATCCGATTGGCGCTCCCAATTGCGGAAACATTCCGTACCAGGCACGTTTATGTGGTGGTGCATTTTCAATTGCCAATAAAACAGCTCCTCCCCACTCTCCTCCTAGACCAACTCCTTGTCCAAATCGGCATAACATCAATAAAATGGGTGCAGCGATTCCGATACTGGCATATCCAGGTAAAAAACCAATTGCAATTGTGGATAATCCCATCGTTAATAATGCCACAACTAATGTGACTTTACGACCAATTTTATCTCCATAATGACCAAACACAGCTGACCCCAAAGGTCTGGCAAGAAAGGCTATCGAAAATGTAGCCAAAGATTCCAATGTGGAATTTGTACTACTAGCTCCGGGAAAAAATAGTTGTGGAAAAACCAATACAGCGGCATTGGCATAGATATAAAAATCAAAAAATTCAATTGTGGTTCCAATTAACGAACCAAAAAGAACATGTCGAAGAGAGTTCTCCTGATTTGGGTTATTTTTCATTGTGGTTGATATAGTTTTTTTTTAAAATTCTAGTGTAAAAATGAATTGACTCGTTACTTACACAAAACATTTATCTGCAAAAATATAGTTTCATTATTAAAAACACACATTTACAAACAACAGTTTACTATTACTCTCAGAATTTTAACAAAAAAATCAAATCTGTTGTTTTAATACCTGCTAAATAATCTTGCACACATCCAGGTTCAAAACCTAACTTAAAACTCTGATTACAAATATTTTAAATTAAAAACTAAAAATCAAATCTTAAGCATTCGTTAAAAACACTTTTAAGTACATATTTTCATTAAATTTACAGCTATCAAAAATAAATCGAAAATTATGCCCACCGACTGTATCAGCTACCAAAACTCAGGATATTTCTCTAAATTGATACAAGATTATTTAGATCAAAAACCCGAATTAAACTCCTTTTACAATCATTTTCCAACACTGGAAAATTTTGAAAAACAAATAACTGAAAAACAGGCCAATTTTGACAATGCAAATCGAATTCCTTTAGTCGAAACACTAAAAAAGCAATATCAAAATATCGAAATATCAGATGCAACTAAGCAAAATATCGAGCTATTAGCACATCAAAATACTTTTACCATCACTACTGGGCATCAGTTAAACTTATTTAGCGGCCCTCTTTATTTCTTATATAAAATCATTTCTACTATTAATTTGACGAAAGAATTAAAGTCGAAATATCCAACGCATAATTTTGTTCCCATTTATTGGATGGCAACCGAGGATCACGATTTTGAAGAAATAAATTATTTTAATTTCAAGGGGAAGAAATTTCGCTGGAACAAAGAAAGTACAGGTCCGGTTGGCAGACTTTCAACAGAAGGATTAGCTGAATTTTTCGAAATTTATTCTCTGGAATTAGGATCCAGCACAAACGCGAATGTTCTTAAAAACCTATTTGAAGAAGCCTATTTAAAACACGAAAATTTAGGAGATGCTACTCGTTTTTTAGCTGATAAATTATTTGCTAATTATGGCTTAGTTATTTTAGATGCTGATGACGCCGATTTAAAACGTGCTTTTATTCCTTTTGTAAAAGAAGAATTAGAACAACAAACTTCATTCAAAGCTGTCCAGGAAACCATTTCAAAATTTAGAGATTACACCGTTCAGGTAAATCCACGCGAAATCAATTTGTTTTATATCGAAGATGATTTGAGAGAAAGAATCATTTTTGAAAATGATAAATACTACGTAAACAATACTAAAATCTCTTTTTCTAAAGAAGAAATTTTCAAATTATTAGAAAGTAATCCGGAGAAATTCAGTCCAAATGTAATTATGCGTCCATTGTATCAGGAAATCATTCTGCCTAATTTATGTTACATTGGCGGAGGCGGAGAAATTGCGTATTGGCTGGAATTAAAATCATTTTTTGAAGCTGTAAACATTACTTTTCCTATGCTTTTAGTTCGTAATTCAGTGCTTTTGAACACGGAAAAACAAGCCAAAAAAGCTGATAAATTAGAATTAAGCTGGGCCGATTTATTTACAAAACCTGCGAATTTAGTGAATGCAATTACGCATAAATTATCTGCTTTTTCAATTGATTTAACTCCTCAAAAAGAAACATTAGAAAAGCAATTTGAATATCTTTATCAACTCGCGCAACAAACGGATAAATCATTTACCGGAGCTGTAAAAGCGCAGGAAGTAAAACAGAAAAAAGGATTAGAAAATCTTGAAAAAAGATTATTGAAAGCACAAAAACGAAAACTGGACAACGAATTACAGCGTGTTATTGATCTACAATGTGAACTTTTCCCAAATCAAAGTTTACAGGAACGTCAGACTAATTTTTCGGAGTTTTATCTAGAAAAAGGAGAACAATTAATTCCTCTTTTAATTCAAAAATTAAAACCATTAGAAACGAACTTTAATATTATAACGATATAAATACGAATAAACAATAAAGTAATAATCATCAGAATAAATAACCACCTCTTCTGAAGTTATTGCCTCTCTAAACCAAATAGTAACTTTTAAAAAACAAAAATTAATCTATTACCAAAAACTATGACCAGAGAGCGCTTGATTTCACTAGATGTCTTCAGAGGATTAACTATTTTATTAATGACTATTGTAAACAACCCCGGAGATTGGGGCAATGTTTTCCCACCACTTTTACATGCCGAATGGCACGGCTGCACGCCAACCGATTTAGTATTTCCGTTTTTTATCTTTATTATGGGAGTTGCCGTTCCTTTGGCAATGCCGGATAAAATTTATGACGGAACCACTTTCAATAAAATACTGGTTCGTTCCTTACGAATGCTCTGCCTTGGAATATTTTTTAATTTCTTTGCCAAAATACAGCTTTTCAGTCTTGATGGAATTCCGCTTTTAGTTGGTCGTTTAGCTATTACTATTGCTGTTGGTTATGCCTTAATGGGTAGTTTTAGTTCGAAAGTCAAAAACATTCTGGCCTTTTCAATTCTAATTATGTATATCGTTTTAGCTTATAGCGGTATCGAAGCCTATCACGATGTACGTCTTCCGGGAGTTTTGCAACGAATTGCAATTGTATATTTTGTAGTTTCCCTTTTATATTTAAAAACCACTCAAAAAATACAAATCATAACGGGAGTTGTTTTGTTGTTGGGTTATTGGGCAGTAATGACCTTAATTCCGGTTCCCGGAATTGGAGCTGCAAATCTTGAAAAAGGAACTAATTTAGCATCTTGGTTAGACAGCATTTTATTAAAAGGGCATATGTATCACGGAACTGTGACTTGGGATCCTGAAGGTATTTTAAGTACTATTCCGTCAATTGTAAACGGAATTATCGGTTTATTAATTGGTCAGATATTATTACGCGAAATAGGTAAAACCAAAAAAGCTCAAAATATGGCTACGATAGGCGTGGCACTTATTATTGGCGGATTACTTTGGAATATTGTTTTCCCAATTAACAAATCACTTTGGACAAGCAGTTACGTTTTGTACACTACTGGTTTAGCGACTACATTTTTAGCAATATTATATTATGTAATTGACATAGCCGATTATAAAAAAGGGTTCAAACTTTTTTTAATCTGGGGAGTAAACCCAATGATTGTCTTTTTTGCCTCGCAAATTATTCCGCAGGCATTAGTGATGATCGAATTCCAAAATCCTCATAGTCCATCAGAAAAAATCAATCTTTTGAATTATTTATACAGCTTCGGAATTGTACCATTTTTCAGCAATCCAATGACCGCTTCTTTAACCGGGGCACTGGTTTATGTTGCAATCTGGACCTTTATATTGTGGATATTCTACAAAAAGAAATTGATTTTCAAAGTTTAAAAAATCATTTGCCCACATACGATATAATAAGTAGAGACGCACAGCAGTGCGTCTTTTCATTTAAAATAATACCCACTATATCAATATTTTACAACTTACCACTGACTTTTTACAATTTTCTTTGCCATAACATCATTTCACGATGTTTTAATTATGAATTTATTAAAATCAATTCATAAAAAAAGTATACTTTTGCACAAAATTAAAAATAAGCAATAAAATGGCAACAAATAGAACTTTTACAATGATTAAACCAGATGCTGTTGCAAACGGACACATCGGGAACATCTTAGCAATGATTACTAACGGAGGTTTCAAAATCGTTTCATTAAAATTAACTCAATTAACTGTAGCTGACGCTCAGGCATTTTATGCTGTACACGCTGCAAGACCTTTCTACGGAGAATTAGTTGAATTTATGTCACGCGGACCAATTGTTGCTGCTATTTTAGAAAAAGATAACGCAGTAGAAGATTTCAGAACTTTAATTGGAGCTACAAATCCAGCTGAAGCTGCTGAAGGAACTATTCGTAAAGCATACGCAACTTCTATTGGAGAAAATGCAGTTCACGGTTCTGATAGTGACGAAAACGCTGCTATCGAAGGTGCTTTCCACTTTGCTGGAAGAGAGCAATTCTAATTTTAGCCTCCATCTCAGTGACAGTTTTTAGTCACAGAAACACATAAAAAAATCCTGTTTGTAAAACAAACAGGATTTTTTTATTTCCAATTTACTTAAATAATTCAGAACTTTCTTCTGTAAAAGTAGATTCTTTTACTCCCAGATCGATTAGTTTATCTTTCAAAATTGACTTTAACTGATCAAAATTACTATGATAAAAACTAGAAATACTACCTACCCTTTTTCCATTTTTAAGAATAAAAAGAGATTCATAAACACTTCCCTTTGCTGATTCAAATAATATTATAAAACCATCTAACGTGCTAAAATCATAACTTTCGGACTTTCCTACTCCAAAATAATGTTTTACAATTATAGTATTACCATCAATTTCAACCTTATGCGCTCTGGTCCTAAAGACTGTCAGCCAAAAAAAGACAATAAAACCCAATAACATAAAAGGTAAAATCATACTTGTTTCAGAAGAAATAGCTGCAAGATAAACAACTAAAAGTGGTAATACAGTAATAAAAGAAATTAGAAAAATGGCAAGAAAATTAAATTTAGACTTTACACTCATAATAACACAAAATTGATTACCTCAAAACAACATCCTTCACCACTTCACGCCCCAGCTCCTCATTAATCATTTTAACAATTTTAGATTTTCCGTGACTTAATTCTTCTCTTAAAACAGCAGATCCAAGTTCAACATAAAGCGTACTTCCCTTCAAAACAACGTTCTTAGTATACGTGTTTACACCATTCCCCATCAGCTGTCTCCACGCTTCTTTTACATCAATCTGATCCATACCAGGCTGTAATTTATTCACCTGAATAATCTGGTTCAAAACATCCCCAATCGTACTCTGACTATTTAGTCTCTTTGCCATCTTTTAAAATATTTAGTGGTGCTGCTTTTTTATAATGATATTCCTTTTGTTGCTCGTTTTTAACAACAAACTCTTTGTCTGAAACTGAAATTAATTCCTCGCTCCACTTCGCATAATCTGTTTTATAATCCAAAAAAGTTCCTTTATCCGTAAATCGAACCGAAACATTTTCGAATGTATTTGTGGTCAAAAAAGTACCGTCAAGCTGTGCCATAACCTTTGTTCTGGTTCCTTTAGTTCCTTTAATCTGAAAAAAATCAAAGTTCTCATTCATTCCGTAATCTTTTACTTCTCCTTCCTCAAAAACTACTTTTTCAATTTCCCAATAACCATTCAATTTAACAATATCTTCCGGTTTAATTTGCTCTTTGCAGCTTACAAACAAAAGCGACAAAATCAAAATCATAAAAATGTTTTTCATATAATACTATTTATAAGGAGCTATTTCCTGCTGTCCTTCCAATTTTTTGTGGTGAACCCCACCACAAAAAGGATTTTCCCTCCCATCAGGGCTAGGGCACCTATTTTCAAGAGAAATTTCGTGAACTACAAAGTTAACTTTATATCATTCAAAAGAAATAAAAAAACACAAAACCCATTAAACTATTTTACATATTTTTGGTCAAACCCCTAACCAACACCAAAAAACCATGATCAAAAACATTTGTAAAATCCTGATTCTCTTATTGTGTGCAAGCTGCAGCAAAGAAGATAATAATTCGACACCTACTCCAACACAAAGTATGTATTTTCCACCCTTAACAGGAAATACTTGGGAAACGGTATCAATCTCCGATCTAAAATGGAATCAAAATGCAGTTCAGCCACTTTTAGATTATCTCGAACTGAAAAATTCTAAATCTTTTATTATCCTTGTGAATGGTCGAATCGTTTTAGAAAACTATTTCAATCAACATGATGCAACGAAAAATTGGTATTGGGCAAGTGCGGGTAAAACATTGACTTCAACCATGACAGGAATTGCACAACAAGAAGGTTTACTGAATATTAATAATAAAGTCTCACAATATATCGGAATGGGCTGGACAAGTGAAACACTTGCAAAAGAAAACCTTATTACCTGCAAACATTTATTAACAATGACATCCGGATTAGATGACAGCACAGATGATGTAGAGCCAGTCAACCTTATCTACAAAGCCGATGCAGGAACACGCTGGGCCTATCATAATGTGTACGTAAAATTACAGGATGTCGTCGCAAAAGCAAGCGGTCAAACCTGGGAGAATTACTTCAACACCAAATTAAGAGACAAAATAGGAATGAATGGTAATTGGGTACAACTTGGTGTAAACAGCGTTTATACCAGCAACTCCAGAAGCATGGCACGTTTCGGTCTATTAATGCTCAATAAAGGAAAATGGGAAAGTAATCAAATTTTAAACGAAACCTATTTTAACGAAGCCACTACAACTTCACAAAATATTAATTTAGGTTATGGTTATTTATGGTGGTTAAACGGGAAAACTTCTTATCATTTACCACAATCACAACTTACTTTTCCAGGAAGCGTGATTCCAACCGCACCAAATGATACATTTATGGCTTTAGGCAAAAATGATCAAAAAATATATGTTGTACCCAGCAAAAATATGGTCATCATCAGAATGGGAGATGCAGCTGACGGAGAAAACTTAGCATTATCTGATTTTGATGAAACTTTATGGAAGAAAATTACCGCCTTGTATCAGTAACTAATACTTCAGGCACGGTAAAAGATATTACATAAATAACACCCGCTTAAAATGCTAAAAAAGAGGAAGTCTCAAAACTAAAACAAGTTTTTGAGGATTGTAAATTTGAGACCTGCGCTCCGATAGGAGTCCTAGTAAAAAACAGAAAAAGAGGCTGTTTCACGAGTTGTGAGACGGCTTCTTTTTTTTTATCAATTCATTTTAAAATAAAAAATGCGTTTTCTCACACTTTTTAATTTATAAAACAATAGCTTATTATAATACTACAATACCTTTTAGCAGTCATTAAACAACAAGAAAAAGACAACTTTTACCCCGATTTATACACAATTAAAATCAATTAACAAATAGAACTAAACTTCCTTATCTTCTTAAAAGACACACAAACAGCAAAATACAGAAAAGAAGGAAAAAACGACAATTAATAATGGAAATAAAAGTACTTTTTCTTGTTATAGCATTAACAACTTTATGTATTACCAAAAACAAAAAAGATCATTTTAGCCTGAAGAAGGAAATAAACTACAATCAGCTTAACAAACAAATTGATCACCAAAATGATCCTTCACCATTAGATTCTATAAAGCAAATATTTTTAAACACTATATTCTGAAAAGAATTTCCTACAAAAATCATCTCCTCAAAATTATTAAAAAACCAATATTCAGACTATAAGGATATTGAATTGACTTACAAGAATGTCAGCAAAAAAAATCGGAGCTATCCGATTTGAGTGGTATTGCGAAAATGCTCTTAACAAACCCGCAAGCGGAAAATTCTTTTTTATAAAAGGAAAATCTGAAGGGACTACACACTTAGCTATAAACGCCAGGCAAACCAGATCACAATTTTGGGGAAGCTTTTCAACAGATCTAAAAGTATTATCTCAGCGCGAGCTTATTTTGTAGCATTTTCAGACGGATCAACATGGAAATTACACTAACAGGAAATAAGCAAAAAGCAATTACATCAATTGCCAGCCTTTACTTTTTAAATAGCCGCTGCAATTCCTGCAAAAATCTTTTTCTTCATCCAGTGGATTTCCTCCTTCGGCATCTCTCATTAAACAAGCTTTAACTTCACAGTGCGGCAAACCTGCTGTATGGCCAAGTTCATGCAAAACTAATTTATAAAATTGTTGATTTTTATTTTTAATATCTAATCTAAAATCAGAAACAACACAAGCTTTTCCAGGTCGGTAACCCAATCCCATAATACCCCAATCTTTAATTCCATTTTTAGTGGTACTGATATCAGAATGCGATAATCCAACAATTACCGAGTCTTTACCTATGTTATTTTTAAGATTTTTAATAATACTGTCAGCGCGATATCGGTTTCGGGGCTTAAAATAGGCCTTTTCAGGAAAAGGAATATTTTTTCTCAAAACTACATTTGGGTTAATAGTCTTGATTTCAGAAAGAACCTTATTGGACTGTTCCAATTCAAAATTACCTAAAGGCTGAATTACAATAACCTTTTGACTTTGTATCTTTTCTACACTATTTTCATTATTCCTGTTGGTACAAGAAATCAGGCTAAAAAGCATAATAAGAAAATAGTATTTCATAGGTAATGCTTATTTTTTAGTACGGATTCTTTTAATCATCCCTGCAAAAAATAAACCTAGACCTAAAACCAATAGAATGTAGTAAAAAGAAAGACTTTTACCTTTTAACACATTGGCTAAAACAAAACATACAACGCTTGCGAAATAAAAAGTAACAGGCGTTATATTCTTTAAAGAAGAAAAACTCATTGAATTATCTAAAATATTATTTGAAAAAACTATCTACGAATTCGTATTTATTAAAGACTTGTAAATCTTCAATTCCTTCACCAATTCCGATATATTTAACCGGAATCTGAAACTGATCAGAAATACCAATTACAACTCCGCCTTTTGCTGTTCCGTCTAATTTAGTTACAGCTAATGAAGTCACTTCAGTTGCAGCGGTAAATTGCTTTGCTTGCTCAAAAGCATTTTGACCAGTCGAACCATCTAAAACCAAAAGAACATCATGAGGCGCATCGGTAACAACCTTCTGCATTACACGTTTTACTTTTGTAAGCTCGTTCATTAAATTGATTTTATTATGAAGACGCCCTGCTGTGTCAATAATAACAACATCGGCATTTTGAGCAACTGCAGACTGTAAAGTATCAAAGGCAACAGATGCCGGATCACTTCCCATATTTTGCCTTACGATTGGCACATCCACACGATCGGCCCAAACTTGCAACTGATCAATCGCAGCGGCACGAAAGGTGTCAGCAGCACCTAAAACCACTTTATAACCCGCTTTTTTAAACTGATATGCCAGTTTTCCAATAGTAGTTGTTTTACCAACTCCATTAACACCAACTACCATTAAAACATATGGTTTTTTATCTTTTGGGATATCAAATTCAGTTGCTTCACCTCTATTGGTCTCTGATAACAAAGCACCTATTTCATCGCGAAGAATCTGATTTAATTCATCCGTTCCCAAGTATTTATCTTCGGCAACACGTTTTTCAATTCTTGAAATAATTTTCAAAGTAGTATTTACACCAACATCTGAAGCTACCAGAATTTCTTCCAGATTATCTAAAACGTCGTCATCGACTTTTGATTTTCCAGCAACAGCTTTGCTTAACTTTGAGAAAAAAGTAGTTTTTGATTTTTCAAGACCTTTGTCTAAAGTCTCTTTTTTATCAGTGGAGAATAATTTTTTAAAAAAACTCATTTTTTATAGGTTGTTAGTTTTTTTGATTATTTGATTTTACCATCTAAATAATCCTTAATATTTAAAGAAACCTAAAATAAGGGAAGCTTCTTTAAATTTTAGACAAATATAAAAAATAAAAAAGCTACTTCCGAATGAAAGTAGCTTTTCTATATAATGTGATTGTAATTATTTCTTTTTCAAGAATTCATCAACTTCTTCAGGAGCCATAATAGATTCTACGAATGTATACGCACCAGTTTTAGGAGATTTTACCATTTTGATGGCTTTTGATAATCTCTTAGAAGATGTTTGTAACGATGCTACGGTTTTCTTTGCCATGATTCAAATGTTATTTGAAGCTTTTATAAAACTCGAATGGCAAAACCATTGAGATTTACAAAAATCTCTAATTATTACTTAATTTCTTTGTGAACAGTTACACGTTTCAAGATTGGATTAAATTTTTTAATCTCTAATCTATCCGGAGTATTTTTTTTGTTCTTAGTTGTAATGTATCTAGAAGTTCCTGGAACACCAGAAGTCTTGTGCTCAGTACATTCTAAAATTACCTGGATTCTATTACCTTTCTTTGCCATCTTGCTATATATTTATTTAGGAAAAGATTATTTGATAAATCCTTCTGACTGCGCTTTTTTCAAAACTGCAGAAATTCCATTTTTATTAATTGTTTTTATCGTAGATGCTGCTACTCTAAGAGTAATCCATCTATCTTCTTCTGGAAGATAAAAACGCTTTTTAACTAAGTTTACAGAAAACTTTCTCTTAGTTTTGTTCATAGCGTGAGAAACGTTATTTCCTACCATCGCTCTTTTACCTGTAAGGTCACAAACTCTTGACATTATACTTATCTTTTATCGTTATTCAAAATCAGGGTGCAAAGAAAAGAAAAATAAACCATTGTAGCAAAAAATTATTGCACATTTTTTAAAATTTCTTTCTGTAATATTTCTAAACTCTTAATCATCGCTCTATCTATCACTTTTTCACGTGGTTGGCCAAAGTTAAATTCTTCTACAATTATAGCAGTTGGAGTAGCCAAAGCGATAAAAACAGCTCCAATTTCAGCATCCGAGTCACCTTTTGATGGTCCGGCGTTCCCGGTTGTCGCAATTGCATAGTCTGTTTTGAGTATCTCTTTCACATTCAAAGCCATAGCCGAAGCAACCTCGGCACTAACTACCGAATATTGGTCTACTAAATTTTGCGAGACACCGAGAACATTAACCTTAGCCTCTGTCGCATACGAAACAACACTCCCTTTGAAATAATTTGAAGCCCCCGGAACGGCCGCTAAAAGCGACGCTATTTTTCCACCTGTAAAACTTTCAGCCGTTGAAATTGTTTTATTTTGCTTCGTTAATATTTTCCCGATTACCGTTTCGATTGTTTCATTTTCTTCATAACCCACTATAATATCGTGAATTATCGCATCTAAAGATTTTACATTTTCCTCAATTGCTGCTTCTAATTCCTCTTTATTAGTTCCTCTCCCGGTCAATCGCAAACGCACTCTCCCTGGATTTGGCAAATACGCCAATTTGATGAAATCCGGCAGATTATTCTCCCAATCTTCAATACGCTCTGCCACCATACTCTCGCCTTGTCCGTACGTTAAAATGGTTTTATGAATGATATAGGGACGCTTGTATTCGCGAACAATCTTTGGAATTATTTCTTCTTCGACCAAATATTTCATTTCGTAAGGAACTCCGGGAAGCGAAATAAAAACCGTGTTTTCTTTCTTCATCCACATTCCGGGTGCAGTACCCACCTGATTGTGCAATACCGTACAAGTCGAAGGCACTAAAGCCTGATCTTTATTAAGTTGTGAAATTGGTCGTTTGTAAAAACCTTCAATCAATTGTGTTACATGCGCTAAAACTTCAGGATTTACAACCAACTCATCGTCGAAATATTCGCAGAAAGTTTTTTTGGTCACATCGTCTTTTGTAGGACCCAATCCCCCTGTAATAACAACAACATCCACTTTATTTTGCAGTTGCGCAAAAGTATCCAGAATATGCTTTTTATCATCACTTATCGAAATCATTTCATGTATTTCGACTCCAATCCTGTCCAATGATTTAGCAATAAAGCCAGAATTGGTATCAACGATTTGGCCAATTAGAATTTCGTCTCCAATTGTAATTATGGTTGCTTTCATGTAAATATATTTTTATACTTACCAGATCGTAAGTCATTATTAGAAAGTAGGTTGTTGCGAGAACGATTTGCGTGAGGGGCAGAAACGGCATCCTTTTGTGACAAACAACAAGAAGTCGTTAAACGAAAATTTTCTGGAACAAAAGATATAGTGGATGACCCGACCCTATTTTTGACCTAATTAAAAAAGGGCAAAAATAGGGGCATGCCCAAATTATACGTCAAAGTCTTTTTTGATTTCTTTAATCGCTTCTTTAACTTGTATTTTTATACTTTTGAAAGTTTCAATAATTTCTTTCTTCTTGCCTTCTGCTTTTGTCCAGGCTTCAACCTGCAAGATTTCTTCAAAAGCTACATTTAAACCAATTAAATCTAAAGTAGGTTTTATTTTATGCGCATAGGCATAGGCGTACTTATGATCCTTCTTTTTAATTCCTTCTTTGATTTGTTTTAAATCCTCAGGAACTTCAGTTACAAATAATTTAAGAATTTCATTTACAAATTCCGGATCATTGTCTGAAAGTGCATATACTTTCGAAAGGTTGTATTTTAAAGCCATTACTTTACCTGTATTCTAAATAATTTTTTCTCTTCTAAAAAGCCTTCTAAAACATCGCTTGGTTTGACAGTCGCCACTCCAGCAGGTGTTCCTGTAAAAATAATATCTCCTATTTTAAGCGTAAAATATTGTGATACATATGCAATTAGCTCATCAATTTTCCAAAGCATAAGAGTCGTATTACCTTTTTGAACGGTTTGAGAATTATTTGTTAACTCAAAACTAAGGTTTTCCATTGAAACAAAATCAGTTTTTGGCAAAAAATCTCCAATGACCGCAGAACCATCAAATGCTTTTGCTTTTTCCCAAGGCAACCCTTTTGCTTTAAGTTTATCTTGTAAATCTCTGGCAGTAAAATCAATCCCAACACTAATTTCGTCATAATACTTATGCGCAAACTTAGGCTCAATATACTTTCCTACCTTATTAATTTTAACAATTATCTCTATTTCGTGATGAATTTCTTCAGAAAATTCAGGGATTACAAACGGATGCTGTTTTAATAAAACTGCCGAATCCGGTTTCATAAAAATCACCGGTTCTGTTGGACGTTCGTTTTTTAATTCTTCGATATGATTGGTATAATTTCTACCGATACAGATAATTTTCATTCTTTTAAGTGTTCAGTTTTCAGCTTTTAGTGTTCAGTAAATACAGCATTCAAAAAACTGAACACTAATTTCCTGAACACTGAATACTTTATTTCGTATTTAACTTTCTTAATTTAATGGCCGTCAAAACCTTTTTAGTATACAATGGAAAATCAGCATTTTGAATCCAGCTGAAATATCCAGGTTCTGTTTCAAGCACTTTATCTACTTTGGCCCCCTTATGTTTTCCGAAGGTAAAAATTTCTTCGTTGTCAGCATCAAAAGCAATCATTCCGGCAAAATCGGCAATTTTTTTACGGGTTGTAAATTCAGATAATGATTTCATATCATTCTCCAAATCCGGATAACGGTCTAATTGCGCTTTTAGAATTTCGTAAGTTGCCATTGTATCAGCTTCTGCAGAATGGGCATTTTCTAAACTTTTTCCGCAGTAAAATTTCAAAGCTGCACTTAAAGTACGCTCTTCCATTTTATGAAAAATAGTCTGCACATCTACTGAAACTTTATTCTTCATATCAAAATCAACTCCGGCACGTAATAACTCTTCTGCCAATAACGGAATATCAAAACGATCTGAATTAAAACCACCTAAATCACTGTCCTTAATCATATTATGGATTTGTGGCGCCAATTCATTAAAAGTAGGCTCATTAGCTACTTTTTCGTCAGTAATACCATGTACTGCAGTTGTTTGAGGTGGAATTGGAATTGTCGGATTCACCAACCAAGTTTTACTTTCTTTATTTCCGTTTGGAAAAACTTTGAATATTGAAATCTCTACGATTCGATCTTTTCCGATGTCAATTCCGGTTGTTTCAAGATCAAAAAAGCAGATTGGTTTGTTGAGTTTCAGTTCCATTTTTAGTTTTTATAAGATTACAAATGTAATTTTTAAAGCCGAATTTTTACCTCTTATTTTTTATTTTTTTTAGTTAAAATGGACTTTTATTTGTGATTTCAATTTGCAAAAAGATTATTTCACTTCTTTTATTTCAAACTAATCTCCTTTTTTCTCAAAACAAAAAAACCGGAAAATTTAAAAATTTTCCGGTTTTCATTTTATCTATTAATTTATTTAAAAATCTCTGTCTACATCAAAAGCTTCCAAATATTCAGCCACTCTTTTTACAAAGCTTCCTCCCAAAGCACCATCAACAACTCTGTGATCATAAGAGTGCGACAAGAACATTTTTTGACGAATTCCGATAAAATCACCTTCCGGAGTTTCGATAACCGCAGGCACTTTACGAATTGCACCAAGTGCTAAGATTCCCACCTGAGGCTGATTGATAATTGGCGTTCCGAAAACACTTCCAAAAGTACCAACGTTTGTTACCGTGTAAGTTCCACCTTGTGTATCGTCTGGTTTTAATTTTCCTGCTTTTGCACGGTTTCCTAAATCGTTAACCGCTTTTGCCATTCCAACAAGATTCAACTGATCCGCATTTTTAATTACAGGTACAATTAAGTTTCCGTTTGGCAAAGCTGCTGCCATTCCTAAATTTATATTTTTCTTTTTGATGATATAATCGCCATCAACAGAAATATTCATTCCGGGGAAATCTTTCAATGCTTTTGCAACCGCCTCCATCATAATTGGAGTAAAAGTCAGCTTCTCACCTTCTCTTTTTTCGAAAGCCGTTTTAACTTTCTCTCTCCATTTTACAATATTCGTTACATCAACTTCAATGAATGACTGAACGTGAGCCGAAGTTTGCACAGAAGCCACCATGTATCCTGAAATCAGTTTACGCATTCTGTCCATTTCAATGATTTCATCACCTCCATTTACAGAAACCGGAACAGCTTGCTGGCTTTTTTGAACTACTGGTTCCGCAACTTTTACCGGTTCAACCGTTTTTACCGGTTCAGCTGCTTTTGGAGTTACAACACCAGCTTTACGATCTTCTATATATTTTAAAATATCTTCTTTTGTTACACGGCCGTCTTTTCCTGAACCCTGAATACTATCTAGTTCGGCAATAGAAATACCTTCTTCTTTAGCAATATTTTTCACCAAAGGAGAAAAGAATTTATCAGATCCTGAAAAATCTTGTGGAGTTGCCACAGTTTCCTGAGCCGCTTCTATTGTTTTTTCGATTTCCGCAACTTCTGCCGGAGCTTTTGTTTCCTTAACCTCAACAGCGGTTGGACCGTCACCTTCTGTTTCAATAATCGCAATAGTCTGTCCTACCTGAACCAAATCATCTTTACCAAATAATTGTTCAACTAAGATTCCTGACACTTCGCTTGGTACCTCACTGTCAACTTTATCAGTTGCAATTTCCAGTACCGCTTCATCAGCTTCAATTTTGTCTCCTACTTCTTTCAACCAGTTGGTAATAGTTGCTTCAGCGACACTCTCTCCCATCTTAGGAAGCTTTAATTCAAATCTTGCCATATTGTTAACCTCAAGGGTGATTTTGATTTTCTGATTGCGAAATTACTGAATATTTTAAATATAAATTACATTTAATATAATTTTTTACTTGATTTTTACAATTTGCCCCCTGTCATTTCGCGAATCACTTCCTATAATAAAATTTGAGTTTTTGGGGAAAATCTTAAAAGTAATGTTCTTATCTTTAAGAGTTTCTATGATTTTGATACATTTTTTGAATGAAACATAGTGATTATCCAAAATTATCTCTGTCTTACCAACCCTTAAAACAAGGCACGAATTTACCATTTTTTCTTTTTTGAAATCGAAAAACTGCACTTTATTTTTCAAAATTAAAGGTAATTTTTCAGACAAAATTTCATTTGAAGAGTAAAAAATATACGTTTCAGGTGCCAATTTTTCTTTTGGTTTTCCCTGAAACATTTTAATAAATGAAAAAAGGACAATTCCAATTTTAATAAAAAAGGTGAAAAACCACGATTTCTTAAAATGTTTTTGATAAAAGAAATTCATGGCGCTCTGAAAACGATTCATATACTTTTCGTCTTTAACAGTACTCTCTCCTTTATAATGTATTACTGTAGTTTCATGAAAATAGTAATTTGACTTTTGCTTTTGCAAGGCGCGATAAGACAAATCAATATCATCAGCATACATAAAACAATCTTCATCAAAACCGCCAAGTTCGAGATAGAAATCGCGTTGCATAAACATAAAAGCACCTACCAGAATTTCTACTTTTCCGGTTTCATTTTCGTTTATATGCTGTGCATAATATTGATTGAAAAGTTTCCAATTTGGAAAAGCTTTATATAAACCAAAAATCTTTGTAAAAGCCACCCAGGGTGTTGGAACTCCGCGTTTACTTTCCGGTAGAAAATTTCCGGTTCCATCAATTAATTTACAACCGATAATTCCGATATTTTTTTGCCCTTCGGCGAAAGCCAAAATTTTAATAAAAGTATCTTCTGCAACGACCGTATCCGGATTTAGAATGCAAACGTATTTTCCTTTTGCCTCAAAAACGCCAATATTATTCCCTTTTGGAAATCCGAAATTTTCTTTGTTTTGAATGAGTTTTACAGATGAAAAACGTTCCAACATCATCAAACAGCTATCATCAGTCGAATTATTATCGATGACAATAATTTCCGCATCCAGCGCTCTGATTGCTTCCTGAACACTTAAAACGCATTGTTCCAGAAAGTAACGCACATTATAATTAAGTATAATTACCGATAATTGCATGAAAAATTGGACTGTTAATTTTTTGGAAAGTTAGAAATTTTCTGTTAATCCCAATCGTAAAGACCAATCGTTTTTACTGACTCCGTAATCTAAGGCCAGATTACTGTTGTTTTTTTTATTCCATTTAATTCGGATTCCGGTTCCGATGGCCGGATGCCATTTATCAAATTTATAGGTATCTAACTTTGAAACCGATGAAATATTACCAAAAAACACGGCTCCAAAAAAACCATTTCTAGTGATATCCGTTCTATATTCCGTTTCTAAATAAATCAATGCATTACTACGATATCTGTTTTTTGTAAAACCTCTTCCTGTTTTTCCATCGCGATCCCAGCCTATACTCGGTAAATCAAGATAATGGGGTTTACCTCCAAAAGTTGACCAATAAAAAGCGCGTGAAGCCCAAACCCGATGTTTTGTTTTACTGAAAGAATGGTATTTTCGGGCATCAAAATATAAAGACTGCCATTTATTTCCGTCGATGCCACTTGTATTTATTCTCAAATCGGCTTCAACATACAATCCTTCTTCCGGATTAATGATGTTTTTTCTGGAGTCATACAGACCCTGAAAAGCAAAACCAAAAGAAGTTTCATCTGAAAAATCTCCGTTCATATATTTCATATAGTCCGTTTCTTCATCAATATACGACTCTTCAGAAATGTTTTGATAATTATCGTATAGAAATCCTATTCCCAATCGATAATTCCCAACTACTTTTCGGGTAATAAATTGATAAAAACGCCATTGTTGATAGTCTAAATTTGACATTTCTTCCTTTGTATTATGATCACCTAATCCGTACGTTAACTGTGGATAAATAAGATAACGATAATCTCCAATGAAATTCCATTTATTTTCTTTTGTATAAATATAGGATTGAATTGGAAAGACAAGTTGCTTATTAAAACTAAAATAAGGTGAAAAAGAAACCTGCGACATATTGGTTGTCTCATGATTTTCATCTAAATAAAAAGTGGTTAGAAAAGAAACTACCAAACCATTTGAGTTATTAGCACCAACTGGAACGGGCAATAACGAAAAAGCCAATTTTCTTTGTTTGCTGATTGAATCGTCTTTTTTGAAAATCTTGCGAATGACATCTAAAATATCTTTGCTCTCCGCAGCTGTACTGTCATTTTGAGAATAACAAAATGGTGAAATAAAAAAAACAAACCAGATAAATTTGATTTTTAAACTATTCATTAAAAAGCTTTTAGGAATGCATTCTTACAAATTTAAAATTTTATTAAGACAAATACATGATTTTAAAAAATTTTAAAGAAAGATAAAATTCTTTCACGTTTCAGGTTTCACGTTTGCACGAAACTTGAAACCTGAAACCTAAAACCTGAAACAAAAACAACTTCCTTACAGATGTAATTGTATTTTATACTTATTGCAGATTTTCATCACAAATAACATAATCGTTGAAAAAACTAAACTCCATATAATTCCGGGAATTCCTTCTCTGAAATACTCCGGTATAATTTCTATTTTGAATGCTAAATTGAAATAATAAATAACGCCCGGTAAAATATAAATCAACAACGGATTTGCTGCTGCAGGCATGAAGAAATTACTCCATTTTGTTTGTTTTTTGATTTCCATTAACCAATAAAGAAAGTAAAACGAGGCCGTACAAATTCCGGCTGAAATCATGGTCCATGAAGGTGTCCCTTTTATTTTTGAAATTCCAAAATAAGGACGAAGAAAATAACCTATAGCAAAAAAGAAAATGGCAAAACCAATTACAGCCCAATTGATTTTAGGTGCAATTTTTCGATCAAAAAATAACAACGAAATAATCACACCAGCAGTTACCACAGACGCATGCGTTACATGTCCGGCTATAAAACTAAGCGAAGAAGATTGCTGTATTAGAGAACCTTCGATTAAATTCATCGAATTTGCTGCTATACAAAATACTAAAAAAGTAATCATCGCCCACAATCTTCCGGAAACCAGCCAATAATAAACTACTGAAAAAAGATAGGCCCAACCTATCAGCCCCAGAATTCCCCACCATTTCGGAGTCATACCTCTTTCTCCAGTATCCTGAATATATAAGAAGTAAAGTGTTATCAAGACTAAGATTCCACCATATTGCAAAGTATTTTTTAGCCAGGCAGGGAAATCTTTGTGATATTTATTCCAAATAGGAATTGGCATCGCATAAGCTAAGAGTCCCCAAAAAGCAGGTGCAATTAGCATTTTTGAAGCATCATAACCATACTCTGCATTGACCATAAAAACACCAATAATAATTAATGCTACGGCTCGTTTTAAAGTATGAGTCCAAATCGTTCTAACACTATCCCCCTTAAGCAATCTTGCATTAAATGCAAACGGAATAGACATACCGACAATAAACAAGAAAGATGGGAAAACAAGATCAACAAAGGTCATGGCATCCGCACCTGCCGGCATGTGCTTCATCCACTGCGGTACGTTTTTAACGCTGGCAAGCTCATTTACAAAAATCATTACAAAAATGGTAATTCCACGTAAAGCGTCAATCGAAATAATTCTCTTGTTATACAAATTCTCTTTAATTCTCATAAAATGCTACATTGTTGATAGTAACAAATATAGAATAATAGACTAAATGTCAAATTAGATATGAATAATAATATCCGTAAATAATAAAATCATCATTTTTAATACTATAAAGCAATCTGCAATTCTTATTTTTGTACTATGTTTTCATTCTTAAAATCAAAACCTTATTTAAAGGATCTGCTAGGCGGGAATTATATTGATATTCATTCTCATTTATTACCAGGAATAGATGACGGTGCCAAAAGCATATCGAGCACAGAAAGGCTTGCCAAATCTTTTCAGGAAATGGGTTTCTCTCAGTTTATTACAACACCACATGTAAGTCATTATATTTGGAATAATTCGAGAGAAGATATTATTACCAATTACAAAGAAACGAAACTTTCGCTGGAAGAACGTAACATACAAATTCCGTTTCAGGTCGCAGCTGAATACTTTATGGATGATTGGTTTGAAACCCATTTTCAAAACGAAAAGCTACTAACCTTAAAGGATAATTACGTTTTGGTCGAAATGTCATATATGAATGCTCCGGTACAATTGTATAAAATACTTTTTGATTTACAGGTTGCGGGGTATATTCCGGTTCTAGCACATCCGGAACGGTATTTATTTTACCATAAAAACTTCAATGAATATGATAAATTAAAAAAAGCCGGATGCCTTTTTCAATTAAATCTTCTTGCTGTAGCTGGATATTACGGAAGTGAAATCACTAAAATAGCAGAGCAACTTCTAAAAAAAGGAATGTATGATTTCGCTGGGACCGATATTCACCATAGCGATCATGTTGCTGCCTTCAATCAAAAAATAAAAATTGAAAATATAAGTGCAGTAAAAGAAGTTATCGCAAATAATCAGTTTTTTAAATTCTGATGAAATTTATTAATACGCATTTTCTTCTCCTTTAAAAACATTTATAAGCGTTCTCACAATAATTTTTATATCGAGTAAAAGGCTCCAATTCTCGATATACCAAATATCGTATTCTACTCTATTCTCCATATCAATCAGCTCTTTGGTTTCTCCACGATATCCGTTTACTTGCGCCCAACCCGTGATTCCAGGTTTAGCATAGTGGCGAACTGAATAATTCGCAATGAGTTCACCATATTCTTTGGCAAGGTTAACCATATGAGGTCTAGGGCCAACAACAGACATTTCTCCCAAAAAAACATTAAAAAACTGAGGCAATTCATCTATACTGGTTTTACGCATAAAAGCTCCAAATTTAGTAATACGACGATCGCCTTTTCCTGCTTGTTTTTTATGGGCCAAATCATTTACATACATACTTCTAAACTTGTAGCAGGTAAAAGATCGATTATCTCTACCTGATCGATCCTGCTTAAAAAATACTGGCCCCGCAGACTCCAGTTTAATGATTAGCATTATTATAGGAAACAACCAAGGGAATATCAAGAATATAACTCCTATTGAAAAACAAATGTCAAAAACTTTTTTAATTAGTCTGTTTATTGCTAACTCCAGCGGTTCCGGACGAAACATCAATACCGGTGTGTTTTCATAAAAAGTAACCTCAACTTTACTTGATTTGGTATACAATTGAAAATCAGGAATAAACTTAATTCGCACCATATTTTGTTCGCAAATTTTTACTAATTTATTTATAGTTTCAACATTATTGATATGTAACGCTACATAAATTTCATCTACCTCTTCTCTTAATATAAATTCCTCAACATCATTAAATCCGCCTAAAAGTGGTGTAAAAACACTAGCTGATTTTTCCGTTTGTTCATCAAAAAAACCTAAAAATTTATAACCATAAGTTAAATTTTTGGCTAGTATTTTTCGCATTCGCTCACCGGTTTCATTGGCACCAACAATTATGAATTTTTTAAAATTATAACCTTTAGCCCTAATGTATTTTAAAGTCTTCATTAAGGTGTAACGAGAAATCAATAACAGTACAAAGAATATCAGGTAAAAATACAACAATCGCAATCTGGAAATGTCTGCATATTTATAAAAAACGACAAAACAAGTCAGGATAGCAATATGCATTACAATTTTTTTAATCGTTCTTTTTAAGATGGATTCTATATATTCTATTCTTATTATTCTGTGTGAATCTTTAGTAAGTAATAGTCCAATCCAAATTAAATTAGCTAATAACGAAACTGTTTTTTCATCCTTTAAAAAAAGTTTCTCCAAATCCCCGAATCGAACCCACGCCGAAACTACTAAAGCTATATTTAGCAATATAATATCCCAAAGCACAAATAGCAATTTGGAGTAACGCGACAAACGGTAATGGGATAAATCTTGTATAATTTTCATCTTGCAGGAATGGCTTTGCCAAACAAAAGCCTTGGTTCTGTTTTTTGATGCAAAATAACATTTTAATTATATTTTAAACTATCTGAATCTAATTATTTATAAGAAGTATCGTTATAAAAAACCGATGTTTCCATACTGTCTTGTACTTTTGTATTTGAAAAGAATTTAATAATGAAAAAAGCACTCTTCTTTTTCTTCGCGATCATCACATCAGCACACGCTCAAATTTCGGGCTGCACAGATTCGCTTTCAAAAAACTATAATCCAAACGCGACAATTAATGACGGAAGCTGCCAATATCTTACTTTGAGTTTAAAACCTATATATTCAATTCATTTAAGCGACTCTATCCAAGAAACCTCAGGTCTTATACATCTTGACAGCTTACTATGGACACACAATGACGATGACGACAAAACGATTTACGGATTAGATTCTTTAGGGAAAATTCAGAAAAAAATCATTTTGGATAAAGTAATAAATCGGGATTGGGAAGAAATCACGCAGGACAGCTCTTATTTATATATTGGTGATTTTGGTAATAATGCCTCGGGAAACAGAACTGATTTAAACATTCTTAAAATACAAAAAAAATCATTTTTAGAAGGAAATCCTCTTATTGACACCATTGCTTTTACTTATAATGATCAGATTGATTTATCTCCACAAAAAACAAACAATACCGATTTTGACTGTGAAGCTTTTACAGTTTCCAAAGACAGTATTTATTTGTTTACCAAGCAATGGAAATCATCCAAAACCAATATTTATGTTTTACCGAACCAATCCGGAAATCATACGGCTCAATTTAAAGAAACAATTGACACAAAAGGTTTGGTTACAGGCGCCACTTATCAAGAAGATAAAAAACTTATTGTCCTTTGTGGATATTCTAAACTCGGTAAACCTTTTATATATTTAATATATGATTTTAAAGATCATGATTTTTTGTCTGGAAATAAACGAAGAATTAACATTGGCCTATCTTTTCATCAAATAGAAGGAATTGCTACCAACGATGGGCTGCATTATTATTTAACCAATGAGGCTTTGGTTCGAAAACCTGTTTTGAATGTCCGTCAGCAAATCCATTATTTTGATTTAAGTCCGATTCTGAATTCCTATCTCCATAAATAATTCGCAAATCGTGATATAATAGTTTACTTTTGCAAAAAAGTTGTGTTTTGTAAAACCTTCATAACTTATAATTTATAACTCATAATTTACAAAGTGAATTACTTATCTGTAGAAAACATATCGAAGTCTTTTGGCGAAAGAACGCTTTTTGACAACATCTCATTCGGAATCAATAAAGACCAAAAAATCGCTTTTATCGCTAAAAACGGTTCAGGAAAAACCACCATTATGAGTATTATTAATGGTTTGGATGAGCCGGATACAGGTCAGGTAGTTTTGAGAAAAGGAATCCGAATGGCATTTCTTTCTCAGGATAATAATCTACAAGAGGAATTAACCATTGAAGAAAGCATTTTTGCTTCTGATAATGAAACACTAAAAATAATCGAAGCCTACGAAAAAGCGCTTGAAAACCCAGACGATGAAGAAGCATATCAAAAAGCCTTTGACGGAATGGATCAGCACAATGCCTGGGACTTTGAAACGCAATACAAACAGATTTTATTTAAATTAAAACTAGAAGATTTTAAACTTAAAGTAAAAAATCTTTCGGGAGGACAAAAAAAACGTCTTTCATTGGCCATAATCCTAATCAATCGTCCTGATTTATTGATTCTGGATGAGCCAACCAATCACTTAGACCTTGAAATGATCGAATGGCTGGAAAGTTATTTTGCCAAAGAAAATATTACTCTGTTTATGGTAACGCACGACCGTTTCTTTTTAGAGCGTGTTTGTAATGAAATAATTGAATTAGACAACGGAAAACTATACCAATACAAAGGAAATTATTCTTATTACTTGGAAAAAAAGGAAGAAAGAATTGCCTCTGAAAATGCCAGCGTTGACAAAGCAAAAAACTTATTCGTAAAAGAATTAGAGTGGATGCGCCGTCAGCCAAAAGCGAGAACTACTAAATCAAAATCGCGTCAGGATGATTTTTATGTAATTAAAGAAAAAGCACAAAGTCGCCGTCTTGAAAATAAGGTAGAACTTGAAATTAATATGGAACGTATGGGAAGCAAGATTATCGAGCTTCACAAAATTTCAAAAAAATTCAAGGATCATGTTATTCTGGATAACTTTAGTTTTGATTTTCAGCGTGGAGAACGTATCGGAATTATTGGAAAAAACGGGACTGGAAAATCGACTTTTTTAAATCTTCTTACGGGAACACTTCCATTGGACAGTGGGCGTGTTGTAAAAGGTGAAACAATAAAAGTGGGCTATTATACGCAAAGTGGAATCAACCCGAAACCAAATCAGCGCGTCATTGACATTATTAAAGAATACGGAGAATTTATTCCGCTTGCAAAAGGCAGAATGATTTCGGCTTCACAATTATTAGAACGTTTTCTTTTTGATGCTAAAAAACAGTATGATTTTGTCGAAAAATTAAGCGGTGGAGAATTGAAACGTTTGTATTTATGTACGGTTTTGATTCAGAATCCGAACTTCCTGATTCTAGATGAGCCAACAAACGATCTGGATATTGTAACATTGAATGTTTTAGAGAGTTTTCTTTTGGACTATCCAGGATGTCTTTTAGTAGTTTCGCACGACCGTTACTTTATGGATAAAATTGTAGATCACTTATTTATTTTTAGAGGAAAAGGTGAAATCGAAAGCTTCCCAGGAAATTATTCTGATTTCAGAGCTTATGAAGATAGTGCCGATGTCGCTCAAAAAGAAGAGAACAAAGCAGAAAAGAAAGATTGGAAACAAAATAATCCAACTGGAAATTTAACTTTCAACGAGCAAAAAGAATATCAAAAACTAGAAAGAGAAATTAAAGATTTAGAAATTGATAAAACTAAAATCGAACAATTATTTTCTGACGGAAAAGTAGCTGATGCTGACATCGAGAAAAAAGCAAATGAACTACAAAATATCATCAACAAAATAGATCAGAAAGAAGAACGTTGGTTTGAATTATCAGCTAAAATAGAAGGATAAAGTTATTACACAGAGATTCACAAAGAAAACGCAGAGTTACACTAAGTTTTTTTTGTGAATCTTTGTTTTTTCTTTGTGAATCTCTATGAAACAAAAAATACATTTTATTATATTAACCTATTAAAAAATACATTTTTAAAATATCATGAAATACATCGTAACATCATTACTTGCCTTAACCCTTTTTATCTCTTGCAATTCTAATGACGAACCTAAAAAAACAGATTACACTGTTGAAAACGAAAAAGAAATAGTTGATTATATTACCAAAAATAAACTAACAGCAAAAAGAACTGATTCTGGTTTGTATTATATCATCAACGAGCCTGGAGAGGGAGCGCAGCCAACTGCAAACTCTAATGTAACAGTAGCCTACAAAGGTTACTACTCTAACGGAACTATTTTTGATCAAAGTAAAGCAGAAGGAGTATCTTTTGGTTTAAATCAGGTAATTCAAGGCTGGAGAGAAGGAATTCCCTATTTTAAAACTGGTGGCAGCGGATCTCTGCTTGTTCCTTCCCATTTAGGTTATGGCCCTTTTGATGACAGAGGTATTCCCGGAGGATCTGTTCTTATTTTTGATGTGAAATTGATTTCAGTAAATTAGTTAAGACAAAATCTTATTTTTCATCATAAAAGGCCACAATAAAGCATATTTTTATTGTGGCCTTTTTTTGTCATCCTCAACGCACTATTCTTTCCTTTAAAATTAAATTAATACTATAAAAGCACCCTCTACTTTACAAAAGTCTGAATTTCATTATGTAATGATTTGAAAAAATTGTGTAAATAATATTATATCTGTTTTCCGAGCTTTGTTTAAGTGAAAATGAATTCACCATATAAAACATATATAAAATGGAAAATTTACATAATCCCGACGGAACAAAACGAGAGGTTTTAACAGGAATGTTTTCAGACCGTGACAGTATAGAAAGAGCATATGATACTTTAAGCGAAAGAGGTTATACAAAAGATGAAATTAACCTCATCATGTCAGATGAAACCAGAAAAAAACATTATTCAGACAAAGACGATCACTCTGAGCTTGGAACAAAAGCTGCTGAAGGTGCCGGAACAGGTTCTGCAATTGGAGGAACAATTGGAGCAATTGCAGGAGTTGTTGCTGCACTAGGAACCAGTCTTGTTATTCCTGGTTTAGGGTTAATTGTTGCTGGTCCATTGGCGGCAGGATTAGCTGGTGCTGGTGCAGGAGGAATTGCAGGAGGTGTAATTGGTGCCTTAGTAGGATCAGGAATTCCGGAAGACAGAGCAAAAATTTATGAAAATGGAATTAAGGACGGTCATGTTGTTTTAGGTGTTCATCCGCGCAACAACGAAGATGCTGAATATTTTAAACAGCAATGGGAAGCCAATAATGGTGTAAACATATACAGATAAGTGTCAAAATTGCCTTATATAAAAGCCTAATCTAAAAAAAGATTAGGCTTTTATCATTAAATAATTTCAATTTCTGATTCGTATCTTCGTCCCCTCTTGCAAATAAGATTATGCTATTTCAAATTAAAGCCTATTTAAAGTTTCTTTGGAACTCCAAAAATGAACATGGAGTACATTCACCATTTGTTTTTAGTTTACTGACCAAATGTTTTTACGATCGAAGGTTTAAACCCGAATATGATATTCTGAAAAACTATCGAAAATCATTATTACAAAATAAAAACTTTATTGAGGTAACTGATTTTGGTGCCGGTTCAAAGGTTTTTAAATCAAACAGAAGACAAATTTCAAAGATTGCCTCAACAGCCGGAATTTCTCCAAAACGATCAGAATTATTATTTAGAGTTGCCAATTATTTCAAGCCTTCAACTATTCTGGAAATAGGAACTTCATTAGGCTTAGCGACCTCAGCCCTGACATTGGGTAATACCAATGCACATGTAATTACATTAGAAGGTTGTCCTCAAACTGCAAATATTGCCAAAAATCAACTAAATCAATTTGATTGTAAAAATGTGGAAAGTATTATTTCAGAATTCGAATCTTTTCTAATTTCTGAAAATCTACAATCTACAATCTACAATCTAATATATTTCGACGGTAATCATTCAAAAAAAGCAACATTAGCTTACTTTGATCTTTTATTACCAACTATAGATAATGATTCCGTCTGGATTTTGGATGACATTCACTGGTCTCCAGAAATGGAAGATGCCTGGGAAATTATTAAAAAGCATCCAAAGGTGACCGTAACTATTGATACTTTTCAATGGGGATTTGTCTTTTTCAGATATGAACAGCAAAAAGAACATTTTGTAATTCGAGCATAAAAAAAATGGCAACCATTTCTGATTGCCATTTTTTTTACTAATTCAATTTATTTAAATTTTATTTTTTAGCTTCTTTATTTTCGTCAGATTTAGCTCCCATTCTATTGACAGTATACATTGGAGCAAATTTCACTTTTAAACCTGCAATTTTTCTATTGTCTTCAGAGCTTAAACCTTCTTTTTCAACCGTATTTTTTCGGTTGTCAAGTGCTTCATACAATACTTTAATCTCATCCCAGTCTTCACGAGAGTAACTATCTTTATTATCCTCAACTGTATGAACAAATTGTTGGTACACACTATGAATATTTTGGGCGTTTACCCAAGAAAAACTCATATCGTCTCCAATTTTTCCTTCACCAAACAAAGCATTACGCAATTGTTGTTTAGGACTTGGAGCAGGTGGGGCAAAAACGGTGGTCATTTCATTTTTAAATTCCTCGTACTTTGTTTTACTTGCGTTTATCCTTTCGGTTTCAGCAGCATTATCTTTAATGTCAGCAAGTGCTAACTGTGCATTTTCAGCTCTTCTATCATATTCAGCTTCAACAGCTGCCCACTCTGCTTTCAAATCATCAGCTTTGACATTTTTTACTGAGTCAACGTAGGTTACATAAGCATCAATTGTTTTCTGAGCCTTTTCTTGTTTTTCGTCTTTACACGATGTAAAACTCAATGCAATTAATGCAATTCCCGATAATAATTGTATGTTTTTCATAATTCTGATTATTTAATATTACAATACAAATATAGTTAAATTTTTAAATAATTATACATTTTAATCAAATATTTAATAATTTTATTAAAAATAATTTACTAAAAATTGCAAAATATGAGAATTATGTAAAAAGTAATCAGAATCATATAACAAGTATTTCATTGATTAAAATATTTTTTATTTAATCCTTGATATAACGAACGTAAATCATCTGTAAAATCTTCTCTTGTAACAAAAATCAATTTCAGGCTACTTATCGTTTATTGAAAAGTGTTTTGTACTTTTAAAACCAAATTGTAATACGAAATGGCAAATCCATTAATTAAAATAACTAACATTAAACGAGATTTTGTACTTGGTAATGAAATCGTTTATGTTTTAAAAGGAATAGATTTAGAAATCAACAAAGGAGAATACGTAGCTTTGATGGGACCATCAGGATCCGGAAAATCAACTCTAATGAATTTGTTAGGCTGTCTGGATACCCCAACTTCCGGAAACTACATTTTAAATGGAAAAGATGTCAGCCAAATGAAAGATGATGAATTGGCAGGAATTCGAAATAAAGAAATTGGTTTTGTATTCCAGACTTTTAATCTTTTACCAAGAACGACCGCTTTAGATAATGTTGCATTACCTATGATTTATGCAGGTTATTCTAAATCTGACAGAAATGAACGCGCTGTAGAAGTTCTAAAACAAGTAAATCTTGCAGACAGAATGGATCACCAGCCGAATCAGCTTTCCGGAGGTCAACGTCAGCGTGTTGCCATTGCCCGTGCTTTGGTTAACAAACCTTCCATCATTTTAGCTGATGAACCAACAGGAAACTTAGACAGTAAAACTTCTGTAGAAATCATGAAGCTCTTTGGAGATATTCACGCACAGGGAAATACCGTAATTCTGGTAACACACGAAGAAGACATTGCGGCTTATGCACATCGCGTAATTCGTTTACGTGATGGTTTGATTGAAAGCGACACTACTAAATAATTTTAGATTTCTGATTTTAGATTTTAGATTGCTTGTGCTACCCATACTTTTGCAATTTTAAATCTATAAATTAAACAAATTTAGATTCCTATCATTAATCTAAAATCAAAAATCTACAATCTAAAATAAAATGAAGGTATATACAAAAACCGGAGATAAAGGAACAACGGCTCTTTTTGGGGGTACGCGTGTTCCTAAAGATCACATTAGAATTGACAGTTACGGAACTGTTGACGAATTGAATTCTTATATAGGATTGATTCGTGATCAGGAAATGGATTCGCATTACAAAACTATTTTGATTGAAATTCAAGATCGTCTTTTTACGGTGGGCGCAATTTTGGCAACGCCACAGGAAAAAGAAGTTTTAAAAAACGGCGAGCTTCGATTGAAAAATCTTGGCATCATTGATTCTGACATTGAGTTGCTCGAGAACGAAATAGATAAAATGGAAGAAAGCCTTCCGCCAATGACGCATTTTGTTTTACCCGGAGGCCACCAAACCGTGTCATATTGTCACATTGCACGCTGTGTATGCCGTCGCGCTGAGCGTTTGGCAGTACATTTAAGTCATAATGAGCACGTTCCTGAAATCGCAATCATGTACTTAAACCGACTTTCTGACTACCTTTTTGTCTTGGCACGGAAGTTGTCCTCAGACTTAAAAGCGGAGGAAGTGAAATGGATTCCGAGGAAGTAAAATTTTAGATTTTAGAGTTCAGATTTTAGATTATTAATAGGTCCAAAATCTAAAATCAACAATCTGAAAACCGCAATATAAAGAGACGTTCTTAAATTTTATTAAAATAAATCAAAATTTACTTGTCTTTTTCAGTAAAAAATTTATTTTTGCACAAACTAAACAGATAACAGATGTATTGGACATTAGAATTAGCATCTTATTTAAGTGATGCGCCATGGCCTGCTAACAAAGACGAACTTATTGACTATGCTATTAGAGCTGGTGCTCCATTAGAAGTAGTAGAAAACCTTCAGTCAATTGAAGACGAAGGAGAGATATATGAATCAATGGAAGAAATTTGGCCTGATTATCCAACAGACGAAGATTATCTTTGGAATGAGGATGAATATTAAAAAATAAACCAAAGGAAAAAGTCTCATCACAGAGGCTTTTTTTTTGGTTCTAAATACAACATTTACATATAATAGAAATATAACAAATCATGAGTTTCATAAACAGTATTATTAAAGTCTTTGTAGGTGATAAATCACAGAAAGATGTCAAAGCTTTACAACCTTATTTAAACAAAATTAAAACATTCGAAACCAGCTTAATGAGTTTGTCACACGACGAATTGAGAGCCAGAACCGCATATTTTAAAGAAAGAATAAAAGAAGCCAGAGCTGATAAAGATGCTAAAATTGCTACGCTTAAAGCGGAAGTAGAAAACATCGAAGACATCGACAAAAGAGAAGATCTTTATGATGCTATTGATGCTCTTGAAAAAGAAGCTTACGAAATCTCAGAGAAAACTTTATTGGAAATTCTTCCTGAAGCATTCTCTGTAGTTAAAGAAACAGCACGTCGTTTTAAAGACAATTCTTTTATTGAAGTTACTGCAACTCCAAAAGACCGCGAATTTTCAGCTACAAAAACATACGTTACTATTGAAGGCGAAAAAGCAACCTGGGCTAACAAATGGAATGCTGCTGGTAAAGAAATTACCTGGGACATGATTCATTATGATGTTCAGTTAATTGGTGGTATGGTTTTGCACGAAGGTAAAGTTGCCGAAATGCAAACGGGAGAAGGTAAAACTTTGGTAGCTACTCTTCCTCTTTACTTAAACGCTTTAACTGGAAACGGTGTTCACTTAGTAACGGTGAATGACTACTTAGCAAAACGTGATAGTACATGGAAAGCGCCTTTATTCGAATTCCACGGTTTAACTGTTGATTGTATTGATAATCACCAGCCAAGTACAGAACAAAGAAAAAAAGCATACGACGCTGACATCACTTACGGAACCAACAACGAATTTGGTTTTGACTACTTAAGAGATAACATGGCGCATTCGCCAAACGATTTAGTACAAAGAAAACACAACTATGCAATTGTCGATGAGGTCGATTCTGTATTGATTGATGATGCAAGAACGCCACTTATTATTTCAGGACCGGTTCCGCAAGGAGATCGTCATGAGTTTAATGAGTTGAAACCAAAAATTGAAAACCTGGTTTCTCAACAACGTCAGTTAGCAAATGGTTTCTTGGCAGAAGCTAAAAAATTAATCAAAGAAGGAAACACTAAAGAAGGTGGTTTCTTATTATTGAGAGCTTACAGAAGTTTACCTAAAAATAAAGCATTAATTAAATTTTTGAGTGAAGAAGGAATTAAACAATTGCTTCAAAAAACTGAAAATCAATATATGCAGGATAACAATCGCGAAATGCATAAAGTGGATGAAGCTTTGTATTTTGTAATTGAAGAAAAAAATAATCAGGTGGAATTAACAGATAATGGTATTAAATACCTTTCTGGAGATACTGATTCCGATTTCTTCGTTTTACCAGATATTGGAACAGAAATCGCAGCTATTGAAAAACAAAAACTGGATAAAGATGCTGAAGCAGAAGCTAAAGAAAGATTATTCCAGGATTTTGGAGTAAAAAGCGAGCGTATTCATACGCTGACTCAGCTTTTAAAAGCATACGCCTTATTCGAAAAAGATGTAGAATATGTTATCATGGACAACAAAATTATGATTGTCGATGAGCAAACAGGTCGTATCATGGACGGTCGTCGTTATTCTGACGGATTACACCAGGCGATCGAAGCTAAAGAAAATGTAAAAATCGAAGCTGCTACACAAACATTTGCAACTGTTACATTACAGAATTATTTCAGAATGTACAGCAAATTAGGCGGTATGACAGGTACAGCGGTTACAGAAGCTGGAGAGTTATGGCAGATTTATAAATTGGATGTTGTCGAAATCCCAACCAACCGTCCGATTTCAAGACAAGACAAAGAAGATTACATCTACAAAACTACACGTGAGAAATTCAACGCTGTAATTGAAGATGTTACCGAATTATCAAATGCAGGAAGACCAGTATTAATTGGAACAACTTCTGTAGAGATTTCAGAATTATTAAGCCGTATGTTGAAAATGAGAGGCGTTACACATAACGTTTTGAATGCGAAAATGCACAAACAAGAGGCTCAAATTGTAGAAGAAGCAGGTAAAGCCGGAGTTGTAACCATTGCAACAAACATGGCTGGTCGTGGTACCGATATTAAATTATCTCCAGAAGTTAAAGCTGCCGGAGGTTTAGCAATCGTTGGTACAGAGCGTCATGACTCTCGTCGTGTTGACAGACAGTTACGTGGTCGTGCAGGACGTCAGGGAGATCCGGGAAGTTCTCAATTCTACGTTTCTCTTGAAGATAACTTAATGCGTTTATTTGGTTCTGAAAGAGTAGCTAAAGTAATGGATAGAATGGGACTACAAGAAGGTGAAGTTATTCAGCATTCTATGATGACTAAATCTATCGAACGTGCTCAGAAAAAAGTAGAAGAAAACAACTTTGGTGTTCGTAAACGTTTATTAGAATATGATGACGTTATGAACTCTCAACGTGAAGTAGTTTACAAACGTCGTCGTCACGCCTTATTTGGTGAGCGTTTGAAACTGGATATCGCTAATATGCTTTATGATACTTGCGAATTAATTGTAAGTCAAACTAAACCTGCTAACGATTTCAAAAATTTTGAGTTCGATTTAATTCGTTATTTCTCTATCACTTCTCCAATTTCAGAAGCTGATTTCCAGAAACTAACTGATATCGAAATTACAGGAAAAATATACAAAGAGACTTTAGCTTTCTATACGGAGAAAACAGAAAGAAGCGCAAGAGAAGCTTTCCCAATCATTAAAGGAGTTTACGAAGAGCCAAACAATCATTTTGAGCGTATCGTAGTTCCATTTACTGACGGAATCAAAACTTTGAACGTGGTAACTGACTTGAAAAAAGCATATGACAGTGAAGGTGCTCAATTAATTGCTGATTTTGAGAAAAACATCACTCTTTCTATTGTTGATGAGGCATGGAAAAAACACTTACGTAAAATGGACGAATTGAAGCAATCTGTTCAATTAGCCGTTCACGAACAAAAAGATCCATTGCTTATTTACAAATTAGAAGCTTTCAACTTGTTTAGAGGAATGTTGGATACCGTTAACAAAGATGTTATTTCATTCTTATTCAAAGGTGATTTACCAGCTCAAAACGTTCCTGAAATTCACGAAGCAAGAGAAGTTCGCCAGAAAGAAAACTTCAAATTAAGCAAAGATGAAATTCCAAACAGCGAAGACATCAACCGCGAAGCTGGAGAAACACAACAACGTCAGGTTACTGAAACAATTGTGAGAGATATGCCAAAAATCAACCGTAATGATACTGTAACAGTTCAGGAAGTTGCAACAGGTAAAACTGAAGAAATGAAATTTAAAAAAGCAGAGACTTTAATCGCTTCTGGCGCTTGGGTACTTGTTAAATAATACTATTTAAACCCGACAGGTTTTAAAAACCTGTCGGGTTTGTCAAATCGAGAATCCGCAACTACTTTGTAATTGCGGATTTTTTTTGCAAAAAATCTAATATTTATTCTTTCTAAAACGAATAAACTGTATTTTTGCCAGCGTAAACAATAAACAGAGCTTTGAAGCGAATTTTAATCGTATTTCTTTCTTGCATGCTTTTACTTCCTTCTTTTGGAAGCTTCTTTGTTTATACTTCATTCAAATTAAATCAGGAAGAAATTTCAAAAACCATCTGTGTGCAACGAAAAATGGTTTTTAATTCTTGTAACGGTCGATGCGAACTTCAGAAAAGTTTGAAGAAATACGCTGACAACGAAAAAAGAATGCAAAACAATCTGAAAGAAAAAGCAGAAGTTGTTTACATTCAAAATACAGCAACTGCTAATTTTAAATTAGTAACTCCCATTGAATCTAAAGCAAAAGTTTTTGCTTCTTTTGATGAGAAACCAATTTCGGTTTCAAACAGTACTTTCCACCCTCCATCCTATTTTATATAAATTTTAGCTACACTTTTCAATTTCAAAATTGAAAAGATTTTTTTTCTTGGCTTTACGTCAGAAAAAAAGATATGGTACTTTTTAAAATTTATATAATTTAAAATGAAAAAAATATACTTTACCCTACTCATCATAGGGCAATGTGTCTTTGCTCAAAATGAAGTGAAGCAAGACACAGCAAAATCTCACGAATTAGAAAACGTTTTTATAACCGCCAATCGTACTGCAACTATTCGCAAGGAAACTCCTGTTGCTATTAGTAAAATAACAGCAAAAACGATTAACGAAACCAAAGCAACAGCAGTCTACGAAATCATCAATAAAACGCCAGGAGTTTTAATGGTCAATTTAGGAAACGAACAGCACATGATGTCGATTCGCCAACCAATGACGACCAACGCCTATTATTTGTATTTGGAAGATGGCTTACCAATTCGCCCGATGGGAATCTTTAATCATAATGCTTTACTAGAAATAAATCAATATAATTTACAAAGTATAGAAGTGGTTAAAGGTCCTGTTTCTTCTTTGTATGGGCCGGAAGCTGTTGGCGGAACGATTAATTTAATTTCAGTAAAACCGCCTGTTGATCCTGAATTTAAATTTGGCGTTCAGGCCGATAATTATGGTTACAGAAGATTTCAGGCAGCCGGCGGTGCAACGATTGGAAAAGTTGGTTTTCATATTGCCGGAATTTCAAGCTTACAAGAAAATGGCTGGATGACGTATTCTGATTACAACAAAGATAATTTGAATGCAAGAATTGATTACAACATCTCTCCTTCTACCCGACTGATTAGTAATACCATGTATGGAAAATATTACTCTGACATGAGTGGAAGTGTAAACGAAGATGCTTTTAATAACAGAACTTATAAAAGCACAACAGATTTTACCTATAGAAAATCTGATGCTTTAAGAACACGTTTAACATTAGAACACGATTGGAACGATAATTCAAGCAGTTATATTACGGCTTATTTACGTGATAATAAATTAGGCCAAAATCCATCGTATGGGATTAAATGGAGCCCAACCGTAAATCCCACAACGGCGAAAGGAGAAGTAAATTCGAATAACTTCAAAAGTTATGGTGCTATCGGCCAGCATACTCAAAAATTTGATTTCTTAAATACTAAAATTGTTGCCGGAGCCTTATACGATTATTCTCCGGTTACCTATTGGTCTTATGTAATTGATTTGAAAGCGAATTTAAATCCGGGAGAACCTGGCAAACAAACCGTAGATTCTTATGGAATTATTGCAGAACATCCAGATTCTAAATTAGCCGATTATAGCGCTGATATTTTCAACACAGCTGGTTATGCACAAGTAAATTTTAATCCAATAGAAAAACTAGTTGTTACTGTTGGAGGTCGTTATGACAACATGAAAGTCAATTACGACAATGCTATAGATAATTCTACAGGAAGCAAAATTTATGACAAAATGACTTTCAAAGCGGGTGCAAATTACAATCCGTTTGAATTTGCCGGTTTTTATGGCAATTATTCTCAAGGATTTGCGCCTCCGGGAATCACTTCTATTTTCAGAACAAAACCTGGGACTGGCGGAACAACTGGCGTTCCTGCTGATTTCTATTATAACTTAGAACCTGCTACTTTCAACAATTACGAAATTGGTGGATGGCTTTCTGTCCTTCAAAATAAATTAAATTTTGATTATGCTTTCTATTATATGGAAGGAAAAAATGAACTTTTAAATATCAAACTTGCAGATAATTCAACTGATTATCGTTCGGCCGGAGAAACGCGCCATAAAGGAATCGAATTTGGAGCTACTTACAGACCATCAAAACAAATCAACTTTCGTCTTGGCGGAACTTACGCGCAACACACTTATGTTGATTTTAAACTTTCAGACAAACCGTCTGATCCAGTGCAGAATTTAAACGGAAAAGAAATGCCATCAGCACCAAAATGGTCTGGAAATTCGGAGTTAAGTTATTATCCAAACTGGCTTCCTAATCTTAGAACTTCTTTTGAATGGCAACTTGTTGGAAGTTATTATCAAGACCAAATCAATACCGTAAAATACGATGGTTACAACATCTTCAATGCGCGAATTGGCTATCAATGGAAAGGAATTGAAATCTATGGAAACGTACTTAATTTAACAGACAAATTATACGCTTATAATGTTACCAGAGCCAATACAGCAAACGCTCAACCAACCTATACTGCAGCGGCGCCAAGAACTTTTGTTTTCGGAATCCAGTATAATTTTTCATTAAAGAAATAATATTTAGCCACAGATTAAAATCATTTACATCCTTTAATCTGTGGCTAAAACATCAAGTAGACAAATCATAAGAACACGAATATGAGTAAAGAAATAAAAGAGAAAAAGTCTAAAAAGAAAGATCCTAAGCTTGTCAAAAAAATCAAGCAGCACATGTACAAATGGCATCGCACAATAGGTTTGATTACCATTATTCCTGTAATTTTCTGGACATTATCTGGTTTAATGCACCCGTTTATGGCGCATTTTTTCAAACCGGAAATTGCTCATGATAAACTGGAGCAGCAAATTATTGATAAAAACCAACTGCATTTTTCCATTCAGGAAGTTTTGCAAAAAAACAACATCAACGAATTCAAAAATTTCAGAATCGTTTCCTTTAACAATGTTACCTACTATCAGGTAAAAACGATTTCTGGTGCACTATTGTATTTTGATAGTTCAAACGCAAAAAAACTCGAAAACGGAGACCAAAAATATGCAGAATGGCTTTCCCGTTATTTTTTAGACGATCAGAAAAGTGCCGTAAAAAAGAGCGAAATTGTTACCGAATTTACCGAACAATACAAATATGTAAACCGTTATTTACCGGTTTACAAACTGAGTTTCGATCGTCCTGACACTATGGAAGTTTACGTAGAAACCTCTTCCGGTAAACTGGCAACTTATAATCCAACTTCAAGACAATGGTTTATTTGGTTTTTCGATACTTTCCATAATTGGTCTTTTGTAGATGCAATCACCAATAACAGCATCCGAATCATTACCATGATTTTTTTATTATCCATTATTGGATTTTCTGCCTTGAGCGGAATCTTAATTTATGGTTTATTATGGAAACAATTCAAAAAAACAGATAGTTTACAACCCAAAAAAGGACTTCGAAAATACCACCGCCAAATCGGGATTTGGATTTCGCTTTTCACTCTAACTTTTGCTTTTAGCGGTGCATATCACGCTACTACAAAGTGGGCTCCGTACACTTTATCGCAAATGGTTTACGAACCAACTTTTGAAACCAAAGCAATTCCTTTAGCCAGTAACACTTTGAATTTAGACTGGAGTCGTTTCCAAAACACGGGTATAATTACTTTAAACGACACAATGTATTTTCGTTGTCAGTTATTGGAAAAAGAAAAATTCAAAAAACCAAAAGCCGATTCTAATTCGAAATGGAATAAAAAAGACGACAAAAAATCGGAGGTAGTTTATATTAACGCTACAACAAATAAAATTGTCCCAAATATTGATCTTGAATATGCCGAATTTCTGGCGTATTATTTTACAGATGGAGCCCCAAAAGCCGCTTGTTGTGAGATGGTAGAAACTTCAGACGAACCGGAAGCTTCATTAGAAAATGCAAAACTATTAGAATCAAAAGTTCTAACCGATTTTGAAAGCAGAGAATATGGTTTTGTAAATAAAAGATTGCCTGTTGTAAAATTGGCCTATGACACTCCGGAAAAAACTACTTATTTCATCGAAACGGCAACTTCCAGATTGGCAGCTAAAATTAAAGCCTCTGATATGGTAGAAGGCTATTCGTTTGCTATTCTCCACAAATTTTTATTTATGGACTGGGCAGGAAAAAATATTCGCGATCTAACAATGGTTCTGGCCGCTTTGACCATTCTGATTGTTAGTATTTTAGGGTTTATTTTGTTTTTGAAGAAGTAAAAAAGGTACTGAGGTTCTAAGTTGCTAAAGTTCTAAGTTTTTTTCTTAGCAACTTAGTAACTTAGCGCTTAGTATCTTGGATTTTCTTCGTAATATCGCGCTTCAATTCGTTTAATATCTTTTATAGAATTCCTTGCCCAGGCCAAACGTTTCTCCAGAATTTCCTCTTCTGACAATTGCCATTTGATATCTGAATTTCGTAATCTATTGGTTAAGTTTTGAATGATGATCGCAGCGGAGACCGAAATATTCAAACTCTCCGTAAAACCAACCATCGGAATTTTAAGAAAACCATCTGCTTTTTGTAGAATCTCTTCTGACAATCCGTCTCTTTCTGTTCCAAAAAATAAGGCACTTGGTTTTGTAATATCGAAATCTTCCAACAAACAATCATTTTCATGCGGTGTTGTTGCAATAATTTGGTAACCCTGATTTTTTAAAGTAGAAACACAAGTTGTAATGGAATCAAACTGATTGATATCAACCCATTTTTGAGCACCCATCGCGATTTCTTTATCGATTTTTTTTCCGTAGCGTTGCTCGATAACATTCAATTCCTGAATTCCGAAAACTTCACAACTGCGCATAACTGCACTTGTATTGTGCATCTGAAAAACGTCCTCAACCGCAATTGTAAAATGTTTGGTACGGTTTCCGAGTACATTTAAAAATCTTTCTTTACGATTGTCGGTTAATATATTTTCAAGAAAGGCCAGGTAATCTAAATCAATCATTTTATTTGAGTTTGGCGCAAAAATACATTATAAATAAAACAGAAAGAAAAATTCATGCGCATTTTCAACGCACTACATCTTCAAGAAGAGTATTATTCAGTTTTTCATGCAGCTGATTTACATTGGTAAAATCTATTTTCAAAGTTTCATCGGTAAAAGAATCACCACTAAAGAGGACACTCTCATCTTTAGAATGCTTTTTTAAACGTTCATACATTTTATCGAGTTCGACAACAGGAAAATCGGCATTAATAAAGGAAAGAAAATTTTCTATGACGCTTTGCATTCCTTCATTATAATTAAGTTTGATAACATTTTGATCCATTTGATAGAAATCCAGAAAGCCCTGGAAATATTTTTCTAAAACCAAAGCTCCATATTGCTGAAAACTAATTTCCGTAATTTCTTTAGTTGTAATTCCAAAAATAGCAGCTGGCAATACATTAGGAATCATGTGCATTCCTGTACGTTTTTGATGCGATTTTAATACTTCAACGGGGTTTCTGTAAAGCAATCCAAAAGGCAATTCAGGAAAAATCGATCTCAAATAATTGGCATTAAAGATATGCCAGGCATCTAATTTTATAATTAAGCTCTTTTGCTCCGGAAATCGCTTTTGTCCCAATAATGCAAGTACTGATTTTAAAAGAATACCTTTTTTATCTAAATCAAAAAGATCACATCTCAGAATTTCATCTATAATGGGTGCTTCAGAAATCATAACATTCTCCGAAGAAGATGCCAAAGATTGACTCAACATCGTAGAACCACAACGCGATACATGAAATATCAAGGACTTGAGTTCAACAGAAATTAATTGATTAGACCATTCTATAAGATTTTCCGCAGTTGTAACTACTTGAAATGGTTTTGAGTTATAAGAATGTTTCCAGCATTTTGAAATTGTTTCCTCAAAAAAAGGTTCAGCATATCTTATATCATCTAAATAAATCCATTCAAAATAAACCTCGTTATCTTTTTCTATTAATTTATACGGAATCCAGTTTGAAAGAGGATGATTTCTATTTTCCATTTTTTCTCTTTATTCTGCTAATAAATCAGCGATAATTTTAGCGTTAACTTCTGATAGATTTCTTGAAAGTTCCGCTATAATCTGTTGTTTTACATCCTCTGAATATTGTACTTTTTCTTTGGAATACTCTAAGTCAAAACCCATTTCTGTAAATAATTTATCCGACCAATCATTTCTTATACAATCAAGCGTTAAATGAATACGCGGTTCAGTACTTTTGTTTTCCACGCTATGCGGAAGCTGAAAATTGGCGTACCAGCAATCGCCCATTTTCATTGGAACTCGTTTTTTATCTACATAAAAAAACACTTCAGAATTTGTTATAATGGGAATATGGATTCTGAAAAAACCATCTTCATAAGAGGTATCATTGTCAACATGTTCTTTTATTTCACTTTGTGGGCCTAATCTAAGCAATCGCACTGCTTCTTTTTCGCATTGAAACCAATCCATTATTTCTTTAAAATAAGGACAGCGATCAAGCAAATCTGTGTTTTTGTAGGCTTTATTTGCAAAAGATGTAATGTCGTTTGTTAAACCGGATTGCGATCTTAAAGAAACACTTGTCCAATTGCCTTCATATCGATTGGTATTAAAATGAGGAGTCCACAAATGAGTTTCGCATATCGCGAGTTCTTTTTGTAATTTATCTATTGAGAAAGAAATCGGAAGTTTACTGAAAGATGGATTCATGTTTTTAATGATTAGATTATACGTTAAGCTAAATTGGTTATAATAAAATCGTATAACTTATGAGTTGAAAAGGGCACCGTTTCACAATCTGTTTTTAGTACCAAATCTGCTCTTGAGGGAACCTCATATAGATCACTTATTCCCGTAAAATTTTTTATTTTGTTACAATCGTTATCTGGCAATAATGCCTTTTCATACAATCCTTTAGGATCTCTCTTTATCAAATTATTTATAGAACAATCGAGAAATACTGTTCTGACAAATTCATAGGATCGTAATTCATTTCTGAGGTTTTCATAAGGATTTATTACTGACATCAAGACGATTGTATCTTCACTTATAAAATTTCGTCCTAAATTAAAAAGGCGTCTGACATTTTCGCATCTGTCCTCTTTAGAAAATCCTAAATCTTTACAAATTGTCTTTCTGTAAACATCACCATCAATTATTTTAACCTTGTAACCTTTTTCAATTAACAAATGCCGAACATTTTCTGCTAATGTCGTTTTACCTGAACCTGACAATCCTGTAAACTGAATTAAAATCATCGAAAATTGGCTTTGTTTTATTCCTATTAAAGCTAAATAATTTATAAGACCGGTACAATAAGTAGAAATACGCTTTTATCAGCGTTCCAAATACTAAAAAAAATACGGTATAAATTCCCTTTTATCGAAGAATTAGATACGTAAATTACTATTTTTATCTTTTAATTAAATAAGATGAAAAAGAAGTTAGTTGTTTTAACCGGAGCCGGAATTAGTGCTGAAAGTGGTATCAAAACGTTTCGTGACAGCGATGGTTTATGGGAAGGCCATGATGTGATGGAAGTGGCAACTCCAGAAGGTTGGCGCAAAAATCAGGAATTGGTTTTAGATTTTTACAACAAAAGACGTCAGCAGCTTAAAGAAGTAGAACCAAATTTAGGTCACAAAATTTTAGCCGAATTAGAAAGAGATTTTGATGTTCATATTATTACACAAAATGTTGACGATTTGCACGAACGCGCAGGCAGCTCGAAGGTTTTGCATTTGCATGGAGAATTATTAAAAGTACGAAGCGTTCAAAATAGAAATCATATTCTCGATTGGACCGAAGATTTATATACCGGAGATTTTGATGAAAACGGACATCAATTACGACCACATATTGTTTGGTTTGGAGAAGATGTTCCCGCATTGGAAGAAGCGATTGAAATTACGGAAACGGCAGATTATTTTGCGGTGATTGGAACGTCATTACAGGTGTATCCTGCGGCCGGACTAATTTCTTATACATATAGCATTACACCGGTTTTCTACATTGATCCAAAGCCAATTGCGATTCCGAATATTCAAAATAAAGTTGAAGTTATTGCGAAGCCTGCATCTAAAGGCGTTGCAATTATGAGAGAAAAATTATTTGAAATGGCGAAAACAATATGATATTTCAAAGCTGGTTACAGCTCTTATCTCAATTTAATTTACTGAGTTTATTTGTTTTCTTTTTGATAGAAAATTTAGTTTTGATAATTCTGTCTGTTCTTTTAGCCAAATTAATTGAATATGATAATACGAAACTGAATAAAACAGATCGTAAATGGGTAATTGCAACTTTGATCTGCAATACATTTATAACACTATTAGGCTTTGAATTATATCGTTTTGGCATTATCAAAATAGATTTTTTTCCATCATTATTTTCAATTGTAACGGATACTTTATTGTTGATTATCGTAATGGATTTTTTCATGTTTTGCTTCCATTTTCTGGCGCATTATTTAAAATGGTTTTCTCCCATTCACAGACTTCATCACACACATGTTGAAACCAGTGTATATAGCCTGTATGTATTGCATCCGATAGAAACTTTAGGATTTGGAATTATCTGGTTGTTTTCGATTACGATTTTGAACTTCAACTATTTTAGTATTATTATTTATCTAATTTTAAATCTTTCATATGGAATATTTGGCCATTTAAAAACCGACATATTTCCCGATTTCTGGCATAAAAATTTTGCTACAAAATGGATATCAACAACTAAATTTCATTCTGATCATCATAAGCATCAGTCGCATAATTATGGTTTTTATTTTACCATTTGGGACAAAATCTTTAAAACTATTTTCTAAATCATACTATTAAGGCATAATATATCTCTTGTAACTTTCAGAAGTTTTAACAATGACTTATATTTGCACCTTTCGAACAAACAACATAACAATGACTACTTTAAACGAATTGAATGCTATATCGCCAATTGACGGAAGATATAGAAGCAAAACCCTTTCATTAGCACCTTTTTTCTCTGAAGAAGCTTTAATCAAATACCGTGTATTGGTTGAAATCGAGTACTTTATTGCTTTATGCGAAGTACCATTGCCACAACTTTCAGGTGTAAACCCAAATTTATTTGACAGTTTAAGAGATATCTATAAAAAATTCTCAACTGAAGATGCGCTTTGGATTAAAGAAACTGAAAAAGTAACCAACCACGACGTAAAAGCGGTGGAATACTTTATCAAAGATGCTTTTGAAAAATTAGGTTTATCTCAATATAAAGAGTTCATTCACTTCGGATTAACATCTCAGGATATTAACAACACTGCCATTCCGCTTTCTACAAAAGAAGCTTTTGAGCAGGTATATATGCCTTCTTTAATTTCTTTAATTTCTAAATTAAAAGAATTAAGCGTAGAATGGAAAGATATTCCAATGTTGGCCCGTACGCACGGACAACCAGCTTCTCCTACTCGTTTAGGTAAAGAAATTTTAGTTTTTGTAGAGCGTTTAGAAGAGCAAATGCGTTTGTTATTCAACATTCCGTTTGCAGCTAAATTTGGTGGTGCAACAGGAAACTATAATGCACATCACGTAGCTTACCCGCAAATCGACTGGAAGCAATTCGGAAATAAATTTGTAGAAACAGATCTTGGTTTACACCACTCTTTTCCAACAACTCAAATTGAACACTACGATCATTTTGCAGCCTTTTTTGATGCTTTAAAAAGGATCAACAATATCATTATTGATTTAGACCGTGATATTTGGACTTATGTTTCGATGGAATATTTTAAACAAAAAATCAAAGCAGGCGAAATTGGATCATCTGCAATGCCACATAAAGTTAACCCAATTGATTTTGAAAACTCCGAAGGAAATTTAGGAATTGCAAATGCTATTTTCGAACATTTAGCAGCTAAGTTACCAGTTTCAAGATTACAACGTGATTTAACTGACAGTACTGTTTTACGTAATATTGGAGTTCCAATCGGACATACTATCATTGCTTTTGAAGCTACATTGAAAGGTTTAAACAAATTGTTATTAAACGAATCAAAATTTGCTGAAGATTTAGAGAAAAACTGGGCAGTTGTTGCTGAGGCTATTCAAACTATTTTACGTCGTGAAGCGTATCCAAATCCATACGAAGCTTTGAAAGGTTTGACAAGAACAAATGAAGCAATTGACAAAAAAGCAATTCATAATTTTATTGCAACTTTAGAAGTTTCTGATGCTATTAAAGCAGAATTAATGCAGATAACACCTGCAAATTTCACAGGTATTTAATCTTTCCTGAATGAAATTTAGACATATTATTGTTTTATTTTTATTTTTAAATTTAACAGCATATTCACAAGAGAAAGTCGTCGATGAAATTGAGATAGAAATTCTAAAAACAAAAGAACCATCATCTTTTTCGACACTACTTTTAAGAGGAATAAAATTTGACCAGACGAAGTATAAGTATATTATGGTCAAGTGCCGTGTAAAATCATTGAATTTAAATCACGCCAAAATCAGCGCTTTTTCATTAGTTGATAATGAAAACAAATTAAGATATCGCCTTGGAGATTATTTAGGATATGCCGCAGTTGTTGGAAATCCAGAAAGAAATTATTTTAGGAAAACAAAGTCTAAAGATAAAAATTACGGACCAAACCTTCCTCAATATAATCCAAGTGAGATAGATCAATTTGATAAATTCAACTTAAAAGGATATCTTAATGTTGAAATACCAGTTGAATTTGGAACAACAAAAAATCCAGATTCAAGTATTGTTTTTTTTGGAAGAACTGCCTATAAAAATTTTAAAGCTGAATTGTTTTTCATTGTTCCTAAAGAATTGAATGTTTCAACTTTTGATTTATATTATAAAGACACGCAAATAGGAATTGCAAAAATAGAGTAATGAAAATTGATTTAAATCCCAACAAATACTCAGGATTTTAGAGAAAACCTAAAATATTTTCTCAAAAAAAGCTATCTTTAACGATAGCTTTTTTTATTCCCTATAAACCCGATTGGAATTAGCCCAGATTAGAATGAAAAGCCTTTTGTAAAAAAAACTATATTTTTTGTAGATACAGAGCGACCAACGGAAGCTCCTGTAACTACTTAAAAAAAAATGTTTTTTGAATAAAAGCTTGAAATGGAAAGCTGGATTAGCTCCTGAACAAAAAATACCACTTTATGATTTCTCTATACGCTGCTGCAGAAACTACACACCATTTGAGACCTTTAATTAGTGATTTGGGATTAATCCTGATCACTGCCGGAATCGCTGTATTACTTTTTAAAAAAATGAAACAGCCTTTAGTTTTAGGTTATTTGATTGCTGGTTTTTTAGCTGGAAACCATTTTGATTTTTTCCCATCCATCACAGAAATGAAAAGTGTTGAAGTTTGGGCTGAAATTGGTGTGATCATTTTGTTGTTTAGTTTAGGACTCGAGTTTAGTTTTAAGAAATTAATGAAAGTTGGCGGTACGGCTTCAATTACGGCTATTACCCAAATTATTACCATGGTCATTATTGGTTATCTGGTCGGGCAATGGATGGGCTGGGCGTCTATGGATAGTATCTTTCTTGGGGTAATTTTATCAATTTCTTCAACTACAATTATTCTGAAGACCTTTGACGAACTAGGCGTTAAGGCACAAAAGTTTGCCGGAATTGTTATCGGATCCCTTATTGTTCAGGATATTGTGGCGATTTTAATGATGGTTTTACTTTCGACTATTGCGGTAAGTCAGCAATTTTCTGGAAGCGAATTGATGATGTCTGTTTTAAAACTGATTTTCTTTTTGACTGTTTGGTTCTTAGGTGGAATCTTTTTTATCCCTACCCTTCTTAAAAAAACAAAGCATTTATTAACTGATGAGATGCTATTAATTGTTTCATTAGCCTTGTGTTTAATGATGGTTAGTTTTGCTGCCAATGTTGGATTTTCACCTGCTTTAGGAGCTTTCATCATGGGGTCTATTATTGCCGAAACCACGCAGGCAGAACATATTGAACATTTAATAAAACCTGTAAAAGATTTGTTTGGGGCGATTTTCTTTGTATCTGTGGGAATGTTAATTGACCCGAAAATGTTGTATACACATGCGCTTCCGGTTGCTATTTTAACGCTTGTAACTATTGTGGGGCAATCTGTAAGTTCTACAATTGGTGCCTTACTTGCTGGTCAGCCTCTGAAACAATCTGTACAAACCGGAATGAGTTTGTCGCAAATTGGGGAATTCTCGTTTATTATTGCTACGTTAGGAATGACTTTAAATGTTACTAGTTCGTTTTTATATCCTGTTGTAGTAGCCGTTTCTGCTATAACAACCTTTACTACGCCATTTATGGTGAAATACGCGGTTCCTTTTTCAAATTTTCTGGAACATAAATTACCAAGAAAATGGGTCAAAAACATTAACCGTTATAGTGTCAATGCGCAAGCAATAAAATCTGTGAGCATCTGGCAAAAAGTACTGAATGCTTATATCGTACAGATTATTCTCCATACCGTTATTATTACGGCCGTCATTTTATTATCAGCCAAATTTGTTGCGCCTTTAGTAGCTGACACCCGATTTGGAAATACATTGGCAGCTCTTATAACATTGGTTGTTATCGCTCCCTTTTTATGGGCACTTTCATTACGACGTATAGCCGATGAGGAAGTAGAATTATTGTGGAAAGAACGCAAATACCGTGGAGCACTATTGATGATGATTTTGATAAGAATGAGTTTAGGTTTATTTTTCATTGGTTTCTTGCTGAATATTTTCTTCTCTCCATTGGTTGCTTTTGTTGCCTTGATCATTGCTATTGCTGCTTATCAAATATTCCCGAAAAAACTAAATGAGCAATATCATAGAATTGAAAGTCACTTTTTGAAAAACCTAAACGATCGTGAAAACAAAAAAATAGACAGGCGTTATGCCAACTTAATGCCCTGGGACGGTCACATGTCGTTTTTTGACATCGGAAAAGAATCGAATCTGGCTGGAAAAACCTTAGAGGAATTACGCATTCGTGAACAAATGGGAATTAATATTGCCTACATAAAACGAGGGGACGTCATGATCTCAATCCCAACTAAAAATGAGCGTTTGTTCCCTGGCGATGAAGTATGTGTAATTGGTACAGATGCCCAGGTTACCGAGTTTACTAAATATTTAAATCAAAACGAAGTCGAAGCACCTGATACTGTTGAAGAATCTCAAATTGTCTTACGCCAGCTGGAAGTTTCACAAGATGAATTTATCGATAAGAGCATCGGCCAGTTTAGAGGAAAAACAGGTGGAATGGTTGTAGGAATTGAAAGAAACGGAAAGCGAATCTTAAACCCTGAATCCAATATCGTATTAGGAAAAAATGATATCATCTGGGTTGTTGGAGATAAAAAAAGAATGAGTGAGTTGATGAAGAGAACTTAGATAAAGTTTCTAAGACACTAAGAATTTGTTTTAGTAAACATTAGAAACTTAGTATCTTAGAAACTTAGCATCTTACTTGTTCGGTTGCGGTGTCATACGCAAATACGGTTTTATTGGCGTGTGTCCTTTTGGGAATTTAGCCGGAATATCGCTGTCAGGAACTGCCGGAGTAATTACTACATCTTCACCGTCTTTCCAGTTTGCGGGAGTTGCTACGCTGTAATTTGCTGTTAATTGCAAACTATCGATAACACGAAGCAATTCGTCAAAATTTCTTCCTGTTGAAGCCGGATACGTTAAAGTCAGTTTGATTTTTTTATCGGCACCAATTACAAAAACCGAACGCACTGTAAATTTATCGCTTGCATTTGGATGCAGCATATCATATAAAGTGGCTATTTTTTTATCTTCATCAGCAATTATCGGGAAATTTACTGTTGTATTTTGAGTTTCGTTAATGTCTTTGATCCACTCCTTGTGTGACTCTAAACCATCAACACTCAAAGCGATAACCTTTGTATTTCTTTTAGTAAATTCCGGAAGATAATTGGCTACTGTTCCCAATTCTGTTGTACAAACTGGAGTGAAATCTGATGGATGCGAAAATAAAACTCCCCATGAATCTCCTAACCATTCATGAAAATTGATTGGTCCTTCTGTGGTTTCTGCATGAAAATCCGGAGCTATATCGCCTAATCTTAATGTTGACATAATTATATTTTTTTAGTTCCTCTAAAATTACTAAAAAATATAATTAAAAAAACTAAACTCTACTTTTTCTATCAATTTTATTCTAAACCACTTAAATAGCTTAAAACAACTTAGATAAAACCAACAATAAAGTACCAGATGGCAAGAGTTATAAAAGAAATTGGAATACCGAAACCAATCATCATGCTGCTTAACTTTGGCTTTAAGCCATAAGTTGAAGCTAATATTGCACCTGTAATCATAGGTGCCATTGCGATTTCTATTATGGTTATTTTAATCGCCTCAGAATGTTGATTGAAAATGAAAACATACAAAACCATAATAATGAATGGCGTCACGATAAGCCGAAAGAAAAGTCCCAGTCGTAAAAATCGCCAATGCTGACTTCTTCTATCAAAATTTAATTGCAATCCGACAGAAAATAGAGCCAATGGCGTAACCAGACTTCCTACTTTCAATAAAACAGATTGAAGATTTAGATCTAAATCATAATTGAAAATATTCAAAGAGCAAGCTACTACAAACGTAACGAAAGGCGGAAAGAAAATTACTTTTTTCACAATACTCCAGGCATCCGGACTTCCTTTAGAATAAAAGGCAGCAACAAAAACACCTAAAGTGGAAACCACAACAAAAGTGCCTGGTTGGTCTACTAAAATAGCAGTTTCTAAGCCTTTTTTCCCAAATAAAGCTTCTACTATCGGATATCCTAAAAAAGAGGAATTACTCAAACCAGCTGTCAGAACCAAACAACCAATAAGTTTATTTGACCAACCCAATCGTCGACCTAAAAAATGAAAGAAAATAAACGCCAGAAAAAAACTAATCCAGCCTGCTCCTATTGGAAATAACAAATCGTTATTCCATTTTATTTTCGGAATATGGTATAAAGTGATAGCCGGTAAGCAAACGTAAATGACAATTTTATTAATGCTTTTGTAAATATGAGTTGGAAACCGCTTTACATTTTGCAAAAGCAATCCTAAAAACAAGAAGAAGAGTATCTGAATAAAGTTGTTCATATCGTAGGTTCCCGACAAAAATAGGAATTTCTAAATTGTTGAGAGACATTAATTATTCGCTAAAATATTTTTTTTGTTCAATAAAACACTTTACATTTGTAACATATTTTATTACAGTATGATTTCAGGTAAATTTGCCATAACGATTCACATTCTTACTTTGCTTACAAAATATCCAAATGATTATTTATCATCTGAATATATTGCGGGAAGTATTAATCTAAATCCTGTTTTGGTTCGAAAAGAAATTGCCAATTTAAAAGCACATCATATTGTAGATAGCAAAGAAGGTAAAAATGGTGGAACAAAATTAGCTATGGATCCAACGAATCTTACTTTGAAAGAAATATTTGAAATGACTTTTGAAACCATTAATCTGGGATATGCAAAAAATCAGCCGAATCCAGACTGTCCTGTTGGAAAAAAAATCAATCAGAATTTAACCGCTTTATACGCAGATATGAATCAGAAAATTAGTTTACAATTAGAAGGAATTTCTTTAGAAGATTTTTCGAATCAGTTCTAAAACTATTTTTTTATACTAAACTGTAACATTTTTTATTACTAATAAAAATTATATATTATGAAAATCGCACTTATTGGAGCAACAGGATTTGTTGGCTCAGCCATTTTAAATGAATTAACAAGCAGAAATCACGAAGTTACTGCTATTGCAAGAACACCAAAAGAGGCTGCAAATGTGAATTGGGCAGCCGCTGATATTTTTAATTCAGACGCATTAGCCGAAGTCTTAAAAGGAAATGATCTTATCATTAGCGCTTACAATGCGGGATGGACCAATCCAAACATTTATGATGATTTTATCGCTGGTTCAAAAGCTGTTCAGGAAGCCGTAAAAAAATCAGGAGTAAAACGTTTCATTGTAATTGGAGGCGGTGGAAGTTTGTTTGTTGCACCCGGTTTACAAGCTGTAGATACGCCAGATTTTCCAAAAGAATACTATGTTGCCGCAACTGCTGCACGTGATTACCTGAACATCATTAAAGAAGAAAAAGAACTGGACTGGGCCTTTTTTAGTCCGGCATTTGAAATGCATGCAGGAACGACAACAGGAAGAACTGGAAAATATCGTTTAGGATTAGAAAATCCTGTTTTTAACGACGAGCAAAGAAGTATTTTATCTGTAGAAGATCTAGCCGTTGTTATCGCTGATGAAGCAGAAACTCCAAAACACCACCAGGTAAGATTTACTGCCGGGTATTAATTTTTTTTCGCCACGAATTCACGAATATTTTTTTTAATAAATTATTCGCAAGCACTCGTGCATTCGTGGCTATAAACTTCAACAGTTTCAAAAGAAAATAACCCTTTTGAAACTGTTTTTGTTTTCTGTACTTTTACAATACCAAAAAATATATTTTGTCAAGTCCAAAAAAACAATCCAGCAGTTTACAAGAAAAAGCCGGTATTTCACCTCCTGAAATTATCAATGTATCGGCTATTACACAAATTCAGAAAAACAGGCGAAAACAACCTTCTTCAGAAGAATTAATTGCCGGAATCCTGGATGGAAACAGAACTGCCTTAAGTCGTGCCATAACTTTAGCCGAAAGCACCAATCCGGAACATGCTGAAAAAGCAAACGAAGTTATTAAAGGATGTTTGCCACACGCTAATAAATCCATTAGAATTGGAATTACAGGCGTTCCCGGCGTTGGAAAAAGTACTTTTATTGAAGCTTTTGGAACTTTCTTAACGCAACTTGGCAAAAAAGTAGCGGTCTTGGCGGTTGATCCGAGCAGTTCCCTTTCGCATGGCAGTATTTTGGGCGATAAAACCCGTATGGAAGAATTGGTAAAAGATGAAAATGCTTTTATCAGACCAAGTGCTTCCGGAGAGACTTTAGGCGGCGTGGCGCGAAAAACCCGTGAATCGATTATTTTGTGTGAAGCTGCAGGTTATGACACCATCATTATCGAAACTGTTGGTGTAGGACAAAGTGAAACTGCCGTTCATAGTATGGTGGACTTCTTCTTATTACTAAAAATTTCCGGCGCCGGCGATGAACTTCAGGGCATTAAACGTGGCATCATGGAAATGGCAGATGCGATTGTCATCAACAAAGCCGATGGTGATAATATAAAAAAAGCAAATCAGGCGAAACTGGAATTCAATCGCGCTTTGCATTTATTTCCTCCAAAAAAATCAAACTGGCAGCCAAAAGTTACGACTTGTAGCGCCATCACTAAAGAAGGCGTTTCGGAAATCTGGAACACTATTTCTGATTATGTTCAAATGACCAACCAAACGGGTTTCTTCCAGGAAAAAAGAAAAGAACAAAATCATTTTTGGATGATGGAAACCATCAACGAACAATTGAAACTGAACTTCTATAATCAGCCTGAAATTATTTCCCAATTAGAGCAAAACAAAAAAGCAGTGCAAAATGATGAAATTTCACCTTTTGTTGCTGCTCAGCTTTTGTTAAAATTATATTTTAATAAAGGTTCAAAGTAGCAAAGGTTCAAAGCGACAAAGGTTTTACACTCTGTTTCTTTGAACCTTTGTTCCTTTGTAGCTATGAACCTATTTAGTTCCTCTCAACTTGTATCTATTTTCCTTGTACAAATTTCCCGCTGTAATTACATGCGCCAAAGCATCTTTTGCTAATTCTTCATTTAATTTAACTGGAATTAAAGTCGTATCATTTTTGATTTCAAATTGCAATGGTTTCAAATTAGGCTGCATGATTACAACCTGATTTTCGACTCTGAAGGCGTTGATATCATTGAACTGCATAATTGATCTTCCTTGTGTTTTGGCATCCAGCTTATTTAAGTTTCTACCAACCATTGGAGTTTCAAACGGAATTCCTAAATAACCTAATAGGGTTGGCGGAATATCAATCTGACTTGCCAAATTGCTGTAAACTGTACCTTTCTTCACTCCTGGTCCCATTATTAAAGCCGGAATATGGAATTTATTAATTGGCACTAAGTTTTTACCGTATGTTCTTGTGTTATGATCTGCAATAACAATGAAAATTGTGTTTTTAAAATACGCTTCTTTTTTAGCCATTTCGAAGAATTTCCCAATGGAGAAATCGGCATATTTCATGGCATTATTTACTGTTGCAGGTATCTTGTCAAAAGGTTTGATTCTTCCAGCCGGATATTCAAAAGGTTCGTGATTTGAAGTAGAAAACATTAAAGAAAAGAACGGTTTATCTCCTTTTGCTTTAAAATAACTATTTGCTTTGGTAACCAAATCTTCATCTGAATAACCCCAGGTTCCTTTGAAAGCGTATTTGTTTCCATCTGATTCAAAATCTGTCTGGTCCACGATATCCTGAAAACCATTTCCGTTAAAAAACGATGCCATGTTATCAAAGTTCGCCATTCCACCATAAATAAAACTGGTGTCATATCCTTTTTGTTTCAAGGCATCTGCAAGGGTAAAAAATCCTTGTTGTGAGTTTCCTAACTTTACCACACTTTCTGACGGTGAAGGTAAAAATCCGGTCACAACCGCTTCAATTCCACGTACGCTTCTTGTTCCTGTACAATATAGATTTGTAAACAATAAACCTTCTTTTGACAATTTATCAAATTCTGGAGTTAATGGTTTTCCTCCTAAAATTCCAACATACTCCGCCCCTAAACTTTCTTGTAAAAAGATAACCAAATTATAAGGTTTCTTATTAGCTGAGTCTGGTTGTTGTATATGTAGAAACGGAATTTCAGCATCTGTAAAATCATTCGGACCGGCAATCATGTATTTCTTTACACGGGCAATAGCTTCGGCTTCATCCATTTTTCCATACATCTTGGTATTTCCTTCATTTTTGATCGAATACGCTGCAAAAGCAACCGTATAGAATGAATTCAAGCCAAGAGTATTTGTCAATTGATCTGTTGAGAAAACAGCATTGCTGGCATTAATTGGACGTTTTGAAACCAAACTGGAACGCGCTCCAAAAAACAATAAAAAAGCAACTAACGGAAAAACCATTAACTTGAATTTATAATCAGCTAGTGAAGTATAGAAATATTTTTTCCCTTTTTTGAAAGCAAAATAGATAACCGCTCCCAAAATCAAGAAAGTAACTATAATCGAAGTCCGGTAACTTTTTAAAAGCATTCCAACAACTTCCTTTGGGTATATTAGATAATCTAAGAAAATTTTATTCGGACGAGTATCGTACTGTTTTACAAAATCCGGCGAAGCTAATTCTACAAACAGAATTAGAAACAGGAATAAGAAACTATAAACTACAAGGAATTTATTAGTAAACTTCAACCATTTATTCGGTAAAAAAGTAATTAAAACAGCCGGCAGAAAAGATAAATAACATAGTAATATTAAATCCATTCGAAGGCCTATTGGGAAAATATACCAAAAATTTGGTGTTTCGACAACCCTATCTTTAAAAAGAAAAAATAAAAATATTCGGCTTAAAGTAGTAATTAGCAATCCGATTGCTATAAAATTGAAAATAGGTTTTAAAAAACTTAATTTTTTCATTAGAAAGATTTAGAACGTAAAAAATAACTTAAAAAAATTACGTAGAGACGCACTGCAATGCGTCTCTACTCTTCGTAACGATTTATTTCTCTATCATAAAATTCATTGGCTTTTTCAATTAAGCCTTCCATTTCTGCATTTAATTCGGCTTCATCAAGATCTTCCGCTTCTTCTAAAAATTCAACCTCATCATCTTTTAAATTGATTATAAATCTTGGGTAATCAAGATGAATAATAAAAATATCATCCGGGAAATCAGTATTGTCTCCGAGTAAAAATTTAGGTAATTCCATTTTATTTTTGTTTTATATGCTTCAAATTTAGCTATTTGAAACTGAATTATTGATTAATTTTTTTGTTAAGTAATGGAAACGAATGTACAAGAATATCGCCGCCGAAGTTAATCCTGCCAAAAGTCCAATCCAAACTCCTTCTGCTTTCCATGGCGTATATTCTGCCAAATAATACGAAATCGGGAAACCAATTACCCAATAGGCTACAAAGGTAATATACATTGGCACTTTTACATCTTGCAAACCGCGAAGCGCTCCGAGAACCACCACTTGTATTCCATCAGAAATTTGAAAAATAGCCGCTATCAAAAGCAATTTTGATGCAATACTTATCACTTCATTATTATCCAGCAATTGTCCTCCATTTTCCATATTCAAAAAGAGATACGGTAAGTAATTATGAAACGCAACAAATAGTATCGCAAAAAGGGTTTCAAGTATAATGGCCAATAAAAAAATAGAACGGGCCACAACCACTAATTTTTTAAAATCCTGCAAACCTCTTTGGTTACTAACCCTAATCATTGACGTTACACTTAATCCCATCGCAAACATAAAGGTCATCGATGCCAGACTCAAGGCTATTTGATTGGCTGCCTGACTGGTTTTTCCAATATTTCCGCAAAGCCAGATTGAGGCGGTAAACAACACCACTTCGAAAAGCATTTGCATGGCTGATGGAAAACCAATACTTATTATTTTTTTTATGGTTTCTTTTTTAATTTCCTGAAAACTGAAATCCTGAAAAAAGCGTTTTAAATCATTTCTTCTTGACAGCATAATATGCATGAACATCACCAAAAATATTCTTGAAATTACGGTACCAAGAGCCGCGCCAATAATTCCCATTTTCGGAAAAATCCAAATACCATAAATCAGCATGTAATTGATACCAACGTGCAGCACATTTGCCATAATCATAGCGTACATCGAATATTTTGTCATCGACATACCATCAGCAAATTGTTTGTATCCCTGATACATGATTAGCGGAATTAATGAAAAAGCAACCCAATCAAGGTAAGGCTTTGCAAGTTTGATAACATCAGCGGGTTGATGTAGTAATTCCATTATAGGCTTTGCCAGAACAATTACACCAAAAAGCATTAATCCTAAAATGGTACATAAAAACAAGCCGTGATGAAAAGCAGAACGAACTTTAGTATCATTCTTCTCCGCATCACCCTCTGCTACAATGGGCGTAATGGCTGTTGAGAAACCAATTCCTAAAGACATGGCAATAAAAATCATACTGTTTCCAAGCGAAACCGCGGCAAGTTCAGTACTACCTAACTTCCCTACCATTATATTATCGACAATACCTATTAAAGTATGGCCCACCATTCCTAAAATTACGGGATAAGCTAACTTTAAATTATACGAAAACTCCTTTGTATACTGTGCTAAATTCAATTCTAATGTTTTTAAGTCGGCAAAGATAATCAGAAGCTTTGAATTCTGCAGTATTATTAAAAAAGATAAGCTAATATTAAAAATTCCAAAAAAACTAAAATTCCAAATTCCAAAACTTTAAAGGCAGAAAATAAAGTCTGTTTGAAAATTATATAACAATTTCAGAAAATTATATAACGACTAAAAACGACCTCACTGCTACTTTTACATTATTAATAATTCAAAAAAAAATGTCTTTATGATCTCAAGAAATCTGAAATTTATCTGCCTAGCTGCTATAGCTTTTTTATCTGCCAACACAACTTTCGCTCAAGACGCTGCAACTGCAAATACGGAAAGTGAAATTAAAAATTACGATCAGGGTTTTAGATTGGGATTTGGTTTAAACGGAGGTTTACCAACTGACAATGCTTACGATTGGTCTCTTGGCGGAGATGTTCGTTTACAATATGATTTGTCTAAAAGAACATCGTTGACATTGACCACAGGTTTTACAAACCTATTTATGGGAAAAGATGACAATGGAGTTGATGTAAAAGATCTTGGATTTATTCCTGCAAAAGCAGGTTTTAAAGCCTTCATTTGGGAAGATCAATTCTATGTTTTAGGTGAAGTGGGTGCTGGTTTTGCCGTTACAAACGGATACAACGACACTACTTTTTTATGGGCGCCAGGAATTGGATACGCTAACAAATACATCGATATCAGTGTCCGCTATGAGGATTACAACAAATTCAAAACCAATCAGGTGGCTTTACGTCTTGCCTACGGATTTGATTTATAAAAATACGTTCATTTATTCTTTTGTTTTTGGTATGAACCCGACAGATCCTCATAGTCTGTCGGGTTTTGTTGTTTTATACCATTGGTCAAAACAAATGTGCCATTAGTCAAATGATTTTTTATGATTGATTTAGAACGCGGTAATTCGCAGAAAAATTAATCAAATTATGAACAAAACAGTTTTTTATCTTGTACAGCTTTTTCTTTTATTACTATTTGCTGTAGCGGCAAGATCACAATCGGGAATCTCAGGTGAATTCAAAGTCGATTATGCGCCTTTTTCTAAATATGTACGACCAATCGACAGTACTAAAACAGCTGCTGAGAGCAATTTTAAAAGAGCTCAAATAGCTTTTGAAGTACCTCTTTCTTTAGAAATGGACCGATACAATCATCCCAAAATCTGGTCTGTTATTATTAATGGAAGTTATGCCCGAATGGAAAACAAGAATTACGAAATTCAGGATCTCCCTATAGAATTTCATGGAGGCTTCCCAACTGAATTATTGAACGCACAAATTGGTGTTAAACATTTGCGATCTATTTCACCTTCCTGGTCTTTATTGATAATAGCTTCTCTTGGTGTTTATACCGATATGGTTGAAATTAATAAAGATGATGTCCTAATTCAAGGTGGTGTTCTTTTTATCAAACAATTTAATCCTAATCTGGCTTTAGGTTTTGGGCCTGTTTTAACGAATAGTTTTGGTATTCCAATGGTACTTCCGGGAATTTATTTTAATTGGGAATCCAGAGGTGCTTTACATTTTAAGATTACTTTTCCGGAAGGTGCAGAAGTTGCTTATCGAATGTCTGATACTTTCGATTTAAAAGCTGTTATAGAATTAAGTGGTATGACTGCAGAAACTAAAATTGGAAACAAGTCTTCGTTATTAGGATATCAGCAAATTATTACAGGTTTACGACCTCAGCTAAAACTTGGCGAACATTGGACATTAGAACCAACCGCCGGAACGACACTTGTTCGTAATTTTTCGACTACTAATAGAAAAATTAAAGATATTTTTAAAGAAAAAGATATCGCAGATCCTAAATTTGCAACCACTTTTTATGGTGCAATAGCTCTAAAATGGAAATTCTAGAGCTATCGGCTTAATAAGTTTTTATAAACTACCTCTTTCAACAATGCTTCACGGCGTGTTCTTGAAATAGGTAGTTCTTGGCCTTTTATAAATAATCTTCCACCGGAAACAGAATCGATATGCGTAATGTTTACCAGAAATGATTTATGAATTCTAAAGAAAATCTCCTTAGGAAGTGTTTCTTCTAATGAAATCATGGTTTGATGAATCACCAAAACTTTATCTTTAAAATGAAGTTTTGCATAATTCTGCATTCCTTCGATATATAAAATATCTACCCACGAAATCTTTTGAAATCCTTCATCCTGACGCACATATAAAAATGGATCTAATTGATTTTGCTTAGGTGAATTCATTTGGTACCACTGTTTTGCTTTTAAAGTAGCCTGATAAAAACGCTGAAACGTAATGGGTTTCAACAAATAATCAACCACGTGCAAACGATAACCATCTAAAGCATGTTCTGAATAAGCTGTGGTAAAAATCACCAAAGGCGGATTGTCCAGAGATTCTAAAAATTCTAATCCGGACAAGTAAGGCATATTAATATCCAGAAATAACAAATCGATTTGTTTATCCTGAATATAAGAAGTCGCTTCTAATGCCGAAGCACAAGTACCCACCACTTGAAGAAAATCAATTTTTGAAACAAAATCTACTATTCCGTTTCTTGCAATTGGCTCATCGTCAATTACGAGACATTTCATTTTCATAACTTTAAGCTTTTTTTTTAGTTATTTTTGTTTCAGGTTCCGTATCTTTTATAAAAAAATAATCTTCGCAAAGATTATGAGCCACAAATTTGATTTCCCTATTCGCTAGCACTCGGGTCACGAGCAAGCACGAATTAATTTGTGTCAATTTGTGGGATTCACAGCGAAAAAATCTTTTAATCCTTTTAATCAGCAAAAAAATTATTTCAATTCTAAAGCAACTTTTACTGTAAAATCTGAATCGGTTTTATTGATACTTAATTCATGTTTTTCCGTATATTGAATTGCTAATCTCTTTTTGACGTTCTCAAGTCCTAATCCTTGACTTTTAGAAGGAATTTTATATTGTTCTGTATGAGAATTTTTTACTCGAAAAATCAATTGTTTATTGATTTGTTCGCAAGACAAGTGCACATATCCTTTTTGGTTTGGAAGTCTTGATACATGTTTAAAAGCATTTTCGATCAAAGGAACCAAAAGCAGTGGAACAACCTGAAGCTGGCCGTCTTCGATATTCCATTTGCTTTTCACTTCCAGTTCATTGCCCCAACGGGTTTCTTCGACCGCAATTAAATCTTTCAGATATTTTATTTCAAGATGTAACGGAACATATTCTTTATTACATTCATACAATTGATACCTTAAAATATCCGAAAACTGAACTAATAAAACCGATGCTAATTCGACATTACTTTGCATCAAAATATGAATATGGTTCAGCACATTAAACATCAAATGCGGATTTATCTGATCTTGCAAAATCTTGATCTGTGCCTCCAGATGCACTTGCTGCAATTGTGCATGATTTTGTTCAATAACATTATGTTCCTGATAGAAACGAAGTCCGCAAGCCGTACCACAAATCAAAATTGCCGCAGGAATACTTCCCAGAAATCGCGCCCATAAAAACTGAAAAGAAGTCATATTCCCTTCTTCGGGATATAATCGTGCACGTGTATAAGAATCTGAAAAAGTAGCATAAATCACTGCCAGGCAAAATGATAAAAGAACCACTACAAAAACACTTTGTATTGCAAATAGTGTCATTTTACTATTTCGTAAGGCATTTGGCAATATTACATCACTAAGAAAATGTGCCAAAAGAGAAGAGCATAACAAAATTAAAATGGCCTGAATAGTTGCTGACAATGTACTATAAGCATCTATCATTTGTGCCCAAATCGTAATACCAAGTAAACACCAAAAGAACACTAAAAAAATCCAGTGTCTGTTTTTATTTTTTATAATCATCAAATAAGAGTAAGTAAATCGTGAGAAAGTTTGCATTCAAAAATAACCTTATATTTTCTAAAAGAACAGCAAAGAATTAAAAAGATTCTTTGCTGTTTTAAAGGTTAAACGGTAAAATAAAATATCCAACACTGTCATTAGAATCTTTTAAAATCAGATTGTGTAGTAGCTTTTGAAGAAATTAAACTTACAGAAAAAATCGTATTCATTACTAATTTGTACATGTTCATAATAATAGCTTTTATTAAATTGATACAAAGGAGTACAAACCTAAAATGCTATTAAAATTAGTTTGACGAACTGTATTTGGCTTTTGACCAACGGGAATTTTTTAAGTTTTTTTTGCCACGAATTGCACTAATTAGCACTAATTTATTTCATACAATTCGTGGCGAAAAAAATATTTATTATTTAAACTACGTAACAAAAATTAACCTAAAAAGATGCGTGAAAATTTCCAACATCAACTATCTTGCTTCTACCATTTTGCCTCTACTTTCTACGCACTTTTTATCCGTCAAGGTTTTCATAAAAGCTATAAGCTTTATTTTTTCCTCAGGATAACCTAAACTAAAAAAAGAGTCTTTTTATTAAGAGTCTTTTTTCAATTGTTGCTTATACATTTCAATATTAGCTTTTATTTTGTCATCAAGATCCGGTTCTTTAATATCAGTGTGTTTTTGCATTTCTTCCCAGATAATTTTAGCCACAATATAACGCGCCATTTCTTTATCATCGGCAGGAACAATATACCAAGGTGCGTGATCTGTCGAAGTCTTATTAATTGCTTCTTCATAATATTCCTGATATTCCTTCCAGTGCTCGCGTTCTTTTAAATCGCCGGGCGAAAATTTCCAATGATGTTTCTCTTCTTCCAAACGACGTAACAATCTTTCCCTTTGTTCCTCTTTGCTCAAATGCAAATAGAATTTCATTATGATGGTTCCGTTTTGCGAAATATGCTTTTCAAAATTATTAATCTGTTCAATTCTATTTTCCCAAAACTGAGGCGTAATATCATCAACCGAATTTATTCCCGGCAAATTCTCACCCAAAATATATTCAGGATGCACGCGCGTTACTAAAACATTCTCGTAATGCGTTCTGTTAAAAATCGCAAACTTTCCTTTCTCCGGAAGTGCCAGATAATGTCGCCACAAATAATCATGTTCCAATTCAGTAGAATTTGGCGTTTTAAAACTGTGTACCACAACCCCACGCGGATTAAATTCCTTAAAAACTTCCCTGATCAAACTGTCCTTTCCGGAGGTATCCATTCCCTGTAAGCAAATCAAAACACCGTATTTATTATGCGAATACATAACATCCTGCAAGTCGCTCAATTTCGCCTGAACTTTATCTAGTTTTTTTTCTTTGGTCTCTTCATCTGCATCAATATCGAGCAAAGTCGAAATCTTGGATAACTTTATTTTTTTTACAACTTTAAAATCATTCGGGTCAATAGATTTCATATATCTTTCATTTTTATAATTATAAATATACTAATTTTACGAAGCATATTCCTGCTATTCATTGCAATACTTTTTCAACAAATTGTTTTTTTACAAGACACAATAAGAGCTTCCTCCGGTCGCTTTGTTCTTTCAGTAAAAAATACAATTTCTCTTCAAAGTATTTCCATTACTATCAGGGCTAAGCACTTTTTTACAAAACAACATTCATGGAAAAATTTACATTAGAAATATTATTTCAAATCATCGGAATCGGATCAGCATCAGGATTATTCTTCAATAACAATTCACTCTATATCATTGGCGATAACAGCGGATTCTTATACGAATACAATATGCAGAATCAGCAATTGAGTCATCACCCCTTAATTGAAAATCCATCACAAAACATTCCGAAAAACATCAAACCCGATTTCGAATCGATCACGCATCATAATGATACACTTTATGTTTTTGGTTCCGGTTCAACCGAAAAGCGAAACAAAATGATTGCTTTTGATCTTAAGTCGAAAACCATTTTACAAAAAAATGATTTAGTTGATTTATATGCCTTAATGCAAAGTTTCGGCGAAATAAAACCAGAAGATTTTAATTTGGAAGGCGCTATATTCGATGGAGAAAACTGGTATTTATTCAACCGTGGTAACGGAATATCAAACAAAAACACCATTTTTACCATTCACGCTAAAAGTCTGGGTGAAGAATTTGCTTTGGTGGCAACCAATTATAAACTGCCAAAAATAAAAGGCACTCGTTCTAGTTTCACCGATGCTATTTTAGTCGAAGACAAAATCTATTTCTTATCAACTGCCGAAGACACAAAATCAACTTATGATGATGGTGATATCTTAGGAAGTTTCATTGGAAGAATAGATCTTAAAACCATGAAAATCGATTTCACTCAAAAAATAACATCAACTAATAAATTTGAAGGATTGACTTTTTATAAAAAATCAAGTGATAAAATTGAGTTTTTGCTTTGCGAGGATAATGATACGGAGTTATTGGAAACTAAGATTTTTAAATTGACTTTGCCAGTTAAGTAAATTATCCAAATGAAAAAGATAATTATTTTCAGTTTATTTCTGTTAGTTCCAATATGTTTAATTGCTCAGACCACAATAACAGAATCTTCAGTAAAAAAAATATTAAAAGAGAGCATTGTCAAAAAGAAAAATGGTCGTTTCACAATGTCTTCAGATCAATCCTGGAACTTTAGTAATACCGATAGTTTATATTATAAACAAGATACAATAAATGCTATTTATTACAAATCTGGCAAGCATAAAAGTCATTGTGAATCAATTATCTGGACTTTTTATCGCAAAAATGCATTCATATTAGGTAGCGAATCTTTATGCAAGGAGCCTGCTACCAGATCAGTGACAAAATACCCGCAAGATTATTTTACAATTGCAATTTATAAAGTTGAAGATGAAATAATGATCGACTTTTTTGACCAAAACAAAATTATTGTCGAATCATTTAAAATTTTAGAGATAAACAATAATAATGATTACGATGAAATCATATTAAAACGTAGATTTAAACCTCAGTTTGCCAACTAAGTACTAATGAACTTTATATGAGAAAAATAATTATTTCAATATTACTAATCTTCACTCTTTTAGTTGGAGGCTATTTTTTTTATGATTTTAAAATAAATAAACCAAAAAAGGAATATTATAAAAACTTATCGCCAAAAGATTTAGATCCAAAATCGTTTATTACCCTATTTACAGAGAGATATAATAAGAGGCTAACAAATTTTGTAACACTGGGTGGAGAATTTCCTGAAAATTGGGTCAAAGCAAATGATATCCAATATTTAATCTCAATTATGCATTCTAAACAAAAATGCTGCGGCTACATCAATATTTTCTCTTCGTACATCTCAAATGATAATGCTGAAGTTGGAGGTTTTGCCATAATTTTTCTAAACTCTTATATTTCTCAAACAAAAATAAATTTAGGATTAAATTGTAATCCAAAAGTAGATTTAGCTTCAATTAAAAAAATTGAAACATGGTATCAAAAACAAATGAAATAGTTTCATTTTATATCATTCTCAGGAATGAGAAGTCCGCGTAAACAACTCTACAATCTAAATCAAAATATACCATCGCATTAGAGAATGAAACAAATCTATCAAATCACAATTATCCTACTTCTTATAACTTTTCAAAGTTACTCTCAAACACAGGAAACTGCAATACTGTACTTTAAAGACGGTGATTCTATTGAAGGTTTCGCCTCAATAAAAAATAATAAAATAAAATTCAAAATTTCTGCTGATGATAAGGCTGATAACTGGAATTATGAAAATATTAAAAAAGTCAAGTTCATAGGCTTTGATATCGTACAAACTTATGAATATATTAAACTAAACTCTTTTGATGATCCAAAATTACTTGAACTTATTGTTGAAGGTGACGTGAATCTTTATAAAGAAGAAAAAGTACAATTTTTAACACATCCAAATATTACAAACAAAACTGCCGTATCTACTCATGGCACAAACAATTTAAATAGTTACGCTTATCAAACAGAACAATATCGAGAGCTTTTCTATGTAAAAAGAAAAAAAGACCAATACCCAACTTACATAAATTCTGGAATTCTTTCAAATTGGAAAAAAAGCACAATTAATTTTTTCGCTGACTGCGATTTCCTTGTCAAAAAAATAAAAGATAATAAATATGGTTTTAATCAAATTAATGAGATTGTAGAATTCTATAATGAGATTTGTTTAGGCGAATAAATTGATATAAACTAATAACTTTAAAATGCACCAAAACCCAAGTGCCATAAAAAAACCAATCCTCATAATAGGTGTTTCAATTTCAATATTTCTTCTCTTTTTAGCACTTTATTCGGGGCTTTTGCTTAAAGGGGCAATTCCAGACAAAGAGATATTATTTTTAATATCAAGATTTAGTATCTGGTTGGTTCTTGCTTTATTATTTTTTTATGTCTCTAAAGTTGAGAAATCACCATTTTTAATCTGGAAAGAAACGGAGTATTCCCTAAAATTTTCAGCTGCTGCCCTTTTAAAAACAATGCTAAAATTGTTCTTAGTAGTTTATCTTGTTGGGATATTGAGCTTGCTTTTTCATCTAAAAACAAAAAGTGCACACTTAACCGAAACGCTTACCTTATTTCATAAGAACTTTTTCCTTTTGTTTTTCACTTGTGTCACAGCCGGGATTACAGAAGAATTAATTTTCAGAGGCTATCTTCTTCCAAGACTTGAAGTTTTGCTTAAAAATACAAAATTAGCAATAGTGCTTTCCAGTATACTTTTTGGAATACTACATTATGGCTATGGTACTTTAATTCATGTTCTCGGGCCTGTACGATGGGAATTGTATTTGCTGTGCAATATCAAAAATACAGAAACATAAAAATTGTCATAATAGCGCACTTCCTTTGGGATTTAATTGTATTAGTACTAAATACATGACACTTAACATTCTGTACTCCCAATAAAATTGTACATTTATAATATTTTAAAAAAATAAAAGCCCTTTTCTAAACTTTTTTTCATCGCCTTCCCAACCTTTTTATCTTTTAAGCTCTCTTTAGTATAAAGACAACAATTGTGATAAACGAAACCATCATTTCCAACTGCAAAAAAATGCAACGTGATGCCCAGCGTCAGGTGTATGAGCATATGGCTCCAAAATTGTATCGCGTTTGCAAACGATACTTAAAGAAGGAAGAAGAAATAGAAGAAGCTATGGCCGACGCTTTCTATACTATTTTCACAAAACTGGATCAGTTAAAAGAAATTTTGGCTTTTGAGGCCTGGGCGCGAAAAATAACCGTCAATCACTGTTTGGCAACCATCAAGAAGAACACCAATTTCAATATGTATCTTGATGATGTCAAATTGCTGTCACAACCTTTTACAGAAGAAATTAATTCTCTGGAAGAAGAAGATTTACTCAATTTACTAAACCATATTCCGGATGGCTGTAAAACTGTTTTTAACCTTTTTGTTATTGAAGGTTTTGGACACAAAGAAATTGCAGCAATGCTAAACATTTCTGAAGGTACCTCAAAATCACAGTTAAATGCAGCCAAAACCAAGCTGAAGGAATTAGTAAACAAATTGTATTATCAAAAAGCAAAGTAGTCATGGACAATCAAGATAAAATATTCGATAAATTTAAAGAAGCCGCCCACAACTCGGAACAAAAAGACTTTCCGGGAATGGACAAAGTCTGGGCGCGAGTTGAGGAAAAACTCGACAAAAAAGAAGACAAAAAAGCGATTTCATTATGGAAAAAAATCGCCATTGCAGCTTCTCTTTTATTGCTAATTTCTTTAGGGACACAATTTTTTAAATCAGATCAAAACACTACAATTCCAGCTTCAGAAGTTGTAGTAAATGAAACAGATAAAGAAGTAATTCAGAAATCAGAAATTAAAAAGGATGCAGTTGTTGTCGAAGATGCAAAACTAGTTCCGAAAGCTGAAACAATTAAAATTTTAGACAAACAAATAAAAGAACAGCAAACTATAGTTGCAAACAACGAGGCCATTGCAGTTGCAGAAGTGGTGGGTACCGGAACAGTTTCTGCGCCTGTTTATGAAGAAGCAAACGCACCAATTTCGGAATCTGTTTATTCTTCAGGTTCTATTAATGATGAGGAAGACTCAGTTGCAAAAGATAAAGTTGCTGATTTTGGTTATTCAAAAAAGGCAGAAAGAGAAGCTTTTGCAGCAAAAGCAGCCGGACAGCAAGCTGAACGAGCTAAAAAAACCACTCCTTTGGTTATCTTAAACGGAAAAGCAATGTCTCATAGCAACGAGGCTAAAAGAGATGAAATGATGCAGGCCGAATTACCAAACCTACAACCCGAAAACGTAGAATCGTTAGTGGTTTTAGACGAACCTTTATACATTATTGACGGTGTCTATTATTCAGAAAATGATTTATTCGGAAATAACCCTACTAGTCCATACGCTCCATTAAACAAACAGGAAATCAAAACCATTACTATTCTTCAGGATACAGAAGCCGTTACAAAATATGGCGAAAAAGGAAAAAAAGGAGTTGTCATTATTACAACCAAGAAAGGAAAGCCAACCGATAAAAAATAGTCTTACTTAGAAATCTTTGTCACATCAAATCTTAAAAAATTACTTTCATGAAAAATGTCAAAACTCTTTCATTGGGCATTGCTATACTTATAGGTCTCAGTAATAAAGCACAAGAAAAAACAGTTACTGATTCAATTTCTGAAATAAAAGAAGCCAAATTTGTAAAAACGGAAGTTGAGATATCACCGGTAAAAGTTTCTTCGAATTTTGTAAAAACGGATTATTCGCCACCAAGTTTACGAATTGTATGTATTAAAAGTATTCAGGAAAGAAATGAACCTTTATACATTCTTGATGGTCGTCTGATAAATGCTAAGCAATTTTCTAAAGTTAACCCAAATGATATTCAGGACATAAAAGTTTTAAAAGGCGCTGAAGCTACTTCCATTTATGGAAATCAAGGTAGAAATGGAGTTATTATTATTACAACAAAAAAGTAGAACAGTCAGGACGATAGCGAAGAATAAAATTGATTTTAGACCCTAACTCAGTACTAATATTAACCAATAATTTTTTACATTTGGTCTCCTTTTGAAAAATCTTTCAAAAATTATTCTAGTACAAAATCAATTTCAAACAAAATTTCATGAACCCTATTTTAAATCAGAATTTATTTCTTGTAAAAGAACACGTTGGAATGTTTAAAGCCGCTAACAATTATGACATTTATCATCCGGAAAGCAACGAGCTTATAATGAATTGCAGAGAAAACAATTTGGGCTTTTTTACCAAAATGTTACGCTTTACAGAATACAAAAGAATGACTCCCTTTAATATTGAAATTACATCGGCTTCTGGCGAGAAAATAATTACCGTAAAACGCGGTATTGCCTGGTTCCGTTCGACTGTTGAAATTTTTGATGAGAAAGATCGTCTGGTTGGAACCTTCAAACAAAAATTCTTTTCTATTGGAGGGAAATTTGAGATTTTAGACAAAAACGAGAAACCTGTTGCAACCCTTCAGGGAAAATGGACTGGTTGGGATTTTAAATTCAGCTATGAAAACAAACAGTTGGCGCAGGTAAGTAAAAAATGGGCAGGAATGGGCAAAGAGTTTTTTACCAGCGCTGATAATTATGCTTTACAAATAGAAGAAACCGTACCGCAAGACAGTCCGCTTAGACAATTAATCCTTGCAGCAGTAATGTGCATTGATATGGTTCTGAAAGAATAAAAAAGTTGTTAAACTTAGATTAAGAAAACATTTAAAGCATTATTTTAGGAAGCAAAAACTGTATTTTTGTGTTACTAAAATGATGCTTTCTGCATTTCTAAAAATACTATCATGACAGACTTAAAAAATAAAAATGCCCTAATTACAGGAGCCGGAAAAGGAATTGGAAAAGCTATTGCACTTGCTTTAGCCAAAGAAGGCGTAAATGTAATTTTAGTTTCAAGAACCCAAACCGACATCGATCAACTGGCAGACGAAGCATCGAATTTAGGAGTAAAATCATTGGCTTTAGCGGCAGACGTTTCAGATATAAATTCGATAAATAGTGCAGTAGAAAAAGCATTATCAAAATTTAAAACGATAGACATTTTAATCAACAGTGCCGGAATTGCTTCTTTTGGAAAATTCATGGAGTTAGAACCAGCAGCCTGGGAAAAAATCATTCAGGTGAATTTAATGGGAACGTATTACACAACCCGCACCGTTATTCCAAATATGATCGAAAGACAGACTGGTGATATTATTAATATTTCATCAACAGCAGGACTTGCAGGAAATGCATTAACAAGTGCTTATAGCGCTTCAAAATTTGCAGTTTTAGGATTGACGGATTCTTTAATGCAGGAAATGAGAAAACACAACATTCGTGTTTCAGCTTTAACTCCAAGTACCGTTGCAACCGATATGGCAAAAGATTTAAACTTAACAGACGGTAATCCTGAAAAAGTAATGCAGTCTGAAGATATTGCAGAATTATTGATTGCTCAACTTAAATTAAACCGAAGAGTTTTTATTAAAAACAGCAGTATTTGGTCTACTAATCCTTAAAAAAATAAATTACAATTTTTTAAATTCCAAATTCCAATAGCTGGTCAAATTTGGAATTTGGAATTTATCCCGAGGCTTCGGGGTTGGAATTTTAAAAAAAAATATGATGGAACAATATTTAAGACAATTAATTGCAATAGAATTCACGGATAAAAAAGAAATTTTCACTGGATTCCTTATTGATTATTCTGATGACTGGATTCTTTTGAGAAACAATCCAGTCGATTATATCCTGGACGGTTTTGTGATTCTGAAAAATAAAAACATAGAAGCTATTCACAGAGATCAGGATCTTGCCTTTACGGAAAAAGTAATCCGTTTAAAAGGTTTGAAAACAAGCGCCGAAGATATTATTCCAATTAAGGATTTAGCTTCGATTGTAAATTTCTTAACCAATAAATATGGCATTTTTCAGATTGCAAAAAAATCGGCTAAATCAGCTTATTTAGGCAAATTGCTTGAACTGAACGATGAAGAATTAACTATTGACTTCCTGGATACAAGAGGTCAGTTTGGTGGGGAATTAAGTTTCAATCCGGAAAAAATTAGAGTTATTGAATTTGATACGGACTATATCAACTCTTTGAAATTGGTACTGGAGCAAGAAATAAAATAAGCATGAATAAAATGATCTATTTTACGATTGCTTCTTTTTTTCTGTTTTCCTGTAATACAAAGGACAATAATGAAATCACAACATCTTCTACTGAAAAAAGAATTCATACTGCAAAAAGTGAAATGAAATCTATTCAATCGGAAAAAAAGGACCGAATTTTAATTGGCCCTAAAATAGAAGGCGATTTTAATGGTGATGGTAAAGATGAATTTGCAATTATTACTCAAACAAAACAAGGTGAAGGAAATCCTGTTGAAGATGGAACTCCGGATGAATACACAATCTCTTTTAGTAATAAAAAATTAAAGCCAATCATTATTGGATGTTGTGAAGCTCAATTAATAAACGAAGGCGATTTAGATCAGGATGGTAAAGAAGATTTTTCAGTTTATCAGGCTCCAATGAATGGTACTGTTTACGAAATGACAACCTATTCACTTCAAAATTCAAATTGGAAACAAATCATAGAAACCTTTTTGATACCAACAGCACATAAAGAATTGAATAATGAAGATCTACAAAAGAGAGTCTTTCTTGAAAACAACACATTGTATATCTTCAAGGAAGATCCAAATAATGAAAATTATAAATTGATTAAGAAAAAGATTGAATTAAATTAAATTAAATTAAATTAAATTAAATTAAATTAAATTAAATTAAATTAAATTAAATTAAAAACAGAAAAGCCCTTTTAAAGGGCTTTTCTGTTTTTATAAACTTTAGAAATATAAACCATTTTACATTTCACAATTATCATTTTACACTTCCGCTAATTTATTTAAAAACTCCAAACGAACACTTCCGTCTTCATCAATTTTTGTCAAATTAATCTCCTGCAGCGTATTAATCAATTCAGGATTCCATGGTGTTTTTACTTTTACGTAGTTTTCAGTAAAACCATGAATATATCCTTCTTTATTTTCACTTTCAAAAAGAACCGTTCTGATAGTTCCTAATTGGCTTTCGTAAAAAGCACGACGCTTTTTAACAGATAAACCTCGAAGCATTTTACTTCGTTTTGCACGCACATTTGCAGGAACAACTCCTGGCATATCTGCAGCTTCTGTATTATCTCTTTCCGAATAGGTAAATACGTGTAAATACGAAATATCCATTTCATTTAAGAAATGATAGGTTTCTAAAAAGTGCTCATCTGTTTCTCCTGGAAAACCAACAATAACATCAACACCAATGCAAGCATGTGGCATTACTTCACGAATCTTGTTTACACGTTCCGTGTAAACTTCACGCAAATAACGACGCTTCATCAACTTCAAAATATCATTACTTCCTGATTGTAACGGAATATGAAAATGAGGTACAAAAGTGCGGCTTTTAGAAACGAATTCAATTGTTTCATTTTTCAATAAATTAGGCTCGATTGAAGAAATTCGCAAACGCTCAATTCCTTCAACTTTATCTAAAGCCTGAACTAAATCAAGAAAAGTATGTTCGTGTTTCTTGTTTCCGAATTCTCCTTTTCCGTAATCTCCTATATTTACTCCAGTCAAAACAATTTCTTTAATGTTTTGAGCTGAGATTTCTTTAGCATTTTGCAAAACATTTTCAAGAGCATCACTTCGTGAAATTCCTCTTGCTAACGGAATTGTACAATAGGTACATTTATAATCACAACCATCCTGAACTTTCAGGAAAGCACGTGTTCTGTCTCCAATAGAATAACTTCCAACATAAAAATCAGCTTCAGCAATTTCGCAGGAGTGAACTTCACCCATATCGTTTTTGCTTAAGTCATGAATATAATCGGTAATCTTAAATTTCTCTGTAGCACCCAAAACCAAATCAACACCATCAACAGCTGCTAATTCTTCTGGCTTTAATTGCGCATAACATCCAACAGCCGCTACAAAAGCCTTTTCATTAAGTTTCATTGCTTTTTTTACAACCTGCTTAAACTGTTTATCTGCATTCTCTGTAACCGAACAGGTATTGATAACATAGATGTCTGCAACTTCTTCAAAATCGACACGATCAAAACCTTCATCATTGAAGTTTCTGGCGATTGTGGAAGTCTCTGAAAAGTTCAGTTTGCAACCAAGCGTATAAAAGGCAACTTTTTTTCTGTTTTCCATAGGAATAGACTACGTTTTAAGTAGTAAGATATTATATTTACATCTCTTTTGAAGAGTTTGCAAATTTACGTACAATATTCTTTAAAATAAAATCAATAATATACTATATATCAACATTTTGCACAAAACCTCTATTTTGAATCAACACGAAAAACAGCAATTGGAACGAAGTAGATTTTGAAAACAAGAAAATTTTAGGAATACAAAAAATATTTTCAATAAGAATAAATTGACAAAACATCGATTAAATGCAAATATTATCGATTAAATGCATTTTTTCAATATTTAAATTGAAATTTTCTTACATTTAACTTTGTTTAGAAAGTTTTTAGAAGTATTTTCACTCCGCCAAAAACAACTAAATTATTTTATAAACAAATTACACATAACAATTTTGTTTTTTACTCGTTATGTTGTTGTTTTGTTATAATAAAAAATGGGCAGGCCGAAAACCAGAAAGAGTAGGCAAAAATTATAAATTAAATTCTATATGAAAGCATTTTTACCCACAATCTGCTTGATGTTCTTAACCGTTTTTAGTTCGCAAGCGCAAACTAATGCTCCGGCTGCAACTAATCCTTTTCCATCGATTAGCACTTTAACAACTTGGGCGAGTTTAAACTCTCAGTCACAATTTGATATTGCTATTCGTGCGGTTGGATTTAAATTTGAAGTAAAAGAGCCAGGTGAAGGTTCAACTGCTTATACTTACATTCGTAAAGTGACTGTAAATGAAGTAAATTATACTGATAGAATTGTTTATAGAATTACAAACAATAATTCAGCAAGTATTATTTCGTTGGTTACTGCTTCAACAGATTTAGTGAGTTTATACACCCCACAATTAGCAACTTTCAAAAACAACAACTGTAAAACAGAAATGTCTAAAGACAAAAACACAACTTGCAGCTGTTACGAAAGTGTAAATTTTGCAATCGATCTTTGCGACGAGCGTGTAAAATTAACTATGGGTGATGGAAATAAATATTTTGTTTCTGTAGCTAAAAAATAATACCAAATAAACAGAGAATAAAAATTACGAGTTGTTTTCCAAATCTTTGCAAACCTTAATGAGGAAAGTTTACAAAGATTTGGGACGCATTTCTCTGGTTTAAACCAAATTTGGATTTTTCAATTCATACCAAACTTCAGATTCTCCTTCATATTCAAACGAATTGACATACTGCAAACCGAGTTTTTCCAGAATCTTTCTTGAATTTTCATTTCCTGCATCTGCGTAAGCATACAATGCATCTGCTTTCAATTCGTTAAAAGCATAATCTACAAAGACTTTTCCTGCTTCAGTAGCGTATCCTTTTCCCCAATGTTTTTCTATAAAACGATATCCAATTTCATAGAAATCTTTATGATTGTTGATTTCATTGGTAATGAATTTTATTCCGGACCAGCCTAAAAATTCATTGGTTTCTTTTAGAATGACAGCCCAACGGCCTGTTCCAAAATCTTTGTATTGTTGTTGAACATTTTCAATATAACCAATACTTTCTTCAATACTTTTTACTGGTTTCTTACCAACAAAGAGGTGCACATTCGGATTAGAATCCAATTCAAACATACCGTCAATATCCGACATTTGTAATTCTCTCAAAAGCAGACGCTCTGTTTCAATTGACTTCTTCATAAACAAAATTATTTAAAATATAACGCTGAACTACCTCAGCAACACCGTTATCATTATTTGACGCCACAATTACATTCGCCCTGTCGCGCAATTCAGGCGTCACATTATCAACCCAAACTCCTAAACCGGCATATTCTATCATGGTTAAATCGTTTCCAGCGTTTCCGACAGCAATAATTTCACTTTGATGAATATTTAGTTTTTCTGCTAAGATTTTTATACTTGCCGCTTTATCGATTCCGTTTTGCGCTGCTTCCAGGAAAAATGGTTTTGACATTGCAATACTTAAATAAGGCATTGCTAATTTCAAATCCTGTTCTAGTCCTTTTAGATAAGAAGGTTCTGCCAATAAAATACATTTTACTGCGGGTTTAGAGACGGCATCTTTAAAGCTTGGAACTTTTAGATGAGCTAGTCCAGTTATTTCTTTTTCGATTTCAATGTACTCAGAATCTGTTTCACTGATAATTTCGTTATCCAGATACGTTATAATATGTGTTTTCTTTTTCACACTATAATCGTACAATTCATGAATCTGTTCTATCGTCAATTTCTGTTCAAATAAAACAAGATCATCTTTTACAGTACTAATTATAGCGCCGTTAAAAGAAATAATATAAGAATCGTTTAAATCTAATTCCAGTTCTTTAGCATAAGCCGTCATGGCAGATGTGGGGCGGCCAGAAGCCAAAACCACATATACGCCTTTTGCCTGAGCTTCAAGAAGTACTTTTTTATTTAATTCCGAAATCTTATGATCGTCTGTCAACAAGGTATCATCCATGTCGAGTACCAGCATTTTGTATTGCATATTTTTTGAGTTTTCAGTTTACAATCAAATTATCACTTAGATTGTAAACTGTGACTGAAGATTTATTTAAATACTCATTCTGAAATCTTCAATTACCGGATTCGATTTTGCAAAATCAGTTTCCTGAATAAAAACCTCAACGGCCAAATCTGTTCCGCCAAAACCTCCCAAACGAGCTGATTGAATATTATCTTTTTTTACGGTTTCTACTCCCGCTTCTTCTAATCTTTCCTGTAAAGCAATTGCTAAAACTTCACTTCCTGAAAACACCTTCATTAATCCCATGACATTTTATTTTTTTATTATTTATATTTTATTCTAATATTATTCTTAACTGATACTGGAAATCATTATTCTCGTTCATACCGATATGTCCCTGGTCATTTAAAAGATAAAAATGTCCATTCGCTTTTATTATTTTACTCAATCTAACTGAATTTTCATAAGGAATTAATTGATCCTCTTTTCCATGAAATATATAAACTGGAGCACTAATTTTGGGAAGATATTCATAAGTTTCTAACTGGAATTTCTTCATGAAATCAGGAAAAAACGGAACTCTGCCAGTAGATAATTCTGTAAAACTATAATAAGGCGATTGCAGTATCAAAGCTTTTGGTTTATTTTCAGAAGCCAAAATAGCAGCAAGCCCTGAACCAATAGAATACCCACCAATTATGATTTTATTTTCCGGATATCGTTTATTTAATGTTTTATAAACTACAGCAATATCCTTATTTAATTGTTCTTCATTTTCAATTTCACCTTCGCTTTTTCCAAAACTTCGATAATCTAAAATAAAAATATCATAACCTAAATTCGTATATGTTTTTGCTATTTTACCCCAGGTTTCTAATGTTCCCGCATTTCCATGCAAATAAAAAATCAATCCTTTCGATTTATCAGCTTTAAATAGAAGTCCGTTTAAGTTTACTCCGTCAAAAGACTTAATATTTATCTCTTCAAACTTTGACTGATATTCAAACTGATACTCTTTTGGAAGTGAAGCACTTTGAAAAACCATTCCAACCTGATTAAAATAGACATAAGAAATAACCATCAAATAAATAACAACGAAAAAAACTAAAAGTATAACCGTCAAAAATTTAAGTGTTTTGATTATTTCCATAAAAAAATTTAATCAGTCTTATTCCTCCTCTTCAATTCCGTCCTCTTCTTCGTCCAATTCTTCTTCTCCTTCTTCATCCATATCAAAGAAATAAGGCTCCAACAGGAATTTATCAGCCAAAATTTCGATGCGCTCTGTCAATATTTCAGCAAAGATGATACGTTGTGTTTTGGCGATACTGTTTGAAATTCGCATGATTTTCGTTTCATTACGCAATCTCAAAATAGGATCTGCATCATCCAAAATCAACATTTTCAAACGGTTTACATTGTAACCGGCAGTGGTAAACATATCACTCAATTTGTTTGGGGTACCAATTAAAACATCAACTCCGGTTGAAATATAGTTTTTATCGTAGTCCATATCGCCTTTATCATGAACACCGTAAACTTCAAGATTAGTATATTTTCCGTATTTCTCAAAAAGAGCTTCCATTGCCAATACTTTTTCCTTGTCTTCCACAATAATCAAAGCACGTGGAGACTCTTCTGTATGTCCCACTAATTGCTGAATTACATTTATTACAATTGTTGTCGACTTTCCAGTTCCTTTTGGAGAAATAATCATACAATCTGCACCACTTTTAATGGTTGAAAAAGTTTGCATCTGCAATATATTTGCTTCCGTTAAACCATTTTCAATTAAGGCATCCTGTAACTTCTCGTTTATTTTTTTTAGTTTCATCTTTGGTATGCTTTAAGCTTTAAGCTTTACGCTTTAGGCAAAAATTATTTATATCATTTAAAAGCTTAAAGCCTAAAGCTTATAGCCTATTGCGCGAAGCTTATTTGCTTGCAAACATTTTTACATCGGTTTCAGAAATTTCTGTTCCTCCTAAAATAATCAATCTTTCGACTACATTTCGAAGTTCACGAATATTTCCTGTCCAATCGTATTCCTGTAATAATTTTATGGCTGGCTGCGAAAATACTTTTACTACATTCCCTTGCTCCGAAGCAATTTTCTCAGCAAAGTGTCTTATCAAAGCCGGAATATCATCACGTCGCTCATTCAATGGCGGAACTTTAATCAAAATTACAGCCAAACGATGGTATAAATCTTCACGGAAACGACCTTCAGCAATTTCTGTTTTCAAATCTTTATTGGTTGCGGCAACTACGCGAACGTCAACTTTAATATCTTTTTCGGCTCCAACTCTGGTAATCATACTTTCTTGCAAAGCACGTAATACTTTAGCTTGCGCCGAAAGACTCATATCTCCAATTTCATCTAAGAAAATAGTTCCTTTGTCAGCTGCTTCAAACTTTCCAGCACGATCTTTCACCGCTGATGTAAAAGCCCCTTTAACGTGACCAAACAATTCGCTTTCGATCAATTCACTCGGAATCGCAGCACAGTTCACTTCGATTAAAGGAAAATTAGCACGCTCGCTTTTTTCATGCAATTGATGCGCCACTAATTCTTTTCCTGTTCCGTTTGGCCCCGTTATCAAAACTCTGGCTTCGGTTTGAGCTACTTTATCAATCATCAGTTTAATATGACCGATCACTTCGCTCTCCCCTACCATTTCGTAGTTTTTGCTCACTTTTTTCTTTAGAATCTTATTTTCAACTACCAGTTGTTTTTTATCTAAAGCATTGCGAACGGTATTTAATAAACGATTTAAATCTGGTGGCTTTGAGATATAATCAAAAGCTCCCAAACGCATGGTATGAATCGCAGTTTCCATATCGCCATGACCCGAAATCATAACCATCGGAATTTCCGGTTTTATCTTTTTTACTTCTTCTAAAACCTCAACACCGTCCATCTTTGGCATTTTGATATCACACAAAACCAAATCGTAATCGTTGTTTTTTATTTTGTCAAGTCCCACAGCACCATCTTCCGCCTCATCAACCTGATACGTATCATTTTCTTCCGATAAAATCTTTACCAAAACGCGTCTGATCGCTGCTTCGTCTTCAATAATTAGTATTTTACTCATTTTTTTTTAAGATTCTGAGGTTCTGAGATGCTAAGATTCTATTTTTTTTAAAGAAGCTAAGAAAAACTTAGCAACTTAAAATCTTAGCAACTTTAAAATTAATATTTAAGCCATCTATACAATTCCTTCCAGGTTGGTTTTTTGCCGTACATTAAAATACCTACACGATAAATTTTTGCAGCAAACCATACTACAAGGAAAAAGGTAGCAAACAATAATGATACCGAAATTGCGATTTGCCACCACGGCACGCCAAACGGAATACGCATTAGCATCACAATTGGTGATGTTAACGGAATCATTGAAAATACTACCGCAACGGTTCCGTGTGGATCATTTACTACTGTAAAGAATCCTATGTAAACGCTTAAAATAAGCGGCATAATAATAGGCAAAAGAAATTGTTGCGAATCCGTTTGATTATCGACTGCGGCTCCAATTGCTGCATAGAATGAACTGTACAAAAAGTAACCTCCTATGAAATAAACCACAAAACCAATCAGGATACTGGCAATTGGTAAATTCCACAATTCGCTAATATACATTTGTGCTGATCCAGACATTTCATGTTGTGCCGTTTGCATTAATTCTGGAGAAATTCTGGCTGTAGGACCAACGTTCACTCCAAAAAATGCCGAAGCTGCAAACATTAATCCAAGTCCAATGATCGCCCAAATCATAAATTGCAATATTCCTGCAAGCGAAGTTCCAACAATTTTACCAATCATTAATTGAAATGGTTTTACCGATGAAATTATGATTTCGATAATTCGGTTCGTCTTTTCTTCGATTACACTTCGCATTACCATGTTTCCATAAATGATAATGAACATCATAATCAAATATCCGAATGCCCCACCAATACCGATTTTGATTTCGTTCAATCCTTTCAAACTTTCTTCTCCAGATGCTTTTGCCAAATGAATATTGACTTCAGCCTGCGCTTTCTGAATCGCTAGCGTATCTAATTTCGCTTTTTCCAGATTTAATTTTGTAATCTTTCCGGCAATAATATCCTGTGTATTTTCAATAAAAGAAATACTCGGACTGTTATTCGAGATAAATTCTATTTTACTTTCTAAATCCTTTAAATTGTTTGTTTTCGGAATCACGATCAGACCACTAAAATCTTCCTTGGCAATACTGTCTTTCAAAGATTTCGTGTCGATTTCAGATAAATTGAGATATTTATATTCGGCGTCTTTTTTATTCTGTTTTACAAAATCATCTGCAAATAAGCCCGTTTCATCATGAATCGCAATTCGTTTGGTATCTGCTTTCATTGAACTCAAATACCCAATAAAAACAGCAATTGCCACAAACAAAAGCGGACTCAAAAAAGTCATGACAACAAAAGACTTATTGCGGACTTTTGCAATAAATTCTCTTTTTATAATTAATGAAATTATACTCATTCTTAATTTTAGATTTTAGATTGTTGACTTTAGATTTTTAGATTCCAGGTTTTCACTCCAAAATCTAAAATCTGAACTCTAAACTTTGTTTTCAGTTACTGTTTGAATAAAAATATCGTTGACACTCGGAATTTTTTCTACAAAATGTGTTACTTGTCCGCGTTGTGTCAAAAGATGTAATAGCTCGTTTGGCGCAGCATCTCCAATTTGGATATTTAATTTCAAATCATCATTTAATGATTTGAAATTGGCCGGCGAAACTGTAAATTTCTGTGTGATATCGTACATTAAACCCTCAACATTGCTTGTCAGGATTCCAACTTCAAAACTATTGGTTTTAAACTGGCGCTTTACATCACTCAGTTTTCCTTCAATTAATTTATTCGATTTATGAATTAAAGCAATATGATCGCAAAGTTCTTCCACACTCTCCATTCGGTGTGTCGAAAAAATAATGGTTGCTCCTTGTTCTTTTAATGCCAAAATTTCATCTTTAATAATATTCGCATTAACCGGGTCAAAACCAGAAAAGGGCTCATCAAAAATCAGCAACTTTGGTTTATGTAACACACAAACTACAAACTGAATTTTTTGCGCCATTCCTTTAGAAAGTTCCTGAATCTTTTTATTCCACCAACCCTGAATTCCTAAGCGATCAAACCAATACTCCAATTGCACTTTTGCTTCTGCTTTAGAAAGCCCTTTCATCTGCGCAAGGTATAAACATTGTTCCCCTACTTTCATAGAAGTATACAAACCTCTTTCTTCAGGCAAATAACCAATTGTCTGCACATGTTTTGGCTGCAATTTTTCTCCATCCAAGATAATTTCTCCGCTATCTGGCAGAGTAATTTGATTAATAATTCGGATAAGGGAAGTTTTTCCAGCTCCATTCGGACCTAATAATCCGTAAATACTGCCTTTTGGGACATTTAATGAAACTTCGTTAAGCGCTACATAATCACCGTATTGTTTTACGACTTTATGTACTTCGAGTAAGTTGCTCATGCGATTTTTTAGATTTTCTTCGGTCAATTTGACCATTGTGGCTTTGCGCCTGTAAAAGTAAATAATTCACAGCGAATCTGAGTACTAATACGCAAAAAACCCATCCTAAATTTATGTTAGAATGGGTTTTAGATTTATTTAAACATTTCTAAAAAAGTTTAGCTTATGAAAACATATCTTTTACTTTTTCAAAAAATGATTTTTCTGATTTTTCAGGACTCGGAACAAAGTGTTCGTCGTTTAAAGCATTTTCAAAAAATTGTTTTTGCTCTTTGTTCAACGTTTTAGGCGTCCAAACATTTACGTGAACCAGTAAATCTCCGCTTCCGTAACCGTTGATACTTGGAATACCTTTTCCTTTTAATCTTAATATTTTTCCTGATTGAATTCCTTCTTCCAGTTTAATACGAACTTTTCCGTTGATTGCTTCGATATCTTTAGAAACACCTAAAACAGCCTCTGGAAAACTAATGTATAAATCAAAGTGAATATTTTCACCTTCACGTTTCAAAAATTCGTGTTCTAGTTCTTCAATGGCAACAATCAAATCACCTGGAACGCTATTTCCTGGGGCATCGTTTCCTTTATTAGAAACTTTTAACTGCATTCCGTCAACAACTCCGGCTGGAATTTTGATAGAAACTGTTTCATCTTCCAGAACCATTCCTTGTGCATCTGCTTCAGAAGGTCTTTTATCTAAAATTTGCCCAGAACCACCACAAGTAGGACAAGTAGATGCAGATTGCATTCTTCCTAAAATAGTGTTGGTTACACGCATTACCTGTCCTTGACCATTACAAGTCGAACATGTTTTGTACGTAACACCTTTTGCCTGAACTTTACGTTTTACTTTTACTTTTTTCTCAACTCCATTTGCAATTTCTTCTAAAGTCAATTTAACTTTAATTCGAAGATTACTTCCTTTAGCGCGACGAGGACCGCCTCCGCCGCCTCCGAAACCACCAAATCCTCCACCAAAAATGTCACCAAACTGGCTGAAAATGTCATCCATATTCATACCACCGTGGCCACCGCCAAATCCGCCAGAACCATCAAATGCCTGATGTCCATATTGATCGTATTTCGCTTTTTTGCTCGGATCACTTAAAACTTCATAAGCTTCTGCCGCAAGTTTAAAGTTTTCTTCTGCCTCTTTGTCGCCTGGATTTTTATCCGGGTGATATTTCAACGCACTTTTTCGATAAGCTTTTTTTATTTCTGCAGCGTCAGCATTTTTTGAAATGCCTAGTATTTCGTAAAAATCTTTTTTCATAATTTAGGTTAAATTCCAAATCTAAAATTCCAAATTCCAATACTTAAAAAATTGACTTTCAGAATATTCATTTGCATTTTTTAGTTTCCAATAACCACTTTAGGGAAACGAATAATTTTGTCTCCTAATTTGTATCCTTTTTCAATAACATCAACTATTTTACCTTTCAATTTATCAGAAGGTGCAGGAATTTGAGTAATTGCTTCAGCAAAGTCAGCATTAAAAGCATCACCAGCTCTTACTTCAACTTGCTCTAAACCTTTAGCTACCAAAGTGCTTTTTAGTTTCTCGTGAATCAACTCAACTCCTTTTTTCAAATTTTCATCGTCAGACTTGTTGATTTCTACTGTCGCTCTGTCAAAATCGTCCAAAACAGGAAGCATTGCTAACAAAACTTCTTGGTTTGCTGTTTTAAACAAATCGATACGTTCTTTTGAAGTTCTTTTTTTGTAATTTTCAAATTCGGCAAATAATCTCAAAAATTTATCTTTTTCTTTTGCCAAGTCTTGAGCCAATTGCTCTTCAACACTTAATTCTTCAACAATTAATTGCTCACCGTTGGCATTGTTTTCTAACGTTACATCATCTAATTCCTGATCGAACTCTGTATTTTCCGTAGTCATATTACTTTTATTTTTAAAAATATCTTTAAACTTCATTTTTATTCTTTCTGTTGGATTGCAAAAGTACTGCCAAATCTCTTAAAATGTCAAATTGTCACTTTATTAAAAATGAGAGCGTTAAAAAACTCAAACAGTACTTTAAAATTTAGTATAATTTTAAGACTATTACGTTATAGTTTATACTATATTTGATATCCAAAATGAAAAACTAAATTATTACCTATCAAAATTGAATTTAAGGGTTGGCTTCGGCCTCATAAATAATTATTAATTCAAGTTTACCTTATATTAAAAAAAAGCTTCGCCTTATGAGACGAAGCTTTTTTTATGCTTTTTTAGTCTTTGCCAGATCAGTATTAAAAACCTGAAGAACAAAAAAATTTATCGCAAAGAACGCAAAGATTTTTTTACTCTTAAGCTTTATAAAAAAGGAAAAGTTCGCAAAGCATTATATTGACATAGCTTTGCGAACTTTGTGTTTTTTGAAAGTACTCTTAGACAAAATTCTTTGCGTCCTTTGCGGTAAAAAAATTGCACGGGCGGAGGGATTCGAACCCCCATCAACGGTTTTGGAGACCGCTATTCTACCCTTGAACTACGCCCGTAACTTAAGGTCGGCAAATTAAAAGTTTTTTTTCTTATCCAGCAACTATTTCAAGAAGATATTTAAGAAGAAATCCCTTTAAATCTGGGCAATCTACTACAAAATACTACATTTCAAACAGTTAACCTAACAAAGCATTTTTCAATCCTTCAAAATCAACTGAAACTTGTTCGCCTGTCACTAAATTTTTAAGTGAGTACGAATTTGAAGCAATTTCCTGATCGCCCGCAATTACTGCAAACGGAATCAAACGTTTATCTGCATACTGAAATTGTTTTCCAACTTTCACATTGTCCGGATACAATTCCACTTTTATATTTTCTTTTCTTAATTTCTGAATCGCCTGCGAAGCATACAAAGCCTCAGCATCTCCATAATTAATAAACAATGCTTTTGATGTTGCCGCTACTGTTTCAGGGAATAATTGTAATTCTTCCAGAACCAGATAAATTCGGTCAAGTCCAAAAGAAATTCCAACTCCACTCATATTTTTCAAACCAAAAATACCCGTCAAATCGTCATATCTTCCACCACCACCAATAGAACCCATCGAAACGGTTTTTGGTGCTCCTACTTCAAAAATAGCTCCTGTATAATAATTCAATCCGCGCGCCAATGTCACATCAAGATCTAATGTCGCAGTCGACAATCCTAAAGTAGCCACATTGTCACAAATAAATTTCAATTCCTGCACTCCTTTCATTCCTTCTTCTGATGAAGCTAACAGATCTGAAAGCTGGTTTATTTTATCTGAAAAAGTTCCCGTAAAACTAAAAAGCGGCTGTACTTTAACCAAAGCTTCTTCAGCAATTCCTTTTTCGATCATTTCTTTTTTAACTCCGTCTTCACCAATTTTATCCAACTTATCAAGCGCAACAGTAAAATCAATCAATTTGTCCGAAGCACCAATTACTTCAGCGATTCCAGATAATATTTTTCTGTTATTGATTTTAATGGTAACACCTTCTAATCCTAAAGACGTAAAAACAGTATCATACAACTGAACCAATTCCACTTCCTGCCACAATGATTTTGAACCTACAACATCGGCGTCACATTGATAAAATTCTCTGTAACGACCTCTTTGAGGTCTGTCAGCTCTCCAAACTGGCTGGATTTGATATCTTTTAAAAGGAAATTCAATTTCGTTTTGGTGCTGTACCACATATCTTGCAAACGGAACTGTCAAATCGTAACGCAACGCTTTCTCTGAGATTTTTCCTGTAAACTTATTCAGTTCAATTCTTTGATTCAAATCAATTGTTTCTGCCGAATTAACTTGCAGTGATTCAATAGATTCCGGCAATTCAATTTTATTTTTATTGAAGAAGAAATTACCTGAATTTAATATTTTAAAAATCAAACGATCTCCTTCTTCTCCATATTTACCCATTAAGGTATCTGAATTTTCAAACGACGGCGTTTCAATCGGCTGAAAACCAAATTTCTCAAAATTATTTTTTATCGTCTGAATAATATATTGACGTTTTGACACCTCTGCAGGCGAAAAATCTCTTGTTCCTTGTGGTATGCTTGGTTTTGAAGCCATCTTTTTTATTTTAGATTTTAGGTCTTAGATTTTAGATTCCTTTTGGAACTCCAAAACTTAAGCTCTTTAATATTAATTTCATTCCAATTTAGATTTCTCTAAACCCTAAATCGTCTGCAAATATCTTATTTTTTAAAATAAATATTGGCAGTTCGAAAACAAACTTGTAACAAAAAACGTATTTTCGTGACAAATTGGTCATGATGCTAAAATTATTTAAAGAAAATATCCGAATTGCTTTTGGTTCCATCAAAACACAATTGCTGCGAACTATTCTTACCGTATTAATCATCGCGATAGGGATCACAGCACTAGTTGGTATCCTGACAGTTGTAACGGCTCTTGAAAATACCGTTTCTACCAATTTTGCTTCAATGGGAGCCAACACCTTCAATATCAATCAATACGAAAATAATGTAAAGAACCGCGGTGGAAATGAACGCGAAATCATAAATCCGATTATATCCTATCCGGAAGCGGTTGCTTTCAAAAACAAATACAAATATCCGTTTACCGAAACTTCTCTTTCGTTTACAGCTACATCAACTGCCGAAGTAAAATATTTAGACCAAAAAACAGATCCGGAAATTAAAGTGCTGGGTGTCGACGAACATTTTATTTCTAATTCTGGTTTAGAAATAAATTTGGGTCGTTCTTTCAATCAATTTGACATAGACAATAATACTTATTCCTGCGTTGTAGGTTCTGATTTTGAAAAAGGTTTACTAAAAGACATTAACCCAATTGATAAAATAATTTCGATTCGTGGTGCCCGTTTTAAAGTCATTGGCGTTTTAAAAGAAAAAGGATCAACGTTTGGAAATAGTCAGGATTTACGTGTTCTGATTCCAATTCAGGTTGCGCGTTCCTTATTTACAGCGCCAAACATTAATTACACTATGAGTGTAATGGTTTCTAAAAAAGAACTTCTAGATGAAGCTGTTGACAACGCCACAAGTACCATGCGAAGAGTCCGTAAATTAAGTCCGGTTCGTGATAATAATTTTGGCATTGGCCGAAGCGACGACTTAATCAACCGAATTCTCGGAATCACAAAATATTTAGGCTGGGCTTCCTGGATTATCAGTATTATCACAATTCTGGGATCGTCTATCGCCTTAATGAATATCATGATTGTTTCGGTTACAGAACGCACCCGCGAAATTGGAGTTCGTAAAGCTTTAGGCGCTACAAAAGTCACCATATCAGTTCAGTTTTTTATCGAAACTTTATTGATTGGGCAAATTGGGGGAATGGTTGGTATCGTATTAGGAATCTTAATCGGTTTTGCTTTTGCGGCTGCAATGAGTTTTGCATTTGTAATTCCGTGGATGGCCATTTTTGCGGCTTTTGCTACCAGTTTTATGGTTGCCATTGTTTCGGGATTATATCCAGCAATAAAAGCTTCTCAACTTGATCCTATTGAGGCTTTGCGTTACGAGTAGATTTTAGTCACAGTTTTCAATCTCATTAAATTTTAATAAGGCTTTCACACAGATTTAAAAAGATTTAAGCGGATTCTGGCAGATTATAATTAAAATAAAATCTGCTCAAATCTTTTTAAATCTGCGTGAAACAAAATCTTTTAATTTCTAAATCTTTGACTGAAAACCGAGACTGAAACTGAAAACTAAATATTCCCTTTCATCATTCTGTCATTATCGTAAATATCTTTTTTCAATTCAATATTTTTAAAATCCATTGTTTCCAACAAATCCGTCATTTCTTCTCCTAAATACTGATTGATTTCAAAAAACAACTGGCCATTTTCTAAAAGACTACTTTTCGCTAAAGCAGCTATTTTTCGGTAAAAAATCAAAGCATCATTATCCTCTACAAAAAGTGCCAAATGCGGTTCGTAATCCAGAACATTCTTTTTAATTTCTTCTTTTTCTAAATTTCGAACATAAGGCGGATTCGAAACAATTATATCATAATTAAATCTCAATTTTTCCGTTTTCAAAATATCCAAAAAAACAAAAGTAACATCAACATTATTTCTTACTGCATTTCTTTTTGCTGTTACTATGGCCTTTTTCGAAATATCAACACCATATACTTCAGCATTAGGAAGATTCTTGGCCAGTGAAATAGCAACACAACCACTTCCTGTTCCGATATCTAAAATTCGAAGTTTTTTAGTTTTATCTGTTTTTGAATTCTCATTTATAATCCATTCAACCAATTCTTCGGTCTCTGGCCTCGGAATCAAAACATTTTCATTAACTTCAAAATCCAAACCATAAAAACTTGTTTTCCCCAGTAAATACTGAATTGGGACTTCTTTTTTTAATTGACCTAACAATGAATTCCAAACCACAAAATCACTTTCTGAAAAATTTAATTCATGATTTAGAGCCAAATCAATTTGCCTCAGCTTGTGTTTATCTTCCAATATTAAATAGAAAAAACTCTCCGCTTCATACGCATCGTAAAAAGGCGATAATTCTTTTATAAATTGAGTGCGGTATTGTTTAATTTTCATTTCGGGTCTTTGAGTATTATCATTTGGCAAAAGCCAATTTTCTTTCAAATAAGTATTAAAAAAACTAATTTGTTACAGTTAATTTTTCAAATCTTTCAACATCCAAACGGGGCAAGAACAATGGCCGGTACAGCCCATTGGTGCATCTAAATATTCAAAACCTGATTTTTTATATAATTTTTGAGCCGCATGCATAAATGGCATTGTCTCAATATAACATTTCTCAAAACCAAAAACTTTAGCCTGCTCCAAGCATGTCTCCATCATTTTACTTCCAATTCCTAAACCTCTTGTTTCAGGTAAAAAATACATTTTTTGCAGTTCACAAATTAAAGGATCTCCATTTTCTAAAGGAGCAATTCCGCAACACCCTACTATTTTACCTTCATTTTCAACCACAAAATAAACAGATTGCGGTTTGTTATATTCTTCAAACATCAAATCTAAATAGGGATCCTCATAGGCTGTACCCACTTTTGGAATCTCCAGTTCCTCAAAAACGGATCTTATTAATTTAGCAACTGCCTGATTGTCTTCTTTTTTAATCTTTCTAATAAGCCAATTTTCCATATTTCGTTTATTCTTGTAATATCTACAAAAGTAAAAATACTTTTTTGATAGTTTCTTATCATACGTCAATAACTATGTTACTAAACTCAAAAATAATTACTTTTGTGCTGTGAAGACACATGAGAAATACATAAAACGCTGTATAGAACTTGCTGAAAATGGTTTTGGAACAACTTACCCAAATCCAATGGTAGGAAGCGTAATTGTTTACAATGACCAGATTATAGGAGAAGGCTGGCATAAAAAAGCAGGAGAACCACATGCAGAAGTTAATGCCGTTCGATCTGTAAAAGACAAATCGTTGCTAAAAAAAGCTACTATTTATGTAAGTTTAGAACCTTGCAGTCATTTTGGAAAAACGCCGCCTTGTTGTGATTTGATAATTGCAAATGAAATTCCGAACGTTGTTGTCGGAACTGTAGATTCAAACGAAAAAGTAGCAGGAAAAGGGATCAAAAAATTAATTGAAGCCGGTGCAAATGTCACGGTAGGCATTTTAGAAGAAGAATGTTATGAGCTTAACAAACGCTTTTTCACCTTTCATAATAAGAAGAGACCTTATATTATATTAAAATGGGCCGAGAGTCAGGACGGCTTTCTGGCACCTGAAAAAGAAATGGATCAGGAACGAAAACCAGTTTGGATTACCAATACATATTCCAGACAATTGGTTCATAAATGGAGAAGCGAGGAACAGGCAATTTTAGTCGGAACTCAAACCGTAATTGATGACAATCCGAAACTAAACGTTAGAGACTGGTCTGGAAACAATCCGGTAAGAGTTGTTTTAGACCAAAATAATCGCATTTCAAAAGAGAGTTTTATTTTTGATGATAGTGTACAAACCATACTATTTACGAAATCTAAAATTAACTTTTCAGCAGAAAACATTACCTTTGAATTAATCGATTTTAATCAAAATATAATACCGCAGATTTTAGCTGTTTTACATCAAAACCAAATTCAGTCTATTATTATTGAAGGCGGCATGAAAACATTACAAGCTTTTATAGACCAGGATATCTGGGACGAAGCCCGTATTTTTATTGGGAAAACTATTTTTAGCAAAGGAACAAAAGTTCCGATTATACAAAAGAAAACCATAGCCAAAACCTACATTCAAAACGACGAATTAATATACGTTAGAAATCATGATTGATACTATAATTTTTGACTTTGGAGATATTTTTATCAATTTAGATAAACAGGCCACTATTTCGGGCTTGCAGAAATTAGGCATGACCGAATGGAATTCAGAATTGGATCGTTTGAATCTTTTATTTGAAACCGGAGATATTTCGCATGATGATTTTCTGGCAGGTTTTCAAAAACAACTTCCAAATGCTTCAATCGAAGAAATCCTGGAAGCGTGGAATGCTATTCTGGCAGACTTCCCTTTGTACCGATTAGAGTTTCTTCAGATGCTTTCAAAAAAATACCGTTTGTTTTTATTGAGCAACACTGATTCTATTCATATTGAAACTTTCGAAACCAAAAGCGGTATTTCATTTTATAGTGATTTCTACCAATGTTTTGAAAAAGTTTATTTTTCCTTTGAAATTGGAAAACGAAAACCAAATGCCGATGTTTTTCAATATTTAATTAATAAACATGAGTTGTCGCCAAAACGCACTTTATTTATTGACGATAAGAAAGAAAACACAGATTCAGCTGCAGCTTTAGGTTTCAATGTATGGAATTTACAAGTGGGCCGGGAAGATGTTGTGGATTTATTTGATAAAAAAATATTATAGAAATTAAAAAATCTTTTACTACGATTAAAATAATTTTATTAAACGTGGTGTAATTATCTACAAAGGGCGCTAAGTTTTTTTACTTTGCATAGCTTTATAAACGCAAAGTTCACAAAGCTGGAATCAACTCAAAGCTTTGTGAACTTTGTGCTTTCTAAACATACAGATAAATAAAAAACCTTAGCGCCCTTTGTGGTAAAACAAACCCTCGGAAAAAAAATACATATAATTTAGAAATTTCACTTTTGGAATATAACGATACCTATCAAACCATTGCTTTTGAATCTGAAGAAGTCCTTTTTAAAGAAAAAGGAAGCAAGTTCTTTGGTTATGCATTTCCTCTTTCAAATGAAGACGAAGTAAAGCCTATTATTGAAAACCTAAAAAAACAACATCCTCACGCGGTTCATTATTGTTATGCTTATCAATTGGGTACTGTTCCAAAAATATTTTATCGTGCCAATGACGATGGAGAACCCAGCAACACAGCCGGCGCTCCTATTTATGGCCAAATTCAATCTTTTGGATTAACAAATGTTTTGGTTGTTGTAGTTCGAATTTTTGGAGGAGTTAAATTGGGTGTTGGCGGATTGATTGCCGCTTACAAAACAACTGCACAAATGACGCTTGAAATTTGTGAAATTGTCGAGAAAACGATCGACGTATATTTTTTAATCTCTTTTGATTATAAAAACATGAATAAAGTTATGCGTGTCATCAAAGAAAAAAAACTGGAAATTACTTCTCAGGAAATGGAAATTGACGAAGATTCAGGACTCCCAATTGGCAAAATAATCACAAAAACACGAAAAAAAAATGCCGAATCCGTATTCGACATTTTTGATTTAATGTTTGAAATCGATATCAAAATTATATAAATTGATATAAAAACCTACCTCGTTTTAACAATTATACAAGTGTTTTAAACAATTCTAAAATATAAACCGGAGGGGCAGTTGGACGACCTGATTTTAACGAAATAAATACTAAAATAAACACAGCAGTTGTTAATAACTCATTCGCTTCGTTATAGATCGCACAGTCGAATTCAATCTTGACAGATGATTGACTTTTGAAAGTTGTATGAATCGTAAGAAGCTCATCATAACGCGCCGATTTTTTATAATTTATTTGCATGGAAACAATTGGCAATCCGATTCCGCTTTCTTCCATACTTTTATACGAAATCCCTTTGTCTCTAAGCCATTCCACGCGTCCGATCTCAAAATAGGGTACATAATTTCCGTGATAAACGACCCCCATTTGGTCTGTTTCAGAGTAACGAACACGCACTTGCGTTTGATGATTTTTCATTATTTATTGATTAAAAAAAATTAGCTTCCTAAAGTTCACTTACAACATTTTTTTATAAAATTAGACTCCAAAATATTTTTTTTTACAGAAATTTGTTCACATATTTGTTATCCTGAAATACGGAAAAATTTTGCTCCTTTTTTATTAGGAGAATCTTTATCAATAATAAAAAAATTTATCTGAATCTATGACTAAAACTGCTCAATCGGTATGGGAAAACTGTTTGTCTTTTATAAAGGACAATATTCAAGATCAAGCATATAAAACTTGGTTCGAACCAATCAAATCAGTTGAGCTAACCGACAACGCATTATATATTCAGGTACCAAGTAAATTTTTCTACGAATGGCTCGAAGAGCATTACGTTAAATTATTGAAAGTTGCGCTTACCAAAGAACTAGGAAAAAACGCAAAGTTACTCTATAAAATTAAAATGGAGAACACTTATGGCAATAAACAACCGTTTACCGAACAGTTGCCAAGTGCCAACAGAGTGCCAATGAAACCGCAAGAGGTTGATGCTCCGTTTAAAAACCTTAATCCTGAACTTAAAAATCCTTTCGTAATTCCCGGAATTAGAAATTTAAAAATTGAGTCGCAATTAAACGCAAACTACAGTTTTGATAATTTTCTGGAAGGGGATTCAAACCGTTTGGCGCGTTCTGCAGGTATGGCTGTTGCCAATAAACCTGGAGGAACGTCATTTAATCCGTTATTGATTTTTGGCGGAGTTGGTTTAGGAAAAACCCACTTAGCACACGCTATAGGTGTTGAAGTAAAAGACAAGTATCCTGAAAAAACGGTTTTATATATTTCTGCCGAGATTTTCACACAACAATATATTGACTCGGTAAAAAAGAATAATCGTAACGATTTCATTCACTTTTACCAATTAATTGACGTTTTAATTATTGATGACGTTCAGTTTTTATCTGGAAAATCAGGAACTCAGGACGTATTTTTCCATATTTTCAATTACCTGCACCAAAACGGAAAACAGGTAATTTTAACTTCAGACAAAGCTCCTGTTGATATGCAGGATATTGAGCAACGTTTATTATCTCGTTTTAAATGGGGATTATCTGCTGAGTTACATCAGCCAGATTACGAAACTCGTATTTCAATCTTAAAAAACATTTTGTACCGCGATGGTGTTGAAATGCCGGAAGACATTATTGAATATGTTGCCCGCAATATCAAAAGCAATGTTCGTGAACTTGAAGGCGCGATTATTTCATTAATTGCTCAATCTTCTTTCAACAAAAAAGAAGTTACGATTGAGTTGGCTAAAAGTGTTGTAGAGAAATTTGTTAAAAACGTGAAGAGAGAGATCTCTATCGATTATATTCAAAAAATTGTGTCTGATTATTTTCAGTTGGATATTGAAACGCTTCAATCGAAGACCAGAAAAAGGCACGTTGTTCAAGCGAGACAATTGGCCATGTTTTTTGCGAAGAAATTCACTAAAGCTTCTTTGGCAAACATTGGTTCACAAATTGGAGATCGCGATCACGCTACCGTATTACATGCTTGTAAAACAGTTGACAATTTAGTTTCTACAGACAAACAATTCAAAAAATTTGTCGAAGACATCAACAAAAAACTAACGCTATAAACGCGAATCATGCCAGTAAAAATTTTAATGGTTTGTTTGGGAAATATTTGCAGATCACCTTTAGCAGAAGGAATTCTGGCTTCTAAATTACCAAAAGACAATTTCATAGTTGATTCCGCTGGAACAGGATCCTGGCATATAGGGCATGCACCTGACAAACGCTCAATTGCAGTTGCTCAAAAAAACGGTTTATGTATTGACAATCAAAAAGGAAGACAATTTAAAACTTCAGATTTTGATGAATTCGATTATATCTATGTTATGGATAATTCGAATTACCGCGATGTCATTCATCTTGCCAAAACACCTGAACATAAAGGAAAAGTTTATCTTATTTTAAACGAATTATTTCCGGGCGAAAATGTAGATGTTCCAGATCCTTATTTTGGAGCAGTAAATGGTTTTGACAACATTTACGAAATGTTAGACGAAGTTGCTGAGATCATTTCTAAAAAACTTATCGAAAAACATTCTTAACTCATCAATATTTCAATTATTTGGCAACTAATAATTGAATTTATTTCATTTTATAATCTATAAAATAAATCACATGAAACTTCTAGGAAAACTATATTTAATTCCAACAACAATGGGTGAAAGCGATCCGATGGATGTTTTGCCACAAACCGTAAAAAGAAGCATCGATTTTATAGATCATTATATAGTTGAAAACGAAAAAACGGCCCGAAAATCAATAAAAGCAGTTTCCCCTGAAAAAAAACAATCCGAACTAATTCTTTTCACGCTTAATAAACGAACTGAACCAAGCGAACATTTAGACTTCATAAAACCTTTATTAGAAGGAAAAAATGTTGGATTAATGAGTGAAGCTGGCTGTCCAGGAGTTGCAGATCCAGGTGCAGTAATTGTAAAATTAGCACATGAAAAAGGAATTCAGGTAGTACCTTTGGTTGGACCCTCTTCTATTTTATTAGCCATGATGGCTTCTGGAATGAATGGACAAAGTTTTACTTTCAATGGCTATTTACCAATTGATAAAGACGAGAAAAAATCGGCATTAAAACATTTTGAAAAATTATCTCAGGACAAAAATCAATCTCAGATTTTTATCGAGACACCATATAGAAACAATAAATTAGTTGAAGATATTCTGCAAATTGTAAACCCTTCAACACATCTTTGTATTGCAACTGATATTACATTACCAACAGAATTCATTAAAACAATGCGTATTTCAGATTGGAAAAAATTAAAAGTTGATTTACATAATCGACCAACCATTTTTATTATTCATAAAATGTAATTGTAAATATTCTCTTTTTTTATTAATCTGCATTTCTATAATCTAGTTTTTTTTTTAGTGTATCGTCAACTATTTTTTTTCTTATTAAAAAACAAATAACCAAGTACATTTTCCTCCAAAAAAAACAGCACCAAAACCACGTTTAATTAACAATCAATAAAGACAATTTTAACTCTTCTATATTAGTATAAGAATTATTTTTATCTGATTAAAAAAAATTGTTCAAAGCCTTAAACTTTAATGATTTAACAAGAAATCCATCATCAAAAAGGGGAAGAAAAAAAAGAAGCCTTCATATACTTTAAATCATTAAGATTAACCTAAACTATTAATAATTTAAAAAATAAAATATCATGAAAACATTTCTTTTATTTTTATCTTTTTTTAGTTTAACGGCAAACTCTTTTTCTCAGGGTGAAAACTCTGAATTAAAAGAGGGCGAAATTAAAATGGACGAACTGCCTGCAGTTGTAATTAAAAGCGCAGGAAAAGACTTTTCTGTTTACTTGCCTGACAGAAATCCAGATGCACATGTTATTGCACTTCAGCAAGAGTTTATTTCTTATAATTTAGGAAAAGACTATGAAGGCTTTGATTCTTATTTAGTAGTCTTAGAATGCCCAAAAGGCTCTTTATCTGCAACCTATAATCACAAAGGAAAATTAACTAGCGTAGTTGAAAATTATGAGAATGTAAAGCTTCCTGCTAAAGTAATTTACGCCATCTACAAAGAATATCCTGGTTGGACCATAGTAAAAGACAAATTTCTTTACACCCAAGAAGAAGGCGATATCAAAAAAAAGGAATATAACCTGAAAATCGCAAAAGACAATACTGTTCGTAAAATTGTTGTCAAACCAAACGGTGAAATTGTAAAATAAGAACAAATCCAAAAACAAAAGACATTAAAAGACAGTTTTCTTTTAATGTCTTTTTATGTTTTAAAAAAAATAAAAACCCATTTTATTTTAAAAAACAATTACTTTTATTAATACAATTTCTGTAAATATAATTATGAGTAAACTTCCGAATATAACGACTAGTATTTTTACGGTAATGTCTAAAATGGCAGCCGAATATTATGCAATTAATCTTTCCCAAGGATTTCCAAATTTCCCTGTTGATGAAAGATTAACCGATATTCTGGCAAAATTATCTAAAGGAAATGTGCACCAATATACACCAATGGCAGGTTATCCGCCTTTGATGAATCAGATTGCAAAATTAATTCAAAGTTCATATAATAGAAGTATTAATCCTGATCTAGAACTTTTGGTTACTGCCGGAGCAACTCAGGGAATTTTTACAACAATTTTAGCTTTGATAAAAACTGACGATGAAGTTGTTATTCTGGATCCGAGTTATGATTCATATGAATCTCCTGTTTTACTCTGTAATGCAAAACCGGTTCGTGTTGCTTTAAATGACGATTACACACCCAATTGGGAAACAATTGAAAAAGAATGTACATCAAAAACTAAGATGCTTATCATCAATAACCCACATAATCCGACAGGAAAAATTTTGACAGAAAATGATTTTTTAGAACTTGAAAAATTACTTTCAAAATTCCCGGAGATTATAGTCTTATCTGACGAAGTTTATGAATACATCACTTTTGAAGAAAAACATATTTCAGCCCATACCAAAGATTTTCTTTTAAATCGTTGCATCATGATTTCTTCCTTCGGAAAATCATTTCATATTACAGGCTGGAAAATTGGCTATACAGTCGCACCGGAATATTTGATGAAAGAAATCAAAAAAGTACATCAGTTTTTGGTTTTCAGTGTTAACAGTATTTCCCAGGTTGCTATCAGTCAATATTTGGATATTGTAGATGTGAATTTGCTTGGAAAATTCTATCAGGAAAAACGTGATTACTTTCAAAAACTCCTTAAAAACAGCCGATTCGAGTTAAAACCTTGCGAAGGAACTTATTTCCAAGTGGCTTCTTATGCCAATATTTCTGACGACGAAGATGTGACATTTTGTAAAAAACTAATTACAGATCATGGTGTGGCCGCCATCCCTATTTCAACTTTTTATTCAGATCATAAAGATCAAAAATTAATACGTTTTTGTTTCGCCAAAGACAATCCTACATTAGAATCAGCAGCAAAAAAATTGTGCGATATATAAATTTTATCAAAATTTTATAACATTATTATGCATGCATCCTATTATTTTAATTAATATTGTAAAAAAAGAAAAGTATGAGCTATACAGATAAAATGTTACGTGACGATGCTTTAAAGGGCAAAGTTATTGTAGTTACAGGCGGTGGAAGCGGTTTAGGAAAAGCAATGACTAAATATTTCTTAGAATTAGGTGCTCAGGTAGCAATTACTTCCAGAGATTTAGATAAGCTAAAAGCAACCGCTATAGAACTTGAAACTGAAACTGGCGGAAAATGTTTGCCTCTTCAATGTGATGTTCGTCATTATGAAGAAGTAGAAAATATGCTTCAGGCAGTTTTGAAAGAATTCGGAAAAGTAGATGTTCTTTTGAACAATGCTGCCGGAAACTTCATTTCACCAACAGAACGTTTATCTGCAAATGCATTTGACACTGTTATTGACATTGTATTAAAAGGTTCTAAAAACTGTACACTTGCCTTTGGTAAACATTGGATTGATACTAAACAAACATCGGCAACGATTTTGAATATTGTTACAACTTATGCATGGACAGGATCTGCTTACGTGGTTCCAAGTGCTACTGCAAAAGCGGGAGTTTTAGCCATGACAAGAAGTTTAGCAGTAGAATGGGCAAAATACGGAATCCGTTCTAACGCCATTGCTCCGGGACCATTCCCTACAAAAGGTGCGTGGGACAGATTACTGCCAGGAGATCTTGCAGAAAAGTTTGATATGGCAAAAAAAGTACCATTAAAACGTGTAGGTGATCATCAGGAATTGGCCAATTTAGCAGCTTATCTAGTTTCTGATTTTTCAGCTTACGTAAACGGAGATGTTATTACAATTGACGGTGGTGAATGGTTAAAAGGAGCCGGACAGTTCAATTTACTGGAAGCAATTCCGGAAGAACTTTGGGATCAGCTTGAAATGATGATTAAAGCAAAAAAGAATAAATAATTTTACGTGCTTACTAAATTCAGAATATTTTTATTAAAACTATACTGATTGCACTAAATCCCGATGGTATTGCTGTCGGGATTTTTTTTATCATTTTTACCATATAAGTAATATAAATTCAGTTAAATAATACTTTGTTTAAACATCTGTTTGCTTAATTTTACTTATATTACTTATATGGTTTAAATAAATAATATGCTTATACAATTCACTTAAATTATTATTTTTGCCAGACAAATATATAATATCAAATTTATGCTCATTATTGGACTTGCAGGAGGAACAGGAAGTGGAAAAACGACAGTAGTACATCAGATCATGACTGAATTACCCGACACCGAAGTTGGCGTAATTTCTCAGGATTCGTACTATAAAGAAACAACCAATTTGTCATTTGACGAAAGAGCATTAATTAATTTTGATCACCCAAGATCGATTGATTTTGAACTATTGGTAAAGCATCTTAAAGCGTTAAAAGCAGGCGAAACAATTGATCAGCCGGTTTATTCTTTTATACAGCATAACAGAACTGACGATACCGTATCGACACATCCTAGAAAAGTAATGATTGTTGAAGGTATTCTAATCTTAACCAATCCGGAGTTAAGGGAACTTTTTGATATCAAAATTTTCGTTCATGCAGATTCTGACGAAAGATTAGTTCGTCGTTTAAAAAGAGATATTTCAGAACGCGGTCGTGATATCGACGAGGTTTTAAATCGTTATCAAAACACTTTAAAACCTATGCACGAGCAATTTATCGAGCCATCAAAAGCTTTTGCGGACATCATTATTCCAAATGACAAATACAATACCGTAGCAATTGATGTGGTTCGTGCCGTAATTAATCAGCGAATTTTATAATTTTTATTGTAAATTTAGTCCATAATAATTAAGAGCTGTTTCCCGCTCTCGCCTTTATCTTTTTATGGCAGAAAAAGCCATAAAAAGGATACCGGCTCCATCGGGGCTAGAAAGACGGCTCAAAATTCTAATACACAATCAGTTACTGAAAATGAAAATAAAAAATCCATATAAAGACAAATCATGGTTTAAATTCCTGGGTAATAAATATGTTTGGGTGTTGCTGTTTTTTGTTATTTGGATGTTATTTTTAGACAATTACTCCTATTTTGATCATCGTTTTTTAGACGGGCAAATCAATGAATTACAAGACAATAAAAAATATTATCAGGAAGAAATAAAGAAAGACCAGGAACAGATCAAGCAACTTAAAAATCCTGAACAAATAGAAAAATATGCTCGTGAAAAGTACTTTATGAAAAAAGACAGCGAAGATATTTACATCATCCAATTTGAAGGAGATACCATTCAAAACAAAGAATAATTAGAAAAAACACCCAATGGCCACTACCCTGTTCGACGATTTTAATCCGATTTCATCCAAACAATGGAAACAAAAAATTCAGTTTGAATTAGATGGAGCCGAATACAACCAAACCGTAATTTGGAATTCTCCGGAAGATATTCAGGTTAAGCCTTTTTATCACAGAGATGAATTTTCAAAAGCGGCAGCCGTAAAAACGGAGGCTTCCAATTTTAAAATCTGTCAAAATATTTTTGTTTACGACATCGAGAAATCGATTCAAAGAGCCATTAACACAATTGAAAGAGGTGCTGAAAGTTTACGTTTTACAATTGAAAACGAAAAAATAGACATTGAAAATTTATTGGAATCACTTCCTTTAGAAAACCGAATCGTTTACTTTAATTTGAATTTTATTTCAATCGATTTCGTAAAAAAATTAGACACTATTTCTTTACAAAAAAAAGCTATTTTTTACTGCAATATTGATCCGATTGGACATTTTGCACGAGAAGGAAATTGGTTTCCAACTACAGACAAGAATAATTTTGAGACGATTGAAAATATTGCAAAAGCAACTACAAACCTTTCTTTACTAAGTATTGATCTGGGTTTATATCAAAATGCCGGAGCCAACATTACACAACAAATTGCTTACAGTTTAGCACACGCAAACGAATATTTAAATCGTTTGCCAAACATTACAAAACCTTTTGCATTTCAGGTTTCTGTGGGAACTAATTATTTCTTTGAAATTGCAAAACTTCGCGCTTTACGAATGCTTTTTAAATTAATTGCCCAAGAATATAATCCTGATATCGAATGTCATTTATTGGTTACGCCAACCAAACGAAATAAGACGATTTACGATTACAATGTCAATATGCTTCGTACTACAACCGAATGCATGTCGGCTATTTTAGGTGGTGCTGATTCTGTTGCAAATCTCCCTTATGATTCATTATATCATAAAGACAACGAATTTGGAGACCGAATTGCACGAAATCAATTGCTTGTTTTAAAACATGAAAGTTACTTTGACAAAGTAGATAACCCCGCCGATGGAAGTTATTATATTGAAAGTTTAACAACGCAATTAGCAGAAAAAAGTTTGACACTATTTAAAGATATTGAAGCAAATGGAGGTTTTCTGAAACTTTTGAACGACGGAACAATCAAAAAGAAAATTCAGGAAAGTGCTGCTAAAGAACAAGAGTTATTCGATTCTAAAAAAGAAGTTTTACTAGGAACAAATAAATATCCAAACAAAGAAGACAAAATGAAACACGATTTAGAATTGTTTCCTTTTGTAAAAATAAAACCAAGAAAAACATTAATTACACCCATAATAGAAAAAAGATTAGCTGAGAAACTGGAACAAGAACGCTTAGAACTTGAATAATCTTTTTCAAAGTAATTAATAACCCAACAAACGAAGTGTCTCCATGATAAGAAAAGACCTTAAACATATTAATCTGGATAGCCAAAAGTTAAAAATTGAAAGTCAAAAGTCAGACATTTTAACCGATAACTTTTTTACTGCTGAAGGTATTGAACTTAAAAAAACATACTCTCAAAAAGATCTTGAAAATTTAGAATTTCTTGATTTTGGGGCTGGCTTTGCGCCAAATTTACGCGGGCCCTATGCAACTATGTATGTAAGACGCCCGTGGACGATTCGTCAATATGCAGGATTTTCAACTGCTGAAGAAAGTAATGCTTTTTACAGAAGAAATTTAGCTGCCGGACAAAAAGGACTTTCAATTGCTTTTGATTTACCAACCCATCGCGGCTACGATTCAGATCATGAACGAGTAATTGGCGATGTTGGAAAAGCAGGTGTTGCGATTGATTCTGTTGAAGATATGAAAGTATTGTTTGATCAGATTCCTTTGGATGAAATGTCGGTTTCAATGACAATGAACGGAGCCGTTTTACCTATTATGGCTTTTTACATTGTTGCAGCAGAAGAACAAGGTGTTGCTATCGGCAAATTATCAGGAACTATTCAGAATGACATTTTGAAAGAGTTCATGGTGCGTAATACCTATATTTACCCACCAACACCATCAATGAAAATTATAGCGGATATTTTTGAATTTACGAGCAAAAAAATGCCGAAATTCAATTCTATTTCAATATCGGGATATCATATGCAGGAAGCAGGTGCAACTGCCGATATTGAATTGGCTTATACCTTAGCAGATGGTTTAGAATATATTCGAACCGGATTATCAACCGGAATGACAATTGATGAGTTTGCTCCTCGCCTTTCTTTCTTTTGGGCTATCGGTATGAATCATTTTATGGAAATTGCCAAGATGAGAGCGGGCCGAATGATTTGGGCAAAATTAATTCAGCAATTTAATCCAAAAAGCGATAAATCATTAGCATTAAGAACCCATTGCCAGACAAGTGGATGGAGTTTAACAGAACAAGATCCTTTTAATAATGTAGCCCGAACTTGTATTGAAGCGACTGCTGCTGCTTTTGGAGGAACACAATCTTTACATACCAATGCACTTGATGAAGCCATTGCTTTACCAACAGACTTTTCAGCAAGAATTGCCCGTAATACACAAATTTTTCTGCAGGAGGAAACTAAGATAACTAAAACTGTTGACCCTTGGGCCGGAAGTTATTATATCGAAAGTTTGACCAATGAAATCTTAGAAAGTACCTGGAAACTTATTGAAGAAGTTGAAGAATTAGGCGGAATGACAAAAGCCATAGAAGCAGGAATTCCAAAACTTAGAATTGAAGAAGCAGCAGCAAGAAAACAAGCCAGAATTGACAGCGGACAAGATATTATTGTGGGTGTCAATCAATTTAGATTAGAAAAAGAAGATCCGTTACATATTCTAGATGTTGACAACCAAATGGTTCGTAAGCAACAAATTGAACGTCTTGAAGAAATAAAAGCAAAAAGAGATACTGAAAAAGTAAATCAATCACTGGAAAAATTAATTCATTGTGCCAAAACCGGTGAAGGAAACTTATTGGAAATCGCAACCGAAGCAGCTCGCGAAAGAGCGACATTAGGTGAAATCAGCGATGCTCTGGAAAGTGTTTTTGGCAGGTACAAAGCGCAAATTAAATCCTTTAGCGGTGTGTATAGTGCAGCAATAAAAAATGACGAAAATTTTAAAAAGGCTAAACAACTAGCGGATGCCTTTGCAAAACAAGAAGGAAGACGTCCCAGAATTATGATTGCCAAAATGGGACAAGACGGGCATGACAGAGGTGCAAAAGTAGTTGCAACTGGCTACGCCGATGTAGGTTTTGATGTTGATATTGGTCCACTTTTCCAAACTCCGGCTGAAGCTGCTAAGCAAGCCGTCGAAAATGATGTCCATATTTTGGGAGTTTCTTCTTTAGCCGCAGGACACAAAACTTTGGTTCCGCAGGTTATCGAAGAACTTAAAAAACACGGCCGCGAAGATATAATGGTTATTGTAGGCGGTGTTATACCAGCTCAAGACTATCAATACTTATTTGATGCCGGTGCAGTTGCCGTCTTTGGACCAGGGACAAAGATTAGTGAAGCAGCAATTAAAATCTTAGAAATATTAATTGATTAAAATAAATCCTCCTAAAAAATTAGGAGGACTTATTATTTAAAATCATTTCATACTGAATCCATTCGGTTTTTTGGGTAAGATTTGAAGTCCTTTCATTATGTGTTTTTTTACATTGCCTAAATATAGTCTCCTTCCCCGGCTATAGGACATAATTACCTTTCTCCGTATTTATTTTCCCTTTTTTTCCAAAATAGAATCTAATAATTCTCCCGCAAACACGTAAAATAAAAAAATACGTGTGCGCACACGAAAATTTTATATATTTGTGTGCACGAACACATTTTTTTCTACTATACTAATACTCACCATCATTTTTCATTAAATATAAAGACCATGTTACTAAACCGAAATTTACTACTGTCCCTCCTGTTTCTATTATCCATAGGAGCTTTGGCACAAAAAAAAACGTACAAACCAGACAACAAAATCTATAAAAAGGATTGGATAGATTTTAATAAAAACGGAAAAAAAGATATCTATGAAAATCCTCATGCAAAGCTAGAAGATCGTGTCGAGGACCTATTGTCACAAATGACTATGGACGAGAAAACCATGCAAATGGTAACTCTTTATGGTTACCAACGAGTTTTGACCGACCCGCTTCCAACTGACCAATGGAAAACGAAAATCTGGAAAGATGGTGTTGCTAATATTGATGAACATTTAAATGGTTTTAGAGGCTGGGGAGTTGAGCCACAAGACAATCCAAATGTTTGGCCAGCATCAAACCATGCTTGGGCGATTAATGAAGTACAGCGTTGGTTTATCGAAAATACCCGTTTAGGAATTCCAGTTGACTTTACTAATGAAGGGATTCGTGGTATAGAAAGCTACAAGGCAACTAATTTTCCAACACAATTAGGAATTGGACATACATGGAATAAAGACCTGGTATTTAAAATAGGAAATATTACAGGACGAGAAGCCCGTATCTTAGGTTACACCAATGTATATGCTCCAATTTTAGATGTGGGACGTGATCAACGATGGGGACGTTACGAAGAAATTTACGGAGAATCCCCTTTTTTGGTAGCTGAACTGGGTATCCAGATGACCAAAGGGTTACAAAACAATTTTCAGGTTGCAGCCACTGCTAAACACTTTGCCGCCTATAGTAATAACAAAGGAGCTCGTGAAGGATTTTCTCGTGTAGATCCTCAAATATCTCCTCGTGAAGTAGAAAATATCCATTTATATCCTTGGAAACGGGTCATTCGAGAAGCAGGACTTTTGGGCATCATGAGTTCTTATAATGATTATGATGGTGTTCCCATACAAGGTTCTAAATACTGGCTAACAGATAAATTACGAACAGAAATGGGCTTTAAAGGATACGTCGTTTCAGATAGTGATGCTGTAGAATATATGTATGAAAAACACCGTACCGCCGAAAGTCCTAAAGATGCAATTCTTCAGGCTGTCAATGCAGGTTTAAATGTGCGCTGTACATTTCGCTCACCAGATAGTTATATATTGCCTTTACGTGAACTTATAAAAGAAGGCAAGATTACCGAAACACTAATTAATGAAAGGGTTCGTGATGTACTGCGAGTGAAATTTATAATAGGTATTTTCGATAACCCCTATATAAAAGAACCTAAAAAAGCCGACGAAATTGTTTATAATAACGAAAATAGAAAGATAGCTTTGCAAGCTTCGAGAGAGAGTATTGTCCTTTTAAAAAATGAAAAGAATGCACTCCCTTTAGACCGATCCAAAATAAAAAAAATAGCTATATCTGGTCCAAATGCCGATGATGCTGCCTATGCCTTAACGCATTATGGTCCTGTTGCGGTGGATGTAACAACGGTGCTACAAGGAATTAAAAACAAACTCGGAAAATCAGTCGAAGTATCTTATACAAAAGGATGCGATATTATCGACAAAAATTGGCCGGAATCAGAAATAATCGAATTCCCACTAACTCAAGAAGAACAAGCTGAAATTGACATAGCAGTGAAACAAGCCAACGAAGCTGATGTAGCTATTGTAGTGCTAGGTGGTAATGGAAAAACTTGTGGGGAAAATAAATCCAGAACAAGTTTAGACCTTCCGGGCAGACAATTAAAATTATTACAAGCCATTTATGCTACCGGAAAACCTGTTGTCCTGATCATCATTAGCGGTCGTCCGCAAAGTATCAACTGGGCAGATAAATATATCCCTGCAATACTAGCTGCATGGTATCCAGGTTCTGAAGGTGGTCAAGCTGTAGCCGATGTCCTATTTGGCGACTATAATCCTGGTGGTAAACTTACCGTTACAGTTCCTAAAACAGTGGGACAAATTCCATTAAATTTCCCCTATAAACCTGCTTCTCAAATTCCAGCCGGACCGGCGGGCGTAAACAATCCTTTATATCCTTTTGGTTATGGGTTAAGTTATACAACTTTCAAATACAGCAACCTTAAAATTTCTCCATTAGTTCAAACCAAAGAAGGCAATATCACTGTAAGTTTTGATGTAACTAATACAGGAAAACGAGAAGGAGATGAAGTTGTACAAATGTACTATCGCGATTTAGTAAGTAGTGTAACTACCTATGATCTAAATATGCGAGGGTTTGACCGAGTGAACTTAAAGCCAAATGAGACAAAAACGATTGTTTATGCATTAAAACCAGAAGATATTCAATTGTTAAACCAAGATAACAAATGGGTTGTAGAACCTGGTGAATTTAAAGTCTATATTGGTGCATCTTCTACAGATCTAAAATTGGAAGGAAAATTTGCGATTGCAGAAAGAGATAAAACAGAAGAAATACTGGCTAAGATTTCTACTGACAACAGAATACAAAATTATGTTCAGCCGTCTACAAATGAATCTAATAAATCAAAAATGTTCGATAAAAACTTAAAAACTTTCTGGACGGCCAAAGAAAAAAATGTTTCAATAGATTTTCAACTGGAAAGTAATGTCACTCCAAAAGAAATTGAAATCGCATGGGAAAAAGGAAACGAGTTAAAATACAAGTTTGAAGTTCAACTTTCCTGCGGTGGAGGACAATTTATTTCTATGTTCAAGGGCGAAAGTTCGGGCAAATCTCTGGAAATAGAAAAATACCCAATAAATACCTGTACTGCAAGTATATTACGCATTATTTTTTTTGGGAACAATAAAGATGATGTAACAAGAATTTCAGAAATTTCTCTAAAGGAATTGAAAAACTAAACTATTCTCTATCAAAAATTCCAGAGACCTGGTTTTACGAAAGACTGAAAATATTATTTATAACAAAAAAACCTGCAATCTCTTGCAGGTTTTTGTAATGTTCTTAACTAGGGAAATTACATCGAGTGTATCGTCGCGTTACTATCTGCCTCAATATAAGAGAGATCATAACCGCCAAAGGCTTTCATATAACTTCTTAATGAAGTTCCATAAGCATCTCTAAAATACCTATTCCCTTTATTTTTAAAGAAGTTTTTCACTGATCCGGCGCCACCAAGATGTGCAGCCGCTAAAATTCCGGATTCGGTGATGGCAATACCGTTTATGATTTTGCCTTCGTACCTTTGGATTTCATTTCGCAAAATCCATTTATTTTTAGATAATAGCGCAATAAATGCCTTTTCTTGCAAAGCTGGATCTTTTAAGAATGCCTTTCCACTGCGAACACCAATCGATCTCAATGCCTGAGGACCAAATTGATATTTGCCCATGTAACCAAGTGAATTTACCAAACGGTATTTTCCCTGAGACTCTTTAAAAGCAACTGCTTCTTTAAAACCGATTAGATGATTTCCCGTGTATGGGACGTTTAATTTGTTTGATTCAGGATAATCATCCTTATCTAACGATGGAAATAAGTATTCTGATCCATCTGTTTTTTCTATTAAAAACCAAGGTTTGGTTTCTAGATTAAAGGGTTTAAAACCCAAAGTTAAAAATGTAATAATAACGACTAAACTCGCATAAAAATACCATTTCTTTATCATAAATTGTTTTTCTTCAAAACGCTGTCACCCTCTTGAAATTTCTACGGTGCAAAGATAATAAAAACAAAACAATGCTGACAACCAGTAACTTAACCGATTTTAAGAATTATAAAATTGCGCTTGATCCCTTTAATGATACCCTTTTAGAGCATAAATCGAAGATTTCAAATCTGCTTTAAAAGCGCTAAAAAATAAATTTCAAAAACATCATTTTTATCAAATTTTTAGCAATTTTGTTAAAATAATAATACTTAACTTACAATATTTACGATTTGTTTACAGATAAATAAATGACATTTAACCTGAATTTTACCTTTTTAAATTTAAAAAGGCCTTATATTCCATTCTTTTACTTTTTAAAACTTCAAAAATTAATTCAAATGGAAATTTACAAATGATCACCTTTCTTACAATAATGAAACCACCAAAAACAAAAAAACCGAAGCTTTTACGCTTCGGTTAAATTTTATAAAGTATTTAAAAACTATCTTGTTACACCTTGGCTAGCAATCCAGTCAGAATATTTTTTTGCATTTACATTGTGTTCTGCTAAAGTTGAAGCAAATTCATGATATCCAAAACGCTCAACACTAGCACAAAAATAGATATAATCATTTTTCTCAGGATTCAAAACAGCTTCAAGAGCCGTAATATCAGGCATTGCAATTGGTCCTGGAGGCAACCCAATATTTACATAAGTATTATAAGGAGATTTCATTACCAAATCATTATAGAATACTCTTTTAATAACCTGATCGAAATTATTATCTCTTAATTTTAATGCATAAATTACTGTTGGATCTGCTTGCAACGGCATTGCTAAACGTAAACGGTTTAAATACACTCCTGCAATTCTAGGCCTTTCGTCTTTTTTAACTGATTCTTTATGAACAATTGAAGCTAAAATAGTAACCTGAACTGGTGTTAAACCTTGTTCTTTTGCTTCTGCAATTCTTTTATCTGTCCAGAAATTGTGATATTCTTTGATCATTTTATCACGGAATTTTTCTGCAGAGGTATTCCAATACACTTCATAAGTATTGGGAATAAACATGGCGAAAACATTATCTTCATTAAAACCATTCGCTGCCATGAAAGTCGAATCTTTAATCGCTTTCATTAGAGATAAACTATCAGCTTCGATTTCAGAACCAACTCTTCCCGCAAAATTCTCTAAACGCTCCTGATTGTTAAAAGCTAACTTAACTGGAACATTAGAACGCATTGCACGAACCAAATCGATATTATTCATGTCTTTTTTAAGTAAAAAACGACCTGATTTTACGTTTTCAGGATAGCTTCTTTTATTCGCTACCATTTCGAAGTTTTCGAAATTCTTAATATGAGGTTCTAATATCTTTTTAACATCGGTATAATTTGCACCAGTTGGAACATAAACATAAAGTTCTTTTTCCTCAAATTTTGTGTTGGCGCTAAAAATTCTGCTGATCAAAATAAATCCGTAAATCATTAAAACTGAAATTACGGCTACAGCAGTTATCGTGATAATTTTTTTTAAGCTCAAAGTCTAAATTTTAAATTTGTTTGTTAATTAACTGGTACATTGCTTCGTCTTGATAGTGGTTATTCAGCAAAATCCAATCTTTTTTAATTCCTATTTTCTCAAAACCAAATTTAGTAAAAAGAGCTATACTTGCTACATTTTCGACACTAATATTTGCATAGAGCTGATGTAAATTTAAATTATAAAACGCATATTTAATTAAAAGTTCTAATGCTTCAGAACCAATATTCTGTCTTTTATTTTCGTCCTTTTGGATAACGATTCCAACACCCGCTTTATTATTCTTGGGATCAAATTCAAATAAATCAATTAATCCAATCGCAGGAAAATCTTCATCCTGACAAATAGCCAATCGCAATTGTTTTGCCTCATAAATATCCTGATGTGCATTTTCAAGATATTGGCGAACCAGAAAACGACTATATGGAGTGTAAGTATTGCTAACTTCCCAAATTTTTTGATCATTTTCCATCGCATACACAAACTCTAAATCATTAGGTTCTAATGCACGCAGATAGATATTTTCTCCTTTGAGTGTTATCATTATAATTTTAGATTATTGAATTTAGATTTTAGAAATTAAATTTCAATACTGCCTTTGAAAACAAATTTTGCCGGACCAGTTAAGAAAACATTGGTAAAATGATCTCCCATTTTATCAAAAGAAACATTTAGCTTTCCTCCTTCAACATTTAAATTGATAGATGTTTTATCCGTTTCTCCAATCGCATTCATTGCAATTGCAACAGCTGTTGCTCCAGTTCCACACGCTAAAGTTTCATCTTCAACACCTCTTTCGTAAGTACGAAGTGAAAAAGTATCATCATCAATTTTCTTTACAAAATTGACATTGCTTCCCTTTTCTCCATATAATTCTCCATAACGAATCGATGCTCCATTATCTTTTACATTATAGTTTTTCAAATCTTTAACAATCTGAACATGATGCGGAGAACCTGTATTCAAAAAAGTATAAGAATCTTTCTTTTGTATCTCATCAACATCGATCATCTGTAAAGAAACAATGGCATCATTTCCAACAGAAGCGTGATGCAAACCATCAGTTGCCATAAAAATTGCCTGATTATCGATAACACCCAACTGATTTGCAAAAGCTACTAGACAGCGACCTCCATTACCACACATCGAACTTTCGTTCCCATCAGAATTGTAATAAACCATTCTGAAATCAGTATCCGAATCATTTTCTAGTAAAATAAGTCCATCAGCGCCAATGCCAAATCGTCTGTCGCATAAACGTACTATCAGTTGAATATCTTCTTTTGGGAAAAAATTAGTACGATTGTCAATCATTACAAAATCATTCCCGGTACCTTGATATTTATAAAATTCTATTTGCATTTTTAGTCTATTAATAAGTACAAAAGTACGAACTATTAATTAATGAAATGTTAATCATTGTTAAAGAGCGTTAAACCATTTTTTGAAATAATTTTTTCCTTTAATTTTACGTTAGTAACTTAAACATAAATCCTAATTATGAAAAGATTTTCAAGCTTATTTTTAGTGTCCCTACTAAGTGGTACTACTACACTTGGTGCTTACAAATTATTATTTGATGGCAACAATTCTTTTTTTGGAAGAGAAAATTCTGTTGTTACTTTAGCCCCCAATTCATTTGGCAGAAATGTTGCATTATCAGCTGAAACAGTTGATTTTACTGCTGCGGCAGACAAGACAATCCATACTGTTGTTCACGTAAAAAATGTTTCAAGAAGAACAGTCAGTAATCCGATGATTGAATTTTTCTATGGATATGGTGGTCAACAGCAACAGGAACAAGTAGGAACTGGTTCTGGGGTTATTATTTCTGAAGATGGATATATTGTGACCAACAATCACGTAATTAAAGATGCTTCTGAAATTGAAATTACCTTAAACAACAAGAAATCATATGCGGCAAAATTAATTGGTACCGATTCAAAAATGGACATCGCCCTATTAAAAATCAATGCCGATGAAAAACTACCTTACACTGCTTTTGCCAATTCTGACAATGTAAAAATTGGAGAATGGGTTTTGGCAGTTGGAAATCCCTATAACTTAACTTCTACCGTAACTGCGGGAATTGTTTCGGCGAAAGCCAGAAATTTAGACACCAGCGGAATTCAATCATTTATTCAGACTGATGCCGCTGTAAATCCGGGAAATAGTGGTGGAGCGTTAGTAAATACGAGAGGAGAATTGATTGGAATTAATACGATGATTTCGTCAATGACTGGTTCTTATGTTGGATATTCATTTGCAGTCCCATCTAATATCGCTAGAAAAATCATTGAAGATATCATGGAATTCGGAAATGTTCAAAGAGGTATTCTAGGTGTTGAAGGTGGTGAATTAAATAGTACTGCATCAAAGGAATTAGGTATATCTCAAACGCAAGGATTCTATATCAGTAAAGTTTCTAAAAATTCAGGAGCAGAGAAAGCTGGGCTTTCAAAAGGAGATATTATCGTAAAACTAGATGATCAAAACATTGCAACTTATGCTGATCTTTCAGGTTACATTAACACTAAACGACCAAACGATGTTGTCAAAGTTACTTATATGAAAGATGGACAAACGAAAACTGTTCCGGTAACTTTAAGTAAAAATGAATTCTTTAGCACTGAGTTTAAAGGAATAGAATTAGAAAATATCGATGCCGCTGACAAAAAGAAATTCAGAATTGATTATGGTGTAAAAATTAAAAACATAACCAATGATAATTTAATGCAATATCAAAATGAATTGCAAGGCAATATTATTTTAAGCATCGATAATGTTAAAGCAACAAATGTTGAAACCGTTTCGAAACTGTTAAGCAAAAAAGACGAAGGACAAAGTGTCCGCATCGAAATGATAAATAGAAATGGAGAAATCTTCAGAATAATTATTTAGTCACTCTTATTAGTCACAGTTTTCAGCTAAAAAAATAAAAACTGTAGCTAAGACTGAAAACCCTTAAAGCCATCTTAAGAAATTAAGGTGGCTTTTTATTTTCAAAAATAAATCACAAAATAGTTTACGAAATCGATTGAAATAGATACTTTTGCGCCAAATTTTAAAATAGTGAGCATTTTATTTTTTTCAATTTAATCAATTATGAGTAAAAAATCTTTGTACCAAAAAGAGGTATCATTACAAGTCGACCGAAGAAGAGCTGGTGTTGAATTAATAAAAGTCATAAGCGATTTATGGTATGACAAATCCATCGAAATGGTTTTATTTAAAAATCAATTATTGGATAAAAATGTCAGTGACATAATCAATTTGCATCAATATGCAGGCGAATTCGTAGGCAAACCTATTAGTGTTTTTGATTCAGTTGAAATTGCAAAAGTAATTTTGTCTTTAGATTTTCCACCTGCAAAATTAGATTTAGGAAAACTTACCTACGAATATCTTTTAGAAGAAGAAAAATATCCTGATGCAAGATATTTTGTGATGGAAAAGTTGAAAAAAGCCAAATCAACGAAAGAAATTCAACCGAAAGATGTTGTTTTATATGGCTTCGGGAGAATTGGACGTTTGCTTGCCAGAGAATTAATGTCAAAAACCGGTAAAGGAAACCAATTGCGTTTGAGAGCAATTGTAACCCGTGATAAAAGTGATGCTGCAACTTTAGAGAAACGAGCTTCTTTATTGCGTTACGATTCAATTCATGGAGATTTTCAGGGATCTGTTACTGCTGATCCAAAGAATAACGCTTTAATCATAAACGGAACTACCGTTCATATTATAAATGCCAATACGCCGGAAGAAATAGACTATACACAATACGGAATCAATGATGCTTTAGTTATTGATAATACTGGTGCTTTTACTACAGAGGAAACACTAAAAAGGCATTTAACTTCAAATGGAGTTAGCAAAGTTTTATTGACAGCACCTGGAAAAGGGGTTCCGAATATTGTTCACGGCGTTAACCATAATGAATATAATCCTGACGAAATAAATATTTTTTCTGCAGCATCATGCACTACAAATGCCATAACACCCATTTTAAAAGCAGTTGAAGATACTTTAGGAGTTGCTAAAGGTCATTTAGAAACCATTCATGCTTATACAAACGATCAAAATCTGGTTGACAATATGCATAAAAAATACCGCCGTGGAAGAGCTGCTGCACTAAACATGGTTATTACCGAAACTGGTGCCGGAACTGCAGTTGCAAAAGCAATTCCATCCCTTGAAGGAAAATTAACTTCAAATGCTATTAGAGTTCCAGTTCCAAACGGATCGTTGGTGGTATTAAACTTAGAAGTTAAAAAAGCTACCTCTATAGCAGCAATCAATAAAATAATGAAAAAATACGCTTTAGAAGGTGAACTTGTGGAACAAATTAAATATTCCTTAAATAATGAATTGGTTTCTTCTGATATAGTAGGAACTTCTGCTCCATCAATTTATGATAGCAATGCAACAATTGTTTCTAAGGATGGAAAAAACATCGTTCTTTATATTTGGTACGATAACGAATATGGCTACAGTCATCAAGTAATCCGTTTAGCAAAGTATATTGCTAAAGTGAGACGTTTTACTTATTATTAATATAAAACCAAACCAACCATTCTTAAGACCATCAAGTTTTCTTGATGGTTTTTTGTTGTTTTAAATTGGAAGAACTGTCGTGCTTTTTACCTCTGAAATCACAAAAACAGTGTTGATTAGAGAAACCTCAGGCAAGATCGATAATTTTTTTTGATGAAAATGATGATAGCTTTCCATATCAGGAATAATGATTTTAAGCATATAATCAAAATTACCAGAAACGTAATTACATTCCACAACTTCCGGTAAATTAAGAATGGATTGATTAAACCCTTCAGAAGTATCGTAAGTCTGTTTTGTTAAGGTAACCTGACAATAAACCGTAAGATTATTTCCGAGTTTTTTCTTGTTCAAAATCGAAACATACTTCTCTATAACCCCCTCTTTCTCAAGACGTTTAACCCTATCATGAACCGGTGTAAGGGACAGATTTATTTTATTTGCAATGTCCTTTAAAGTATAATGGGCATTTTCCTGTAAAAGTCGTAAGATTTTTTTGTCAATTTCATCTAAAGCCATAACGAAAACGTTTTCTTTAATTAGTAAAATTTAGTCTTTTTTTCTCTTTTTAGAATTACAAACCTATTCAAAAAGAATATTTTTCTGTAAAAGTATAAAATAAAATAATATTTTCTTATTTACAAGACGAATATCAATAATATATTCTCTATCAGTAGCTTTGTAAAACAAATTCAAGAAAAAAACAAAAAAATATAACAAGATGATAATAGGTGTTCCAAAAGAAATCAAAAACAACGAAAATCGTGTAGCATTAACACCAGCAGGTGTTTCTGAAATGAAAAAACATGGACATACAGTTTATGTTCAAGCAACTGCAGGTATAGGAAGTGGATTTAGCGATGATGAATATACAACTGCGGGAGCGGTAGTTTTAGGAACTATTGAAGAAGTTTATGCTATTGCAGAAATGATTATTAAAGTAAAAGAACCAATTGCTTCTGAATATCCTTTAATCAAAAAAGATCAATTGCTTTTCACATACTTTCACTTTGCTTCATCTGAGCCATTAACACATGCAATGCTTGAAAAAGGGGCGATTTGTTTAGCTTATGAAACAGTTGAAAAAGCAGACCGTAGTTTACCATTATTAGTTCCAATGTCTGAAGTTGCAGGTCGTATGGCAATTCAACAAGGAGCAAAATATCTTGAAAAACCATTAAAAGGAAGAGGAATTCTTTTAGGTGGTGTTCCAGGTGTACCGCCAGCTAAAGTATTAGTTTTAGGTGGAGGAATCGTAGGAACTCAAGCTGCAAAAATGGCTGCTGGTTTAGGAGCACAAGTAACTATTATGGATTTAAGTTTGCCACGTTTACGTCAACTTGACGATATCATGCCAGCAAACGTAAATACAGAAATGTCAAACCATTATAATATCACAAGAGCAATTAAAGACGCAGATTTAATTGTTGGTGCAGTATTAATTCCAGGAGCAAAAGCACCTCACTTAATCACTCGTGACATGCTTAAATTAATGCGTCCGGGAACTGTTGTTGTTGACGTTGCAGTAGATCAGGGAGGATGTATCGAAACTTGTACACCTACAACACACGAAAACCCAACTTTCATTATTGATGATATCGTTCACTACTGTGTAGCTAATATGCCAGGTGCTGTACCTTACACTTCAACTTTAGCTTTAACAAATGCTACTTTACCTTATGCTGTACAATTAGCAAACAAAGGATGGGAAAAAGCTTGTAACGAAAACGAAGAATTGAAAAAAGGATTAAACATCGCTAACGGAAAAATCCTTTATAAAGGAGTTGCTGAAGCTTGGAATCTTCCTTTTAACGAAGAATTAGTGTTAGCAAACGCATAGGCTAACATTATAATAAGTGCTTACTAAAACACTATTCAAAAGGTTTTTCAATTAAGAAAGACCTTTTTTTTGAGCATAAAAAAAACCTGTCATAAAATAATGACAGGTTTTACTTTATAGGTAAATAGAAAAACTATTTTTTCTCAATTTTCTCGATTTTCTCGTCTAAAACTTCTTGCAACACTTTTGCCTCAGTTCCATTAGGAAAACTAACTTTAATTTTCTGAGCTATTGTCGGGGCAATTTCGGTAATCGCTTTTTTATCATATGATTCTCCTTTGTTAATGTGCCATCCGTAAAAAATAGCAGGCACATGAGTATCATAGCTATATGGAGTTCCATGCGAAGTTCCAGTAACCGAATATTCCATATCCCCAGGTTTATTGATTATAACCATATCCCCATCCTGAGTAACATCATATCCTTTAGCAACAAAATTCAAATAATAATCATTTCCGGAATTAGCTAAAATTTCTTCTTCTGTATAGACTTTCTTAATCTGTGGTAGTGAAATCATGTAATCTTTAAAAGCTTGTTTTACTTTTACTAAATCCAAACCTTTATCTTTAATTATTTGTTTATTAAAGAAGATATTGAAATTAGAATAATTTAAAAGCAGATCAACACCAAAAGTTTTTACAGAAAAATCCTGAAGATTTTTCCTAAAGTCTTTTGACGGATAATTATCGACATTGTATTTACGATCTTTTAAATAAATAACATTTTCAGCACCTGCATGATCTGCTGTTAAGAAAAGCAAATAATTGCCTTTTCCGACCCTTTTATCTAAATACGCTAAGAAATCAGCAATCGTTTGATCCAATCTTAAATAAGTATCCTGAAGTTCCATCGAGCGCGGTCCTAATAAATGTCCAACATAATCTGTTGATGAAAAACTAACTGTTAAAAAATCAGTGATATTATCCCTTCCTAATTCTTCTTTTTCGATAGCTTTTTTAGCAAACTCAGCTAATAAATCATTACCAAAAGGAGTAGCTCTTATTACACCTGCATCATTTTTTTCATACATTGTTTTCAAATCATATGGAAAAACGGGTGCTGCACTACCGTATAATTTACCTTCATAAGGATTGTTATCCGGTAGACTCTCATTGTATGTTGAAGCTGATTTATACAAATCCCAACCTTTATTAATATAGGACATATAATGTTTCTCATTATTAAACTGAGTTACCCATTCAGGCAATTTTTCGCCATAAAAAGTACTCGAAATAAACGAACCCGTTTTACTATACCAAAAAGCCCAGTTTGCAAAATGTCCTGCTGGTAAAATTGCACCACGATCTTTAAGACTCATTCCAATAACTTTACCTTGAAAATTAGTAGCCATTCTTACTTCATCCGTAATAGTAGTACTTTGAAGATTTTTAGGAGACATTGCCCCTTCTTCGGCTGTTCCGTCACCGACCGTCTTTACCCCAGCATCATCTGTACAATATATTTCTTTTCCAGTAGTTCTGCTAAACCATTCGTTACCAACAATTCCATGCGTTGCTGGCGTCGTCCCTGTATAAATTGAAGCATGCCCCGGAGCAGTATAAGTTGGCATATAATTATAATGCATATTTTGAAAAGTATATCCATTATTCATTAATTTCTTAAAACCATTTGGCGAAAAATCATCAGAAAACCGATATAAATATTCCATTTTCATTTGATCGACTACAATACCTACAACCAACTTAGGGCGTTGTTGAGCACTTAAATTTGAGATAACAAACAATGTCAACAATACAATACTTTTTTTCATAATTAAATTATAATATTTAGACAAAAATACTGATTCACATTTAAAATGGCTAACCGAGGCTAAATTAAAACCCAAAATTGATTTTTATTTAACACAAACAAGATGGCATATTGTTGAAAGAATACATATGATTAGGGCGTTCCTTCCGGGTCAGGCTGTGCGCTATATCACCAATTAACAAAAACTACGGCAAAAGAGCCTTGTTTTTCTAAATCCAGAGATACCGCTCCCCTCCCTAACGCAGCCTACGATAAACTCGAAGAGCTTTT
>NZ_JAUTYT010000069.1:0-500 GCF_041946075.1 Flavobacterium sp. LAR06 | reverse complement strand
CAAGTCCAAGTCCAGGTCTGTTTTACCGGGTCTCGAAGTTTCCTTGCTTGGGAAGGTATGTTTCGGGTTTCCTTTGGATTCTATCCCGAGTTGGACGTGGAGGAGGGCCTGTAAAGGGCAAGACCAACCCCTATATAAGGGACATGGCCGGTTCAATTATAACTAACCAATCTACTATCAATCAATCGACTCGTTTTTCATATTGCTTTTAGTTTTCTCTTAGTTTGTCCATCTTTGTCGTTTTGCGCTGTAAATTGTCCGCCGCCGCTGCGAGAGTGCGACACCTCTTTGTAGGTTTGTCCTGAAAACCTTCCGTTTTGCCCACAAGACGGGTAGCTATCTAGAAATCGGCTTCGCTAGCCGGTTTAGTTATCAAAACCCATCTTGGTCTAGTTTTTACTAGATTGAGGTAGTTGGCTACTCTAAGATCATCGCAAGGCGTAAGATGCTGTGATCGCGGTTGTAAACTTGTCACAAAAAGTTGGCAACTGAAACATCAA
>NZ_JAUTYT010000068.1:0-502 GCF_041946075.1 Flavobacterium sp. LAR06 | reverse complement strand
CAGCAGAATCGCCACGCGCAAACCGTCAGCGTGCGTCTCGACAGCGAGCGCACTCTAACTGTTGCAGCAGGCGCCGACGGCGTATCGCACTCAGGTCAACGACCTGCTGCTGACCACACTGGCCCGTGTGCTGTGCCGCTGGAGCGGCCATGAATCGGCGTTGATTCAACTCGAAGGCCACGGCCGCGAAACCCTGTTCGACGAGATCGACCTGACCCGCACCGTCGGTTGGTTCACCAGTGCTTATCCGCTACGCCTCACACCCGCGAATGAGCAAGGTGCATCGATCAAAGCGATCAAGGAACAGCTGCGCGCGGTGCCGCATAAAGGCCTGGGTTATGGCGTGCTGCGTTACCTGGCCGATGGCCTGTGCCGGCAGACCATGGCCGCGTTGCCGACGGCCAGCATCACCTTCAACTACCTTGGCCAGTGCGACCAGAGCTTTGGTGCCGATGCGCTGTTCCACCCGCTGGAGGAGTTTGCCGGCACCGCCCACGACCCG
>NZ_JAUTYT010000067.1:0-502 GCF_041946075.1 Flavobacterium sp. LAR06 | reverse complement strand
ATCACCCAGACGGTTCGGGAAGTTACGGGTCGAAGTCGACACCACGGTGGAGTTCGGTTCTACCCGTGCCTGGTTACCCATGCACAGCGAGCAGCCCGGCATTTCCATGCGCGCGCCAGCCTTGCCGTAGATGCCGTAGTAGCCTTCTTCGGTCAGTTGGTGAGCGTCCATCTTGGTCGGCGGCGACAGCCACAGACGGGTTGGCAGCTGGCCCTTGACCTGCTCCAGCAACTTGCCGGCAGCGCGGAAGTGACCGATGTTGGTCATGCACGAACCGATGAACACTTCGTCGATCTTCTCGCCAGCAACGCTGGACAGCAGACGGGCGTCATCCGGGTCGTTCGGCGCGCAGAGGATTGGCTCGTTGATTTCGGCCAGGTCGATCTCGATCACTTCGGCGTATTCAGCGTCGGCATCGGCTTCCATCAGCTCAGGGTTGGCAACCCAGGCTTCCATCGCTTGGGCACGACGTTCCAGGGTACGCGCATCACCGTAGCCTTCA
>NZ_JAUTYT010000066.1:0-503 GCF_041946075.1 Flavobacterium sp. LAR06 | reverse complement strand
GCAAATCGAGGGTGTTCCCGGCTGGTTCGTCGACCTGGTGAACCTGCGTCCACAGGGTGGTGATGCGCTGGTCATGCGTGGTTGGGAGCAGGCGGCCCGGGTCCAGGTGCTGAGCAATCCACAATTCGCCCTGGCCAAACTCTGGGACAGCACCCTTGGCAGTCTGATCTGGCTGCTGATTTGCGGACTGCTCAGCGCGGTGTTTGGCGGCTGGTTGTTGCGCCGGCAACTGCGGCCACTCGACAACATGGTCAAACAGGCTGAAGCCATCAGCAAACGCGAGTTCCGCAGTTTGCCGAAACTGCCGCGCACGCCGGAACTCAAACGCGTGGTGCTGGCCATGAACCAGATGGTCGAAAAACTCAAAGCCTTGTTCTCCGAAGAGGCCGCACGCAGCGAAAAGCTGCGTGCCGAATCCTATCAGGACAGCCTCACGGGCCTGGCCAACCGGCGCTTGCTGGATGAACAACTGACCGACCAACTAGTGATTTCCGAGCAAAGCC
>NZ_JAUTYT010000065.1:0-505 GCF_041946075.1 Flavobacterium sp. LAR06 | reverse complement strand
AAATTGGGTATGTAATAGAAGTCGGTGTTTGCAAGATCGAACTTTCGGTTCATTTCGTCTTCACACACCGCAATCTGGCCTTTCGACGCAAATTGCTTGGGTGTTATATGGTCAAGCCTCACGGGCAATTAGTATTGGTTAGCTCAACGCCTCACAGCGCTTACACACCCAACCTATCAACGTCGTAGTCTTCGACGGCCCTTCAGGGGACTCAAGGTCCCAGTGAGATCTCATCTTGAGGCTAGTTTCCCGCTTAGATGCTTTCAGCGGTTATCTATTCCGAACATAGCTACCCGGCAATGCCACTGGCGTGACAACCGGAACACCAGAGGTTCGTCCACTCCGGTCCTCTCGTACTAGGAGCAGCCCCTCTCAAATCTCAAACGTCCACGGCAGATAGGGACCGAACTGTCTCACGACGTTCTAAACCCAGCTCGCGTACCACTTTAAATGGCGAACAGCCATACCCTTGGGACCGGCTTCAGCCCCAGGATGTGATGAGCCG
>NZ_JAUTYT010000064.1:0-505 GCF_041946075.1 Flavobacterium sp. LAR06 | reverse complement strand
AGTGCTGAGTCCGATTCGTTTTACTATGGTGGGGCCGAGTACCAGTGGAATCCTTCTTTGAAGACTAGCTACTACTTCGCGCAGCTTCAGGACATCTATACGCAGCATTTTGTAGGCGCTACCCACAAAGCGGCCATCGGCAGCGATTCGCTGACTACAGAAGCTTATTTGTTTCGGAGCTTGGGCGATGGTGCAGAACGTGCAGGCAACGTCGACAATTACAACTTCAACATTAACCTAAGCTATCGCCATAAGGCTCACACCTTCAGCTTGGGTCATATGCGCCTCTCGGGCGAAAGCGCGATGCCTTATCTTGCTGGCACCGATCCGTACCTTATCGTTGGTGGGAGCCTCGTCTCAGAGTACATAAATCCGGACGAGCGCGTTTGGCAAGCCAAGTATCAATACGACTTTGCTGCGATGGCGATTCCTGGATTAACCGGCATGATCCGAGTTGTTCGAGGTGATAACGTTCACCTCCCACAATATGACTGGTCAGGCTCCG
>NZ_JAUTYT010000063.1:0-509 GCF_041946075.1 Flavobacterium sp. LAR06 | reverse complement strand
GAATGTAGTGATACTCAAGGATTGGCCAATGCACAAGCTGCCCTACCGATTGCAGCTGATTTATGTGATGCCGATGTAACCAATATCATCAAAGTAAGTGGACAATTTACAGCTTCTTCAGGCTGTGGCAATGCCGGTACTTATACCAATACCTGGACCGTAACTGACGATTGTGGAAATACCTCTGATGTCTTTACTCAGATCATCACTATTGAAGACACTACAGCTCCAACATGGACAACTCCTGCAACTGCCCTTAATGTAACTTTGGAATGTAGTGATACTCAAGGATTGGCCAGTGCACAAGCTGCACTACCGATTGCAGCCGATTTATGTGATACCGATGTAACCAATATCATCAAAGTAAGTGGACAATTTACAGCTTCTTCAGGCTGTGGCAATGCCGGTACTTATACCAATACCTGGACCGTAACTGACGATTGTGGAAATACCTCTGATGTCTTTACTCAGATCATCACTATTGAAGACACTACAGCTCCAACATGGAC
>NZ_JAUTYT010000062.1:0-512 GCF_041946075.1 Flavobacterium sp. LAR06 | reverse complement strand
CCTTCCTTAAAGGTCAGGGCGATGCACGCAGCGTTCGTCATATTCCGATTCCGGCTCACCGTGGTCTGATCACCGACCGTAACGGCGAGCCGTTGGCCGTGAGTACCCCGGTCACCACCCTGTGGGCCAACGCCAAGGAAATGCAAACGGCCAAAGAGAAGTGGCCGGCACTGGCGGCTGCCTTGGGGCAGGACCCGAAAGCCCTGGCCGAACGTCTCGAAGCCCAGGCCAACAAAGAATTCATTTATCTGGTGCGCGGGCTGACCCCCGAGCAAGGCCAGGCTGTGCTCGATCTGAAAGTGCCGGGCGTTTATGGCATCGAAGAGTTCCGGCGTTTCTACCCGGCCGGTGAAGTCACCGCCCACATGGTCGGTTTTACCGACATCGATGACCACGGACGCGAAGGCGTCGAGCTTGCCTACGACGAATGGCTGGCCGGCGTGCCCGGCAAGCGACAGGTGATCAAGGACCGGCGCGGCCGGCTGATCAAAGATGTCCAGGTCACCAAAAAC
>NZ_JAUTYT010000061.1:0-512 GCF_041946075.1 Flavobacterium sp. LAR06 | reverse complement strand
CGATAGCTCAGTTGGTAGAGCACATCACTTTTAATGATGGGGTCCTGGGTTCGAGCCCCAGTCGGGTCACAAAAGGTCGAGTAATTTATATTACTTGACCTTTTTCCTTTTTTGGCCACGTGGAGAAACGGTAGACTTGCCATCTTGAGGGGGTGGTGCTCGTAAGGGCGTGTGGGTTCAAATCCCACCGTGGTCACTAAACAAAAAAACCTATTTCGTTTGAAGTAGGTTTTTTTATGCCGTTTTTCGACTGATTAATTTTAAATCCTCAAGAAAGATTAGAGTCTGCTAATACAAACATACTCTTCGTTTCATACTTTAATACATTGAAACAATAAATACTATTAGATCTTTATTCCAACGCAAAATCATCCGAAAGCACATTGAGCCACAAAATACTTTTTACCTCCTCCTATCTAATCTAACGCCTTCAAAATGGATCATACGCAAAAGTTGGGGATTAGGCAAAAAGATTAGATAATCTGAACAGGAAAAAATCTATTTTTCTCACT
>NZ_JAUTYT010000060.1:0-520 GCF_041946075.1 Flavobacterium sp. LAR06 | reverse complement strand
CATGATCTTCAGCGCCTCGGCGGCAAGCATTTCGGCGCGGGCAGTCTTGCCGTGGGCGGTCATGACCTGGTCGATGGTGGCACTGTGGATGTCGATGCTGCGGTCCAAGGTGCGACGCAGATCGCCGTCGGTGAAGATCCCGGCGAGTTTACCGTCGGCCTCCAGGATCACGGTCATCCCCAGGCCCTTGCGGGTCATTTCCATCAGCGCGTCCTTGAGCAACGTGCCGCGCTGGACTTGCGGCAGCTCCTGCCCGGCGTGCATGACGTTTTCCACTTTCAACAGCAGGCGTCGGCCAAGCGCGCCGCCAGGGTGGGAAAAGGCGAAATCTTCAGCGGTAAAGCCGCGGGCTTCCAGCAGCGCCACCGCCAGGGCATCGCCCATCACCAGAGCGGCGGTGGTCGATGAGGTCGGAGCCAGGTTCAGCGGGCAGGCTTCGTGCTCGACGTGAACGTTGAGATTGACCTCGGCAGCCTTGGCCAGCGCTGAATCGGGATTGCCGGTGACGCTGATCAATTTG